>CAYTQF010000053.1:0-10104 GCA_964440165.1 uncultured Azospirillaceae bacterium
TTGATCGAAAATCAAAAAATGCCGCGTAAACAAGCCAAAACGGAAGCTATTCGTGTTTTGCGTCAAGTCGGACTTGCGCCGGATGTTGCAGATCTGTCTCCGTCAGAACTCTCCGGCGGTATGCAAAAACGTGTCGGCTTGGCTCGCGCAATAGCCACGCGTCCGGAAATTATCTTTTTTGATGAACCGACAACCGGATTAGACCCGATCATGTCTGACGTGATTAATGATTTAATTATTGAATCTGTGAAAGGTTTAGGAGCAACAGCTTTGACTATTACACATGATATGGCGTCTGCTCGTAAAATTGCAGATAAAATTGCTATGCTCTACAAAGGAAAACTTATCTGGATGGGAACGGTTAAAGAAATGGATAAAACCGATAACCCTTATATTCGCCAATTTATTGACGGTAGTTCAAAAGGTCCGATAAAAGTAGAGGTATAACGTTGGCAAAAAAGAGCATTGTTGAATTTGTTTGTCAGGAATGTGGTGCCGTTTATCCTAAATGGCAGGGTAAATGCGATTCTTGCGGTGGATGGAACACAATTGTTGAGGAAAAATCCGGTGGAGAGGGTTTTTCGAATATTGCACCGAAACATAAAGGAAATATGCTTGAATTTGTTGCGCTAAGTGGCGCACAAGAAAAATTGGCTCGTTTAGAAACCGGGATTAAAGAGCTGGATCGTGTCAGCGGTGGAGGACTTGTTCCCGGTTCTGTTATTTTAGTCGGTGGCGATCCGGGTATTGGTAAATCAACACTCTTATTACAAACCTGTGCCAAAATTTCTAATTTAGAAGGCAATCCCGAGTGTTATTATATTTCAGGAGAAGAAGCGATTGATCAGGTGCGCATTAGAGCAAAACGCCTTAAGCTTGAACAATCTCCCGTAAAATTAGCCAGTGCAACAGATGTAAAAGATATTATCACAACGCTCGAAAAGTCAAAAGCGGCTGTTGTTATTATTGATTCTATCCAAACCATGTATTTGGAAGAAGTTGAATCAACACCAGGAAGTGTGGCACAAGTGCGCGCTTGCGCATACGAATTGATAAAATTGGCCAAGAAGAAGGGCTTTGTTTTATTTTTAGTAGGACATGTAACCAAACAAGGTTCCATCGCCGGTCCTCGAGTTTTGGAACATATGGTGGACACCGTATTGTATTTTGAAGGCGAACGCGGACATCATTTCCGCATTTTACGTGCTGTAAAAAACCGTTATGGCGCAACAGATGAAATTGGTGTTTTTGAGATGCAAGATCAGGGTTTGGTTGAGGTTGAAAACCCTTCGGCTCTTTTCTTAGCCGAGAGACAGGGAAATATCTCCGGTTCTTGCGTTTTTGCCGGAATAGAAGGTTCTCGTCCCGTTTTGGTTGAAATTCAAGCTTTGGTTAGTCCGACCGGATATGCAAGTCCTAAACGCGCCGTTGTCGGCTGGGACAGTAACAGGTTATCAATGGTTTTAGCCGTATTGGAAGCACGCTGCGGCATGAACTTATGCTCTCAGGATGTTTATTTAAATATTGCCGGAGGTCTAAAAATCTCAGAACCTGCGGCTGATTTGGCAGTTGCGATGGCTGTAATTTCTTCTTTAACGAATAAACCATTACCTGCAGATGCGGTTATTTTTGGTGAAATTGGTTTATCCGGAGAAATCAGGGCTGTGGGGCAACCTAATTCTCGATTAAAAGAGGCGCATAAGCTTGGATTTGCTAATGCTATTGTGCCTCCGACACATAATAAAGATAAAAAAACAAACAATTACGATATGAATTTATATGAAATCGGCAATGTTCAACGGCTGATAAATTGGTTTAATTAGGAAAGAGAAATGACAGGGCTTAATAATCTTGATGTGGTTATTTTAATCATTTTGGCAATTTCGGCGCTTATTGCTTTGAGCCGTGGTTTTGTAAAAGAAGTTTTAAGTATTGTCGGCTGGGTATTAAGCGGCTTTGCCGTAATTTGGCTGCTTCCGATTTTTACACCGTTAACCAAACAATATATAGACAGCGGTTTGGTTGCCGGTATTGTAAGCGCATTGTTTATTTTGATTTTATTTATGGTTATCTGGATTTTATTGACAGATCATTTAATCGGAAAAATCAGAACCAGCAAGTTAAACGGTTTAGATCGTTTTTTGGGCTTGTTTTTTGGCATTATGCGCGCTTTTTTATTGATAATTTTGATTAATATTTTAGTTAATTGGATTATGCCGCACAATAAACAGCCTGAAGTTTTGCAAAAATCAAAGTATTTTAATATTGCCGGAGATTTTGCGAAGCCGATTGAAAATCTCATTCCGCAGGAAACGCTTGATATCATCAAGAAAAAAACCACTGAGATGACTCAAAGTAAAGATGAAAAAGACGCCGAAGAAAAGAAGGCAAAAGATATGGAGGCAGACGCTTTGTTTGAACGACTGGCACAGCCTAAAGTCGAGAGTAAAACAAACAATAAAACGCCGGAAACTTCTAAATCACAAACAAAAAGCAAAATTAAAGAAGAATTCAGCGGTTATAACCAAAATGAGCGCGAAAATCTTGAACGCCTGATTAATATGGTGGAATAGATTAAGATCGCCCGTGTCCGTTATTGTTTTGTCTTTGCGGCAGCGGCGGAACCTTGCTGAAATCAATTCTTGTGTAATTTCTCTTCAAAGTTTTCATTTTACGGATTTTATCCGGATGATCATTTTCTATCTTGCGAATATGAGCATCAGCCACCTTGTCCCATTTTGCCCTTTCCGGAGAGCCGATATCCGGCAAAGCGCCGTTGAATAATTTTTGTTCCAATTCTTCCGGTCGATTGCCGTCATAATAACGTCCTAAATGTTTGCTGTAGAGTTTATGCGCGCAATAGGCTTCCAGATTACTGAAAACAAATTGATCATGAATATTCGGATTACGAAAAGCATCAACATCCTTAAGCTGTTTTGTCGCATCAAAAACACCTTCCTTTTGCGCAAAAGCAAAGATAACGGCTTCCGTATCGTCTTGTACGGGACGAGCGACTGTTGACGGCGTAATACCGCGAACAAACGTGTGCGGATATTGCGTTTCAAAAATAGATTGCAAATAAAAACGTCCGCTGGTAACGGGATTAAACATGATTTCAGAGTTTGCCTGATCTGTATAAACGGGAGGTCTGGATATTTTTCGACCAAAACGCATATTTATTTCTCTGGATAACCGTTTTGCATCTTCATAACCGCCGACATAAATTGTCATCCCTTTTCCGTTTTCACCGCCATGAGCTATTTTATGCTCCACTTCCAGTTGCTCCAAAAATTCAGAAACATCTTTTGTTGCCGGATGATTTCTGTTCGGAACAACGTCTAAATGAAGCTTCCATGCGGCATCGCTTTTGCGAGAGGGAGAGGAATAGTAATAATTTTCAACAGACAAACCGCTTTTTTGTTGATGTTCGGCAAATCTTGGATCTTGAGAGCCTGTTCTTTTTTCTGCTTTTTTTAATTCTTCATCATGCTGTTTGTAGAGTTTCAGCATATTCAATTCAGCCGTTTCCTGAGGTGTTATCGACCCCAGTGTTGCCAAACGTGAAAGTTCTGTGGTTCGCGCAGCCATCGCCGCTTCAAAAGGATCCGACGGAACAGGTTGTGGAGCCGGTGCAGGGCTCGGTGTTGGTGTCGGAGAAGGTGAGGGAGAAGGATTATTTTGATTTTGTTGTTGCCGTTGCATTGCAGTCAATAAACGCGCTTTTGTTGCAGGTTGTAAAGAAGCTAAAAATTCTTCATTTACAATAGGTTTATTACTTATAGAGATTTTAGGCGTTGCTTCCAGACAAGCGATAAGCAAACGTGCGTTATATTCATTATCGTTATCTTTTCCAAAATTGATTCCTGCTTTTTTCTTGCGGGCGAGGGCTATAACATCTTCAAAATCGCTGATTTTAGGATAATCGCTTTTTCCGTCGGCATCTGTAGCACCCAGAGCGATATTATATTCGTTGTTGGCCTCAATATTAAGAGCGGAACCGTCCGTTCTTTTAATATTTGCCAAATAATTATGGGTTTGCTCGTCTTCTTCATAAACAAAGCCGTCTCTGTTGGCAATATTTTGATAGAAAACTCTAAAATCATTTTTCCAACTGTCGTCATTATGAGGCAGTTCAGGCAAAGAAGGCGTATTTCTGTTTTCAACATTTAATTCACGAGATAATTCCGGCATACGTTCCATGTAACGACGCATTTCTTCGATACATTCATTACAAAACGGCGGTCTGTTTTGGTTTTTACGATCAAGGCGTTCTTGAGATAAGCGATGGTAATCTCTTTCGCCCATAATACAATCGTCATTTGTGCAGTGCGGACCTAATGCGGGATCATAATGCACATTGCTTCTTTGTTGATGCGTGGCATTAAAAACATGACCGAATTCATGCATTAAAATTGTTTTAAAAAATTCTTCGTCCTGACAATTATCCAAAGATATTGCCACACTGGCTGCATTTATGGCATCGCCTAAAGTATAACCGAAACAAGCCGGAGAAAATCTACCGTTCAGCAAACTGACAACAATTTCATCTTTGGCTTTTTGTTCAATTCTGGCTTTTTGCAAACCGGCTAAAATTGAGACATCGACAGCATCTGAGCCGTTTCTGCGGTTAGGTTTTGTTGCCTGTTCAACAAACCATTCCATTGATTCATAAGGAACCAGCCATGTTCCTCTGGCTGTTTTAACAAACTGCAGCTTATGATTGTCATCAGGCAGATTATCATATTCTGTTTGAGATATTTCTTTGTGTGGCGAATTGGTATCGTCTCTAAATTCTATCGTAAAAGAATTTTTATATTCAGGAAAAAGAGATAAAATTTCAGCCGTTGCTTCACGTGCCCATTTTTTATATTTAGGGTTGATGCCGTTTTGGCTGGCAATAACAATTTTTTTCATAGAAACAACACCTTTTCGTTGTCAATTTTTCTTAAAGAATAGCATATTAACGCTATTTTGTCCAGATTTTAAAAATCAATAAAAAACAAGCGTAATTGTCCACAAAAAGCGGGATTTTTTTATATTATTGCTTGGCGATTTTAGGATATTGTTATATTATTCAATGCAATTAAAGCGTAATTAAGGACACAATAATGAGTGATATGACAAACGAAGAAATTCAAAAGGAAGAATCTGAATATAATGCAGATTCAATTAAGGTTTTGAAAGGTCTGGATGCCGTTCGCAAACGCCCCGGTATGTATATCGGCGATACAGATGACGGTTCCGGTCTTCATCATATGATTTATGAGGTTTTGGATAATGCTATCGATGAGGCTTTGGCCGGATATTGCGATAAGACTGAAGTTATTTTAAATCCGGACGGATCCGCCACCATTCGAGATAATGGTCGTGGTATTCCTGTCGGTATGCACAAAGAAGAGGGGATCTCTGCGGCAGAAGTTATTATGACCGAATTACACTCCGGCGGTAAGTTTGATAATAACTCATATAAGGTTTCCGGCGGTTTGCACGGTGTTGGTGTTTCTGTGGTTAACGCTTTGTCTGATTGGTTGGTTTTACGTATTTGGCGTGAAGGTAAAGAGCATATTGCCAAATTTGCCCATGGTAATGTTACCGAACATCTTAAAGTTGTTGCTAAAGCCGAAGGCAAACACGGAACAGAAGTAACGTTCTTGCCTTCAAAAGAAACGTTTACCTTAACCGAATTTAACTTTGAAACATTGGAACGCGCTATTCGTGAAAAAGCTTTTTTGAACTCCGGTGTTTATCTTAAACTGATTGATAATCGCGGTGCAGAACCGAAAGAAATTGATTTTCATTATGAAGGCGGTTTAAGCGCGTTTGTTTCACACATTAACAAGTCTAAATCTCCGCTGCATGAAAATATTATCGCTTTCTGCGGCGAAAAAGATGATATTCAGGTTGATATCGCTATGCAGTGGACAAATGCTTACAATGAAAGCATGCTCTGCTTTACCAATAATATTCCGCAAAAAGACGGCGGTACGCACCTGGCCGGTTTCCGAGGTGCTTTAACGCGTACGTTGAATAACTATATTGCTGAAAACAATTTGTTGAAAAAAGATAAAAACGCCATAACCGGTGAGGATATGCGTGAAGGTTTGAGCTGTGTTTTATCCGTCAAAGCGCCGGATCCGAAGTTTTCTTCTCAAACCAAAGACAAACTGGTTTCATCAGAAGTGCGTCCGGTTGTTGAAAGCATTGTCGGTGATAAGCTGAAAGAATGGCTGGATGAACACCCTTCGGAAGCCAGAATTATTGTCGGTAAGATTATAGAAGCGGCAACAGCCCGTGAAGCGGCTCGCAAAGCACGAGATTTAACACGTCGTAAAGGTGTTTTGGATGCAATTTCCACATTACCGGGAAAATTGGCCGATTGTCAGGAAAAAGATCCTGCTTTGTCAGAAGTATTCATTGTGGAGGGAGATTCCGCCGGCGGTTCCGCAAAACAAGGTCGCCATCGCCGCAATCAGGCCATTATGCCGTTGCGTGGTAAGATTTTGAATGTTGAACGTGCTCGTTTTGACAAGATGCTGAATTCTGCTGAAATCGGTACGATTATTACGGCGTTAGGCACAGGTATCGGTCGAGATGATTTTAATGCCGATAAATGCCGTTATCATAAGATTGTAATTATGACCGATGCGGATGTTGACGGCAGCCACATCAGAACATTGCTGTTGACGTTTTTCTATCGTCAAATGCCGGAATTGATTGAACGCGGATACGTTTATATTGCTCAGCCGCCATTGTATAAAGCAAAACGCGGTAATTCCGTTATTTATCTTAAAGATGACCACGAAATGGAAGATTATTTAATTCGCAGCGGTTGTGAAGATACGGTTTTACAAAAAGAAGATGGCACGCAAATTGCCGGAAATGAGTTGATCAGCTTGGTAGAAAACACCAGAAAAGCCCGTTCTCTTATTTCTATTTTAGGCAAAAAAGTTCCTGAAAAAATTGTAGAACAAATGGCTATCTATGGCTTATTTGACGCTAAGTTAAGAGAAAATAAGGCCGAACTGACAACAGTTTTGAACAATGTTGCCGCTTGTCTTGATTCTCACGAAGCAGAATATGATAAGGGTTGGAAAGCTGTTTTGAATGAAAATAATTCTATTACATTCAGCAGAACATTGCGCAGTGTGGAAGAAAAACACATTGTAACGGATGTTGTTTTGGATAGTCCGGAAGCGAAAGTTTTAAATGAATTGCGTTCAACGTTAGTTGAAAACTTTGCTGCTGCTTCTAAGATGATTTCTAAAAACAATGATGAAATTCGTATCAGCGGTCCGGTTGCGTTTGTTGATGCCATTATGAGTGCCGGTAAAAAAGGTATTACGCTGTCTCGCTATAAAGGTTTGGGAGAAATGAACCCTGAACAATTGTGGGAAACCACTCTTGATCCGGAAGCTCGCTCTCTGCTGCAGGTTAAGATGGAGCATCTTGACGAAGCGGATGAAACCTTTGCAACATTAATGGGCGATGTTGTTGAACCTCGTAAAGAGTTTATTCAAGATAATGCGCTTAATGTTGCTAATCTGGATATTTAAGAAAACGACAGAAATAAAAAACCCCTCTTCATAGAGGGGTTTTTTTCATTTAAAAGGCTAACATCGGTATTATGGCATAACTGTTTGATCTTAAAGGGTTGGGGCCCGCATTACGATCTATGTTATACGTATAACTTGCCTGATTATATTGTATTGATGAGGTCCAGCAGTCTCTGCGATAAAGATCTCGATCTCCACAACTGTTTGATAAAATATATTTATTTGCATTTAACGTGATAATCTCACTCCAACTGGGTAAAAACCATTCGCCTTGCTTGCACATTTCATGCGTGCAATTAACGTTTGAATAATTAAAACATTTTTCCACTGCCGGAAAAGAATATCCGCTGCTGGCTTTATAAAGTAAAACACCTGTTGTTTGAATTTTTCCGGGTGTTGTTGGATCCCAATCTTTTAACTGAGTAATATAAGCCGTACAACCATTGGAATCCGACCATGTAGTATATGACGAGGTATTATTAATAGGAATAAGCAAAACCTGGTCATTCTTTATGCTGGCGATTATGCCGATTTCTTTAGCGTTAAGAGTTGCAATATCACCAATAGCGCATTTATTGCTAATACTACAGTGCCAATCATTAATTTCTGCCGTATCACCATTTAGATATGTATGTGTAAAAGGTGTATTTGTACAATTTGTAATTTCACATTTTCTGGCACAGACACTTCCTTTCAAAACGAAATCCGATGTGTTATTGCACTCTCTGTACTTATAATATATAGCACCGCCGATTTTGCAGGTTTCCGTTTTGCCTCGGTTCTCGTTATAATACCTTGTATTAGGCTCAACAGAATATGGATAAGTAAGCATATTACAGTCGTCCAAACCGCATTTACCGACACCGCTGGAACTCAACCAACCACCGACCCAGCCTTTATTACAAGACGAATAACCATAATATGTTTGATCCGCCGTAACACATTTTTGTACGGTTCCGGCCGTATTTCCCGGATGATAAGTATACGGATATTTGTTTACCGTATCACAGCCGACATCACAGAAATAGTTATTATATAATGCTTCACCTTTGCACTTGGGTACCCGATAATAAGTTACGGCATTATCTCCATAACCGGCAACACACGTTTCAAAACCACCTTCCATATGATCTGTAAGTTGCCCTTTGCTTGGTACAGCTTCAACTTCATTTCCGGATTGATCCAGATAATAATATTTGCCGTTTTTCTTATACAACGGATAGCCTCGACATGAATCAGTGATACAAACAGCCATCTTTGTTGTACGATCATTCAAAGGACAAAGCAGAGCCGCAGACCCGGCCTTTTCACATTCGGATATTTCGGTATTATATCCCAATGCCAAACATTGTTCTTTAATAGATAACTCAGCTGCTTGTGCTAAAGATATTAAACTTAAGGAAAGCACATTTATAATCAAATAACTTTTCATATTGTATTCTCCTTAATAACTAATCCAAAGTACGGGAAGGGCAGTATGAATAGCTGTCTTATCAGCGGCGGCGGGATAATATCCTGATTGCCAATAAGCTTGTTCGGCAGAAACTTCATTTTGGAGCCAAATTCCGGAGTTTAAATAGGCTACGGATGTCCTTTCGATAGCAAGTGTTGAAGAATATCTGTACTGAGTCCAATCGTATTTATACACCTCATTGGAACGGGGAAGCATCCATTTTCCTGCGCCTAATTTTGTATGATTTTTATAATATTCATTTCCTTCGGTAATCCCCGGATAAAAACCGGCAGCCCAAGCCACAGCCTCATTCCAATTTAAGGATTTGCTGCCGCTGTAAGGTGATATATAGACTTTTTGTCCGGATGTCATAGAAACAATACCCAACTTATAGTTATTGTTTTTATCATCAACCAAAATATCTCCCATATAACATTTGGCTAAATTAGAAAGTTTACAGTATTTATAGCAAAAGTTTCTATTGGATGCTGCTGTCGATATGTAACAATATTCTATATCGCACTCGGGATTATCACAGCGTTCAGAACATGAATCTGGGCGAGGACACTTGAAAACCCCCCAGTAAAGACCACCGCTGCCGACAAAATTAACTCTCAAATCAAACGATCCGTGTGTAGTATACAAACCTTGTGCATTCTTATTTTTAGCTAAATTACTTATGGAATGGCATTCATTGCATTCTTGTTCATCTCCTTTATCACATCCCGGAACAAGCATACTTGATATACTCTCATCGCCTAATTTTGTACCGTCAACGGCTTCATAATGTTTATAACGGGCAATGCATTCCGCTATTGCAGAATAACCCCAATCAGATAACATATTTGGTAATCCGTAACTGGAAGGATAAGGATATTTTGTTGTATATCCGACAGCCGCAGCATCATTGCATCTTCCCGGTATGGATGTATTCATAGCATAACGAACATAACACCGTTTGTAGCCGTAATAAGAGGATTCATTATCCGTACAACTTACATATTCTCCACGCTTACCGACCCAAAAACCGGTTTCTTCTTTATACTCATTATTACCATACGGTAAATACCAGTTTTGAGCAGGATTATTCCGGTTACA
>CAYTQF010000054.1:0-9488 GCA_964440165.1 uncultured Azospirillaceae bacterium
CCCGATTGGATATCTGGCGCCGTATTTTCGGAATCCATTGTGTTTATTTCTCTGCCGTTTAATATTTTTTAACTTAATAATATATGATAAGAGTTAATAAATTATTGTTTTTTTTTAGAATTAACGCTAGCATAGCTCAGATTAAAAAATCATAAGGTGAAATATGGAAAAGGTAGAGCAATATAAACAGGATTTTATGTCAGGACAAAAGGCTAAAGTAGAAACTTTAACATCTGTGCCGTTTGCCGTTCCGTCAGATATCAGTTCTCATATTGCGGATTTGCATGTTTCTGTGCATGACTTTATTAATTCTGTTTTGGCCAAATCAGAACGTCCGGTAGTGATTGTTTATGACGACTATATTGAGTATGTTAATAAAGCTTTTTTGAAAATGCTCGATATTACGGATGCCCAAGAAGTATTGGGTAAAAAGTTTTTGAGTTTTGTTTCTCGTGATGATTGGGATTTTATTGCGGAAAATATCGGAGATATCTTAACATCAAACGGCTCAATTGAACTTAAAATGTTAATGAGTGATTATAAAGTTCGTAAAGCTGTTTTTGATACCTTGTTCCTGGAAGACGATCAACATTTTACCTTTATGTTATTGGGGCGTCTTTCTAATAACAAAGTTCCTGTAAGTGAAGTGATTTATGATGATGCGGTCGGCTTGCCGAAATTTCATTTATTTGAGGTTTTAACACAGCATGCCTTAAATTATGAAAATTATAAAAATGAAAATCTTCCTCGCAATAAAATAGCCGTGTGCTGTATTGCAATTAAAAATTATGCGGCACTGAAAAATGACGGACAGATTGATTTTGTGATGCATCGAATTGCTGAAAAACTTTTATTGACATTAAATAAACTTTATACTGTTGCTGTAAGCAATAAATACCAATTTTGGATTTTAATGCCGGATATGCAGGATGATTCGTTGTTGACTGAATTGGCTGAAATACAAACATTGGTTAATGAACCTGTTATGAACAAATTTGTACGTAATGACGTTTCTACAGCCATAGGTGTCAGTATTTATCCTGATACGGCTCAATCCGGTAAAAAAGTAATTTCCCAGGCTGAGATGGCGGCTAAAAAAGCCATGCGGAAAAATGGAGATGATATTGTGATTTTTGGCAATTAGTCAAAAAATCCGCAGCCAAGCCTTAAAATTTTATGAGCTTGCGGCGTATAGCCGTTGTTTTCATGAATAATTAACGGCGGCAAAATTTGAGTCGGGGCTTTGGAATCTTTTTTAGCAATTAAAAGAATACGCTTGGCGTTTTGTTCCGGTTTTGTAAAAAGCGGGATAATTTGAATTGCACCGGCTTTTCCTGCAAATGCAAGGAGCGTCTCATTTAATGCTTCCACACGGTTAACCATATAAAACATTCCCTGGGGGGCCAGCATCTTTAAGCAAAAATACAGCCATTCCGTCAAGCTGAAAGCCTTATGGTTATGAGCTAATGCTTTACTCTGATTAGGAGAGGGCATATCATGATCAGTATATGGCGGATTGGTAATAACATGCTGAAAACTGCATGGTTGAGGAAAATTGTCTTTATTATGGATATCACGAACATGATAATGCAAAAAATCTTGAAATCCGTTCGCTTCTGCACTCTTATTTGAGAGCTCCGCTAATTCGGGTTGTAATTCAAGTCCGGTAATTAAAGGAGATTTTTGTTGAAATCGATTCGCAATACATAAGGACACCGCGCCCGTTCCTGAGCCTACATCCAAGATTTTATCTCCAGCTTTAACGTTTTTTACAAGAGATGACAGTAAAACCGCATCGGTAGAAGCTCTGTATCCGTCAATCGGCTGAAAAATTTTTACCCGTTTATCTAACAGATAATCTTCAGTGTAATTTTGCATAAAAATGACTTTCTCATTGTGTTTTATCTTAATTTGCATATAAATTAACTTAGTTTTGATCAGAAAGAAAGAAAAATTTAATAAAAGATAAAACCGGAGAAAGGTCAGATAATGCGTAAGTTAGGCTTAAAATTATGGAGTAAGGATTTTATCAAAAATCCTGAATTTTCCCGTCAGGGAATAAAAGCTGTAAAAGAGGGTCTGTTCGGATATTTGGAGTTATTTGCTTTACCCGGAAGCTTTGCTGATACAAAACAGATTATATCTGAACAGCTGCATGGCTTGCCTGTGGTTATCCATGCGCCTCATTCCGGCTTTTATGTAGATACCGGAAGTGCGGAGCTGTTTGAAGAAAACTGTCGTAAGCTTAAAGATTCTCAACTGTTTGCTGACGCTTTGAATGCCAAAATTATTATTCTTCATGCCGGCATGGAAGAAGGCGATAAATACGTTGAGGAAACAATTCGTCAATTCAATTTGATTAACGATCAGCGTCTGACAGTGGAGAATCTGCCTAAAATTTGCAGTTCGACGCAGCGTATTTTGCATGGAACCTCTCCTGAGCAGATTAAGCGGATAAAAAAAGAAACCGGTTGTAAATTTTGTCTGGACTTTTCACATGCAATTTGTGCCGCAAATTCATATGGTCGAAACATTTGGGATGATTTAGAGGCTTATTGTGCGTTATCTCCGGATATGTATCATCTTTGTGATGGCAATTGGAATAGTGATGTCGATGCACATCTGCATTATGGTGAAGGCAACTATGATTTAGCAGCTTTGTTACGGCGCTGCACAAAAGAAAACGCTATGATAACAATGGAAACCGGACATGGTATTCCGGAAAGTATTGATCCTTGGTTGAAAGATAGAGATTATCTCTTAAACCTGCTTAAATAAAACAGCTATAGCAACTTGGTTATATGCTAAAATAGATCTGATAATTTTAGTATTACTTCTTATATCTGAATAAATAAGTTTAAAAGATATAAGGAGATTTATTATGATAAATCCGGTCGGTAATGTTTCTGCTCAAGCGTTTACTCCGGTTAATACAGTCGGTTCAGTAGGCAGTTATTTTGCGTCTTCTTCGGTTGAAGTATCATCCGGATTAACGCAGAAAGGTGCGGCTTTTCTTGCTTTGATGGCGTTAGCGCAAAAAGACGATGAAAAATTAAGCAATGCTCAAAAATTAGGATTATTGGCCTTAGCTCTGGGGGCAACAAATACAACAGAAATTACATCTTTTAGTATGATGAGCGGTAATACTAATAATATAGGGCAGCTTCTTAATATTGCCGGTGTTTCTCCCGCGGCATATACCGCAACGGCAACCACAGCGGTTTCATCTACGGGGGTGCTATTTAATACAACGGTTTAAATGTTCTTGATGAGAACCGTAGGTTTGTCCGATTGTACGACCAATACCTAAAATTTTCATGCCAATGCAACTGCGGCAATGAGCGGGTGTATCATTAACGCATATTTTTCCGGGATAAAGCTCGTAAAATTTACGATATTCTCCTTCTGTAACATTGGGCATAACAACATTGGCACCGCATTTTAAAGCGATGATTCGTCCTTGAGGATGCAGAGTTTCCATGGCTGTTGTCGCCGGGATATTAATGTCGGGTAATAATAGTCGGGTTAAAGCCATTGTTCGCAAAGCTAATTTAAAGGCTTTTCCTTCGCAGTTTTTTAAGGGTGTTTCCGGATGAGGAATAAAAGGTCCGATACCTGCCATATCCACGCCGATTTCTTTAAAAAATAAAATATCGTCGGCGATGGATTCAATAGTTTGCCCGGGCAGACCGACCATAGAACCGGAGCCGACTTCATAGCCCAATGCTTTAAGATCAAGCAGACATTGTTTTCTGGTATCCCAGCTCATTCCCGGATCTAATCGATGATATAAATCTTTGTCTGTCGTTTCTATGCGCAGCAAATACCGATCGGCACCGGCATCTTTGTAGGCCTTGTATTCTTCAAATGTTTTTTCACCGATACTTAAAGTTATGGCCATATCTAATTTTTTTATGGCACGAATAATATACTGCATTCTTTCTACAGTATAATATAAATCTTCTCCGGATTGCATAACAATGGTTTTAAAACCATAATTCCGAGCTTTTTGGGCGAAAGTAATGATTTCGTCTTCTTTCAATCGATAGCGCACGGCTTTTGAATTATCGCGCCTGATACCGCAATAACAACAGTTATTTTTGCAGATATTGGAAAATTCAATCAATCCTCGTAAATGTACATCATCGCCGACAAATTCTTTTCTGACATTATCTGCCGCATTAAAGAGTTCTGCCTCTTTTGTTTCATCAGAAAGCAACTCGACAAGTTCATCTTTGTCAAGGTGATGTGTTAGAATTGCTTTCTGTATAATATCAAACATTTGGTTGGCATTCCGTTTAACAAATACAAAAAAACTCCATATTCCTATGGAGTTTTTCCAAAATGGTGAGCGCGTCGGGATTCGAACCCGAGACCCTTTGATTAAAAGTCAAATGCTCTACCAACTGAGCTACGCACCCAAATCAAATCGTCATCTTTATGACAACGAGGGTATGTATAAATGATAAAAAACACTTAGTCAATAGAAAAAAACAAAAAAATAAAAAAAATTAAAATGTAAGATATTTGTTAATAATTATATGCTAACGTATGCCTAAATTAGAATATTTAAAGAGGTAAACTATGGTTCAAAATAGTACAGATACTGAAGGCCGGTATGATATTTTGCAGAACGCTGCCGGTGAGATTTTGATTATTATCAGTTATCATCAGGGCGGTCCTGAAAATCCGAGAATTGTTTATGATGGTGGTGATAGAGCCTTACTGTATCGTAGTCGGGAAAGTGCTGTAATGCTTGATGGTATTAATGAAAAAGCTCGCGGTCCTCTGAAATCTGTAGACAGCGTTTTAATGGTTGAGGTTGAAGACGATGATGTTGCCCGTGAATATAGAGTCCCGGTGCGCATTATTAAAAGCCTTCAGTCTTTGGCTTAATAAATACAGTTATACACAATGCATTGCGAATATGGGCTTTAAAAGCCCATATTTTTTGTTATATTAGTCCTGATTGATCAATAAAGGATACCACTATGCTTATTAATATTTTTCTCGGCCTGTTTGCTATGGGAATAATGTCTTTTTTGTATCAGGGGGTCCGCCTGCAAAAGTTTTTAACGGCCGGTTTTTTATGTGCTCTGGTCTTTTTGGCTTTTGATTTCGGTTCGCATTTTTATGACGGCTATACAGATTCTTTCTCATATAATTGGTTATCTTCAAAATATTATCCGATAAATATAGACTTTTTTTCAACATTTCAAAATTATTGCGGAACCGCAGCATTTTTTGCAGTGTCAATTATAGCGATTATTTTTATTGTATTTGATCGTCCCGAGTTGCAAAAACTTCATCTTTGTGCCTTGGTCAGTCTTAACTTGGCATTTTTATTTATGATGATAACGGCTCAGAATACGATACAATTGCTTGTCAGTGTTTGTTTTATTGATGTTTTAGGTTTTTGTTTTATAAATCAGTCGGATGCCGGTCGTCGATATATTTTTTATAATTTGCTGGCAGATATGGCTCTGTTTATGGTATTTGCCATGTTGTGGGGAAGTTGCTCAACCAATACTCTGAATGAAATAGAGAGTTGTTTGCACGATAAGCATATTCCGTTAGTCAGTATTATTGCTGTTGCCGCCGTTATAAAGTCCGGGCTTTTTCCTTTTCATGGTTATTTTATGCAGATTATTCGCCTGACATCTATTAGGCAGAATATTTTAGCTTTCTTGTCAACGCCTGTGTCCGGTTTTATTATTCTTTATAAATGCCGCGGCTTTTTTGCTGATACGGCTGCTATCGAGACCGCATTGTTCAGTATATCATTATTGTCAATTATTTGGGGAACGCTGGGCGCTGTTTTGATTGAAGATTTTTTGCGTAAAAAATTGTATCTCAATTTGATGTTCTACGGTATTGTTTTTTATGCCTTATTATCAACTGCCGATAATCTGATACCCGTATTATCCATATTGTTGGGAGCAAATTTTGTATTGTTTGGCTGTTTGTATTATACGCGGCGCTATTTTATTTTATTATCGTTAGTTTGTATTGTTGGTCTTATTGCTGTTTTAAATGCCGTATTACAATTGCCCGCAGGGTATTCGGTATATATTTATGCGGCAGGATTAGTTTTCAGTTATGCTAAACTTTTGCCGGAAATTTATGCCGAGAACAAGGAAAACGGCAACAAATGGATTCTGTGGCTGGTATTATTTTTATTATGCGGCGTCGTATATTTTCAAAACATAGATTACAAACAAATGATCCCATGGCTGTTGGGATTCGGTGCATTGTTGCTTTTACCTTTAAAACGATTGAATATTGTTTATCGCTCTAACTTGATACAAGAAACAGACGGATTTTCAAAATTATACCGGTTGGTTTTTGTTGAACCTTTGTATTTGTTAGGACGGATTTTATGGCTGACAATTGATTTTATTATCATTGAGCGGACAGTTTTAAGCTCAATCAGTCGTTTAAATACTCTGTTGGTCAAAATATTTGATGCGGCTATGTTTTATCCGATCTTAAATCAAATATTGCTGCTCATATTAAGCGTTGTCATTGTGGCTGCCGCTTACTGTTTGGGGAAATAAAAGAGGATGTATATAATGCAAAATTTGCTGTTGATTTTGATCGCTGTTCCTTTTTTTGGTTTTTTATTTTCATTGACGGCGCGTAAAAATAACAACAATTCGGTACATAATGTAATCAATGTTGTGCTGTTTGTAATTCTCAGCAATATGGTATTGTTATGGTATATTTGGAACCAAATGAATCTGCAACGCAAAGGTCTGCAGCTGTTGGAAACATATCATTGGCAGGATATTCCGCCGATAACTCTGGTATGGGGAATAGATATATTTTCCTTAATGCTTATTTTGGGAATTCATATTATATTTTTAATCGGTATTTCTTTTGTAAAGAATACCCCGCATCCTAAAATGCTCGGCAGCTTGAGTTTATTATTACTGAGTATATTAACGGGATTGTTTGTCTCAGCAGATGTTTTTTCGTTTTATGTTTTTTTTGTAGCCTTGTTGATTCCGTTGTTTATGCTTATTGGTATCGCGGGAGAAATAAAAAAACAGAGTTGGATGTTTCGTTTTTTTATTTATAATTTTATAGGAAGCATTATCTTTTTTGCCGTTATTTGCGTGTTGATGGCACATAATTCTCAAAACTCCGGGATTTTGCTTGGCCGTGTTGCCGGATTAAATTTTTCACGGTATCAGGATTATTTTGTTTGGGGGGGGATTTTTCTGGCAATGCTTTCCAGAATTCCGATATGGCCGTTTCATTATTGGATAGCCTCAATCAACGGAGCCGTGCAAAATCCGTTAGTTTTTTTGGCTGTTAATCTGGTACCGCTGACCGGTGTATATGGACTGATTCGTTTTTGCCCCAAAGCCGTGCCTGAAAGCGTCGGATATTTTTTAACAACGTTAGAAATTATTGCCGCAATCAGTATGTTGTTTATTGCTTTTATCGGACTGATTAATAAAGATATTCGCTATAAGCTGTTTTCTTATATTACGGTATATTACATTATTTATTTACTGGGAGCCTTGCTGCCGACAAATCAAATATTGCAAAATATTGGATATTCGCTGTTTGCCTTTTTAATTATTGTTTCGGTTATTGAAGTCTTGATTGCCTACATCCGTCAAGAACAAGATATTACCGGACTGAGCCAATACGGTGTATTGTGTGCGGTTCCCAAGTTATCGTTTGTTTTTTCGTTTTTTATCTTGGCAGCTGTCGGTTTTCCTTTATCAGCTCTGTTTATCAATAACTTTGTAATTTTATCCTATCTGTTTCGTTATAATTTGAACTTAGGTTTGGTTATTATGCTGGCGATAGTTGTTGTATCCGCCGGACTGTTGAAAGAATTGCATATATTTAAAAATGCATCGGGATTACAACCGGGTAATGTATGTATCAGAGATATTGGAACCAAAGCCGGTATAGGGCTGGGTATCATTATGATTTTATTGCTGATATCGTTTTTTAATCCGTTACTGGTGTTAGGGGTATAGTTATGTTTGTTCGTTATATTGCTTTACTGCCTGAGTTTTTGCTTTTTTGCAATTGTATTTTGATGCTTATTGTTCATCGTTTTCGCCGTACGCAAACACCCAAAACATTTGCGACACTGAGTAAAATATTTGTCTCATTGGCAATGTTGGCAACAATTGTATTCTATAATCAGGGAATTCCATCGTTATTTTTACAAAATACATTATATACGACATGTTTCAAAAGCCTGTTGTATGTGTTGGTGTTATGGACAGATTATCTGGCTTGTAAATGGTTTTTGAATAAAAATTATCCGAGCTTAGGTTATTATTCTGTTATTTGTTTAATTTTAGCCTTTTTCAGTTTGGCAATATCTTCCGGACATTTGTTGTTACTGAGTATTTGTTTAATGATCATTTTTGTTTTGCCGTATTTCTTTGTTGGTATCAGAACGGAAGATTTACCTGAAAAACCGAGCTTTACCTTTCATGTTATTTGTTTTTTAGCGTTATTATGCGGTGGTTGTGTGGGAATTTTTACTTATACAACAGATTTGAGTTTTAGCGGTATTGCGCAGTCTTATCAAAATGTATCTGGAGCCGGCGCGTATTTATCGGCGGCTTGTGTCATATTTGCCGTTTTATATCTTATGGGAGCGGCTCCTTTTCATATTTGGAGTACACAAGTGATAAAAAGATGTGTTCTGCCTGCCGGAAGCTATATCTCACTTATTCCCGTTTTGGGCGGAACAGCGATTGTGTTATCTTTAGGCGTTTCTGTCTTTTCTGGTATTCAGCCGTTTATCGGAAGACTTTTTTGGGGATGCGGTATTTGTTCCGTGCTGTATGGAGTCTGGGGAGCGGAAAGCGGACAAGATATACGACAGATATTTTCATATGCCGGTTTGTATTGCCTCGGTGTTGTCTTGATGGTATCATCAGATTTTTCTGAAACAGGGTTACAAAGCGGCATTATTTTTCTTTTATCCGGATTAACGGCTTTGTGTGGTGCATATACGGCATTTTACGGAATACGCAGTAAAGGAATGTATTTGCATGAATTAAAAAATCTTGTCGGTATGGCTGAATTAAAACCATACATTTCTGCAGCATTGATTATTTTTATGGCATCAATGCTCGGACTGCCTCCGTTTTTGGGAATGATTGGCAATATTACCGTATTTGAAAATCTGCTGGATCGTCAAATGTACGGAACCCTGATTTTTATCTTTGTGATGTTGATTTGGCTGGCACACGGCTTTCTTTATATTATTAAAAGCATATATTTTGATAAGAGAGTTAACGGCTTTGATCGGGCAGATGTCGGCGTTTATCTGAGTTTGTTGTTTAATATTCTGCTTATGGGATATATTATTATCAATCCGCAGGAATTTCGGCAGAATATTATCGTTGTTGTCAGTAACTTGATAGGAATACAATAAATGCCTCGTATTGATGATTGGAGCTGGGAAGATAAGTCATTAACAGGCAGCACCAATGATGATGCTG
>CAYTQF010000055.1:0-9048 GCA_964440165.1 uncultured Azospirillaceae bacterium
GAAATTATAATTTAATTTCAACATTAACACCGGCAGCCAAATCCAACTTCATCAAAGCATCAACTGTCTGCGGTGTAGGATCGACAATGTCGAGAAGTCTTTTGTGAGTACGAATTTCAAACTGCTCACGAGATTTTTTATCAACGTGCGGAGAACAGTTTACGGTAAACTTCTCAATTTGTGTCGGCAGAGGGATCGGACCTCTTACATTTGCCCCGGTTCTTTTGGCTGTGTGCACGATTTCTTTGGTAGATTGATCGAGCAAACGATGATCAAAAGCCTTCAGGCGAATTCTTATGTTTTGTGTTTCCATCATTTTTAACTTTTACCTTATAACTAGACAACAAAAATTTAGACAAGGCAAAACTTCTGCCATCTAAATGTTAAACTCGGCAACACATGGAAAACAGAGGTGTTGCGTTATGTTTTATATCATTATCTCAGGATAGAGTCGCCCCTATTCGCAATAACGTGAGAGCCTTGTACCATAATTGAGTCTAATATGCAAGCAAAAAAATCACACTTTTTGCACTTTTTTACACATTGAATCGCTTACTGAGACTCTGATTGAGTCGGATTGACAAAATTTTCACTTCAGAGTCCAGTTTTCACAAAAAAACCTTCGAAAATTTAATTTCGAAGGTTTTACCATAACAGAAACGAAAAATCGTTTAGCGTAACATTGGGCTGTTAAACATGCTTTACTTCTTTCTTCGGCAGAAGCCTGTAACCTGTCTGAGTTTGTTCAAACGACAGATCTTCATCATAAAAGCGCATTGCCTTGACGTGCAGTTTCAGAATAGCACCGTCAAAAGACAAAGCCGAAACAAACAGTGCCTGATCGTCATTATTTTTGACCAGACCCGGCAAAATATCCCGACATTTACCATCCAAAACAGACAGTAAAATCCAATGTCCGCCGATAGCCCGATATGCCAAATCACGACCGACGGCAACAAAGTGAAGGATCACAGTACTGAGCTGGCTCCGTTTTTTCCAACAGAAACGCCTACCGCCATGCAAGCCGACAACGGCATAATAGATACCGTCAGAACAATGCAAAGCATAAACTTCCCAATATTCGGAAACAAACGCCGCCTGTAACTTACGGCGTACTGAACCATCAGGGTTCATTTCATAGTAGAAATTCTGCTCATCCAAAGCAAAATTCTCTCTTGTCCATATAAATTCCATAATTTTATAATAATAAATTGTTTATCTTTGTATTATATGATTTTCCCCAAAGAGTCAAGAGAAAGCACCGGTGCTGTCTGGCGACGTTTAAATGCCGTTTTATGGTACTGCCGTATAACCCATTCAACTGTTTGCGAATCAAAACCTGCAGCGCAAATATCTTTGGGTGTTTTGCCATTATCTATGTATAACTTTAATATCTTATCTAAAACCTCATAGGGCGGTAAACTGTCTTCATCTTTTTGCCCGGCACTAAGTTCCGCGCTTGGAGCTCTGGTTATGACTGCTTCAGGTAAAACGCGCCGGTCTTTATTCAGATAACGCGCCAATTCAAATATCTGTGTCTTGTATAAACCACCGATCGGAGATAATCCGCCGCAAGTATCGCCATATAATGTGCAATAACCCGTCGCAGCTTCAGATTTATTACCGCACGCCAACACCAAATAACCAAACTGATTAGAGACGGCCATTAAGATACGACCACGTATCCGAGCTTGAATATTTTCACAAACAACATTTTTCAACTCAGTTTTCAACATCTGTTCTAAATATGCCTGTTCAGAAGCGACCTGTTCCTCAATATTCCAAACCTGATAATTAAATCCGTTGAGTTTTGCAATTTCAGAAGCAATATCGAGACTTTGCTGAGAAGTAAAACGTGTTTTCATCATAATCGCATGAACATGTTCGGCCCCTAAAGCCTGTGTTGCCAAAACACTGACCAAAGCGGAATCAAGCCCTCCTGACAATCCCAGCAAAACATCCGTAAATCCGTTTTCTATACAATAGCTGCGCAAACCGAATTTAAGCGTTTCCCAAATTTTATCCATGAAAAATCTCCTGAAAATTTTTAAAAATTAAATCAATATTTTCGTGAGGAACAAGATCTTTCCATCGTTCATCGCCGGAACGCAGCATATCGCGCACCATTGTTGCACTGATAATCGGAAAAGACTCAGCATAACGATCCACAATCACAATAGTTTCAATTTTTCCGTCGAACCATGCGCCGTCTTCACGACAACCGGCATAATAAACATCCGGCACCGGCAAATGCGGAGCATTATTTTTTACCTGTTCCAACACAAATTCGGCCCAAATATCGGGACGATTAATATCTTCCACACCTAAAATATTGATACGCTCACAGGTACAACAATTTTCAATCATTTTTCGGCGCATATCAAATGTAAACGGATTACGCTCCGTACCGCAGTTTTGCACACTGCCTAAAACAATTGTAACATTTTCACATTCATTCAGCATTTTATTAATAATATTTTTATGCCCCAAGTGAAACGGCTGAGCCCGCATCACCGCCAATCCATGCTTATACAGCATCTCTTTACATCTCCGTAGCAACACCTTCATTTTGTCTTAAGAGGCTCGGACGATGATTTTCTTTCCGTCCGGACCACAATAAAACTTTTTTATCATCTTTCATTCGATAAAGGAACCGATTTATTTCAATATTATTCAGTTTACGACATTTGACATGGCCGTCAATAACATCATAACCATAAAATCCGCCGTTTTTTGTTAAAAATACCCTTTCTCTCTCAAAAATACAGGCAATTCTCTTACTTCCACTTGTACTCATAAATCCTCCCTGCTTTATTTGCCGCAAAAAAAAGAGACCCGTATCCTAGAGGTCTCCAAAACTTTGCTTTACATCAAAGCAACAACAATTATGAAAAATTGGCTTCATTATGTAACTCATAAAATTCCGTCCTTATTAACAAAACCAACTTCAGATTAAAAGTATTCTAAACAAGAGTCAAGCTGAATCAAAAAGGCGACACATCAAAAAGATGTATCGCCTTGATTTTCAAGAGTTATTTACCCTTAAGGATACGTGCAGCCACCACATCGGAAAAATCCCTCCAGTTGGAAACCTTCAGATTTCCTAATGAGACTCCGTAATGAGACTCAAAAAAAGGAATAACATCCGAAGGCTGCATATAAGCATCTCTGGAATAGAAAAAATCGGACCGGAGCTCGTTGGCTGAAATTCCGAAATCAGCCTGAAGCATCTGCATGATCTCATTCACCAGACGGCTTCTTTTGTTTTTACGTGCCATAATAAGTATATTTTAATAAATTATCACCGTTATTATAGCCAAAAATATTTTTTTGTCAACATATCAAAAGAAGGGAGCTATGCATAGCTCCCTCTTCTATTTCAAGACATAACCGAATTAAAGTTTAAAATCTGTTTTGCCTTCATAAGCATAACGATACAGCTGCTCAATTTCCTTAATCAAAGGATAACGAGGGTTAGCACTGGTGCATTGATCGTCAAAGGCCAGTACCGGTAATGTTTCCATTGCTTTTTCAAAATCAGCCTCAGAAACACCCCATTCTTTGATAGAAGCCGGAATATTGAGTTCTTTTTTCAGCTTTTGCAGACATTTAATCAGATTATCAACTTTTTCATCATCTGTTTTTCCGCCTAAACCGAGACCGGCAGCAAACTGCGCATACAACTCTTTAGCATGCGGATATTTATACTGCGGGAAAATACCTTGTTTAACTGGAGCATCATTAGAGTTGTAACGAATAACCTGACAAATCAGCAAAGCATTAGCCACACCGTGCGGAATATGGAATGCTGCACCGAGTTTATGCGCCATAGAATGGCAAACGCCTAAAAATGCATTGGCAAAAGCCATACCGGCGATTGTAGCAGCATTGTGAACTTTATCACGAGCGACAGGGTTATTTGCACCATCTTTATAAGAAGCGGGCAAATAATCAACAATCAATTTACCGGCCTGAACAGATAAAGACTTCGTATATTCCGTAGCCATCACAGAAACATAAGATTCCAGCGCATGCGTCATAACATCAATGCCGGAAGCAGCACACAAACCTTTAGGCATTGATAAAACTAAGTTAGAATCAACAATAGCCATATTCGGTGTCAACGCATAATCGGCAATGGCATATTTAACACCGGTGCTGTCATCCGTAATAATAGAGAACGGCGTAACTTCAGAACCCGTACCGGATGTTGTCGGAATAGCAACCATCGTTGCCTTTTCACCCAAACGCGGAAATTCAAAAATACGTTTACGAATATCCAAGAAACGCATTGCCAAATCCTCAAACTTCAGTTCCGGATGCTCATACATCAACCACAAAATCTTTGTTGCATCAATCGGAGAACCACCGCCCAAAGCAATCATAACATCAGGCTGGAAAGTATCTACCATATTTTTGGCAACATTAATGGTAGACAAATCCGGATCCGGTTTTACATCAGAGAAAATTTGATATTGAACACCCATACCTTCAAGAATATCCGTAATTTTTTTGGTATATCCTAAATCAAACAACGGTTTATCCGTAACGATAAATGCTTTTTTCTTACCGGAAAGTTCTTGCAAAGCATAGTTTAAAGACCCCGGTTTGAAATAAATTTTTTCAGGAACTCTGAACCAAAGCATATTTTCTTCACGCATAGCAACCGTCTTAATATTCATCAGATGTTTTACTCCCACATTTTCACTAACCGAGTTTCCGCCCCAAGAACCACAACCCAAAGTTAAGGACGGTTCCAGTCTAAAGTTATACAAATCGCCGATAGCACCTTGAGATGACGGACAGTTAATCAAAACACGCCCCGTATGCATAAATTGGCCGTAAAACTTAATTCTGTCTTCATTAGACGGATGTGTATACAAAACAGACGTATGACCATTACCGCCATGGGTAACCAAAGCTTTTGCTTTATTGGCTGCATCCTCAAAATCTTTAGCTTTATACATAGCTAAAACCGGAGACAATTTTTCGGCTGACAAAGGTTCCGCATCTCCGATTTCTGTAACTTCAGCAACCAATACTTTGGTTTCCGGAGCAACTTTAATGCCGGCCATTTCAGCAATACGAGCTGCAGGCTGTCCGACAATACCGGCATTTAGCTTACCATCCGGAAAAGCAACTTTCGCCAGTTTTTCTTTTTCCTTAGCCGTTAAAATATAAGCACCGCGTTTTAAAAACTCAGATTTAACCGCATCATAAACAGATTTAACACAAACAACAGATTGTTCAGAAGCGCAAATCATGCCGTTATCAAATGTCTTACTCATCAAAATAGAGTTAACGGCAGTTTGAATATCAGCTGTTTCATCAATAACGGCTGGTGTGTTTCCGGCACCGACACCGAGAGCCGGTTTTCCGGAACTATATGCAGATTTAACCATTCCCGGACCGCCGGTAGCCAAAATCGTGTCAACTTTCGGATGCTGCATCAAATACTGTGTACGTAAAATTGTCGGCTCATCAATCCAACCGATAATATTCTCGGGAGCACCGGCCTTCACAGCTTCTTCCAAAATCAAACGAGCTGTTTCCACCGTACATTTTTTAGCTCTCGGGTGTGGAGAAAAGATAATACCGTTACGGGTCTTCAAAGCAATTAAAGATTTAAAAATAGCCGTAGATGTCGGATTTGTTGTTGGAATAACACCGGCGATAACACCAATCGGTTCGGCAATTTTAATCACACCGTTAGCTTTATCTTCTTCAATAATACCGCAGGTCTGCACATTTTTATATTTATTATAAATATACTCGGATGCAAAATGATTTTTAATCACTTTATCTTCCCATACACCCATACCGGATTCTTCCATAGCCATTTTTGCCAAAGGAATACGCAGTGAACTTAACTTCAAAGCCACACGTCTGAAAATATGATCCACCTGCTCTTGCGTATAGGTAGCAAAAATCTTCTGAGCCGCGCTGACTTTATTGACCAATTCATCAATGTATTTACGTTCTTGGGCTTCATCAACCTCTGTTTGGTTTGTTTTTTTTACGACCATCTATTCCTCCATAAAATATCCAAAGTCTGAATAATTATACGTAAAATAGTTTAATGAATTCTTTAAAAAAGCGATTCTAAATCAAAAGTTTATCAAACAAAAAAGAGCGGTAAAAACCGCTCTTTTTTTATTTGCTGATTTCAGAGACAATTTGCTCCGGCGTTAACCCGTATCGACGATAAAGTTGTTCAACCGGAATTCTGTCCGTAAACTCTTTTGCGGCACCGAAATTATAAACTTTAACCGGTTTGGCTCCGAAAAATGCAGAAATTTTTTCACCAAAACCACCGGACAAAACACCGTCTTCCAATGTTACCACCGTATCGTGAGTATCAATCAAGCCGTTTAACAAATTTTCATCCAAATTATTTATAAAGCGCGGATTAATAATAGTTGCATCAATTCCTTTTTCAGCTAACAAAGAAGCTGTTTTCTCTGCTAAAGATAACATACTGCCTAAACCGATTAAAGCAACTTTATGTCCTGCTTTTGTTATCTCAAATTTACCAAAGCTGATTTCTTGCTTCGGTTCATATTTCAAAGGCTGAGGAATACCGCCCGGAACACGTAATGCAACAGGAAAATCCTTCTGCTCCATCGCCCACGCCATCATCCGATTCAATTCATCGGCACAAGTCGGCGCCAAATAAACCAAATTCGGAATACTGCTTAACAAAGGAATATCAAAAACAGACAAATGCGTCATATCCATACCGGATATTCCGGTACCTTCAATAACCAAAACAGCCGGAGAATTATTTAAACACAAATCCTGAGATACTTGGTCATAAGCACGCTGAATAAAACCGCCATAAAATAGAGCAACAGGTTTCATTCCGCCTTTTGCCATTGCAGAGGCAAAAGCCACAGCATGCTCTTCGGCAATACCGACATCAAAATAACGTGCGGCATATTTTTTTCTAAAATCTTGTAAAGCTAAAGCACCGGGCGTCGCGGCATTAATTACGGCTAACTTGTTATTACTTTTAGCTTCTTCATCCAAATAATCCGCAACTAAAACGCCGTAATTTTTTGCAGACGAGCCACCGCCTAACGGCTTACCACTTTCTATATCAAAAGGAACACTCCAATGAAAAGTTTCTTTATACTGCTCAGCCGGAGCATAACCTTTTCCTTTCAGGGTATGAACATGCACCACAACCGGATGATCTATATCTTTAACACCTTGCAAAGCGGCAATTAAAACTTCCGCATCATTTCCGTTTTCTACATACACATAATCAAATCCGAGTGTCTTGAAAAAATTATTTTCAGCAGTTCCGTTTGTTTTTCTAAGTTCGGCAAGATTAGCATATAAACCACCGGAATTTTCGGCAATAGACATTTCATTATCATTGATAATAACAATAAAATTAGACTTAAAATCACCGGCATTATCTAATCCTTCAAAAGCTTCTCCACCGGAAAGAGAACCATCTCCGATAACAGCAATAACATTACCTGACAGGCCTTGTAAATCACGGGCTTTTACCAAACCGGAAGCCAAACTGACAGACGTTGATGTATGTCCGACAACAAAGAGATCATGCTCACTTTCCGATGGAGCAGTATATCCCGAAATTTTTTCAAAAAATTGTTCATCCTGAAAACCTCTGCGACGACCGGTTAACAATTTATGCGGATAACACTGGTGGCTTACATCAAAAACAATCTTATCTTGAGGAGAATCAAAAACCGTATGCAAAGCAATAATTAATTCAACCGTTCCGAGATTAGGCCCCAAATGTCCGCCATGTTTACTCACTCTGTTTAAAATAGCTTTCCGCATATCAGCAGCCAACAAACATCTTTGTTCTGCCGATAAATTTTTAATATCAGCGGGAGAATTAACGGTATTCAAAATTTCATAATCAGACATCATAAACTCCTGTCATAAATCAAAACTATTTGCATCATAAATTTTAGAGTTACCTCTAAGTCAAGCGTTATTTTCAAAGTATTATAAACAAAAAAGAGTCCTGATTTCTCAGAACTCCTTTTCATTAAATCTCGATTTTTAACATCGGGCGGACATAGTAAGAAAAAGTTTTATCACGCTTATCCTTATACCCCCCTGCCACGGTTGACATCTGAAAAGTCCACGCCATACCACATATAATCTCCGTTGATGACCAGTAGTTCGAGATAAAAGGATCTAATCCCAAAGCTTGCAAAGAGCGGTTAACATACCTTATGTTTTTATAAAGCTTCCGCAGCTCAACTAATGACGGCAAAAAGGCTTCGCCTTTCTTCACACCGTCATACGCGTAATCATAACACCATTGAGCGGCTTCTGTTTTTCTCTGCCAGCGATAAGCTTTTTCAAGAATCACTCGGGTTGCTTCTGCTCCGTCTGTCAAATTTTGCGTTTCCGGAACTCTAAAACCACTTCCGGACCATGGAAGATTTTCTTTCCGAAGACAAACGGCATAAACCGTATTATCCTCCACATAAGCGACAATGGCCTTAATTTGACGATCTCTGATCTCCGAGCTGATTGTATTATCAGTGTATACGTACATTCCCGGGAGAATAGTCTGTCTGGCTAAAGAATTTTTAGCTAAAAGATATTCAGCAACTTCTTTAGTGGACAATCCCAGTTTCTGAACCTGACGATAAATC
The DNA here is from genome assembly GCA_964440165.1 of uncultured Azospirillaceae bacterium. GTDB lineage: Bacteria > Pseudomonadota > Alphaproteobacteria > RF32 > CAG-239 > Scatocola. Next base: position 8,649 of record CAYTQF010000055.1, read on the forward strand.
ATCTCCAAGCTTTCTTTTTTATCCATAATTATATTGTGTTAAATAAATAATAAATATTTGATGAAATCACTACACTGTTTAGGCAAAACAGTCAATAAAAAACCGTCTAGGAAAAATAATTAAAAACCAAATTCTCTCCACTTACCCAAAATTATTAAATTGCAACAGATGAGCAAAAACAAAATAGCACAAAAGAAGAGGCTTCTTTCCAGAAACCTCTTCTTTTTCAAATCAGTAAAGTAAAAATAAATTGCGTGTGCTGCAACATTGATTTTCGACAACGTGTATACCTAGCTACATTAGTAGAAAATCAACCAGCATGACACCAATTTAGATTACTTTAAAATTTTAGAAACCACACCGGCTCCTACTGTATGACCACCTTCACGGATAGCGAAAC
>CAYTQF010000056.1:0-8817 GCA_964440165.1 uncultured Azospirillaceae bacterium
TCTCAGGCTGCACAGTCTGTTTTGAAACTGTTCTAATCAGTTTATACAATAAACAAAAAAAAGAACCGGAGGTTTTGCCTCCGGTTCTTTTCTTATTTTGCTTTTTTAGCTGTCTTGCTCTTTTTCTTTTTGGGTTTTGCGGCAGCGGCAGCAGCCTTTTCGGCACGACTGCGACATAATGTTATAGCCTTATCCAAATCTTTTTCAGAACATAATCCAATCGCAACCGGATTTTTAGCTCTGATATTTGCCATATCGCGATGTGTACCGTTACGAATAGACTCAATAGTCGGCTTTGTGGTTCCGACCAATTTGCAAATCTGCGCATCAATGATTTCCGGACAATTTTTAATAATCCATAAAACAGCGTTTGGTTTATCACTTCTCTGAGACGGAGACAGCATTTTTTTGGCTTTAACATTTTTTAATTTAACATTACGTTCCAATTCACAAGCCACCAATGCTGCTGAAGCATCAGCTTCACAACGTTTGATTTCTTCTGCTGTTAATTGATTGTTATCAAGCGGATTTAAGCCCATAATGTTAAAAGATACATCACCATCGGCGATAGCCTGAATTTCAAGCTCATGCAATTCGCAAAAATCGGCAATTTGTTTGAATGTCAACGTGGTATTTTCAACCAGCCAAACTGCTGTTGCCTTAGGCATCAAGGGAGCCGTCATCGTATTTATCCTTTCTTATATAAAAAACTATCCTTAAAGTTACGCATAGGATAGTTTTTCTTTGCATAATATACAAGTATTTTTTTTAATTTTTAGATGCTATTTTACGTTTAGTTTATACACGGCAATCACATCACCGCTGTCGCGCAATGTTTTATCCCCTAAAAATTCAAATGTATAAGAGCTATCAAGCAGTTCATCTTTAATAATTGAATTGACAATAATTTCCTGATTATAAGCATATTCCAAAATATTTGAGATATAGCTGTTGAGATTAACTTCTTTATCTGAAGGGACTTCAAGTATCGCACTTTTAACATCTGTCAACAAATTATATTCTTTAGCATGCTCATCTTTGTAAGTTTCAAGCTTTTCTTGAAAACTTAGGACAAATTTGACAGCGGCAGCAGGTTTATTAAATTTTATTGATGTGATACCACGCTCTTCAATTATATCGGTACCATTTAATCTGGACGACAATTCCGACAGTATATTTCGAATATCAGCTTTGACCGTATTTTGCTCGTTTTCACTCAGTTCTTTTTCATCATCAAAAAACTGAACAGACAAACGAATATTCGCCAAACATTCCAGTACGGCATCTTTGGTATCAGTTTCCATTATTTCAATAGACGAGGCTGTTGTTTGCCGTTCCTGAGGTTTGGTATTAAAAGCGATCCATTTATCCATGGTTGATTTTAAAATACTGGCATCCATGGGAATATCGCGAATAACTTGAGACATCAAATATCCACCCACACCGGTTAAAAATACGGCAACTTTATTATCACTATAGCTGCGTTTTGCATCATAAAATGCCTGCAAATCTACATCTGATCCTTCTAAGACACCAAAAGCTTCATATAACAGGCTGTTAGCTTCCGCCCACAATAAATGACCAAAACGGGATAATTCTAAACAACCGCCATATACAACTAATTTAATACCTAATTTATTAAAACTATCCTGCGGATTAATACTGCTATCCAAATTATTTAAAATCTGAGACAAATAATCTACAATATACTGTTTATATTCTACAGGCGCCTCAGGATATACGGGAACAATAACTTCTTTTCCGTCATCGTTCAAATTATAATTGTTCATTAAAGACACGGCTTTTTGAAAAAAGCGACGTTCATTAATAACTTCCTTATCCCCTTTGCGAACACTATAAAAAATATTCCAAGGAATTTTATATAAAAGCAGAGGAACGGCTATTAATACAAATATAAATAAAAAACCAAAGAATAATATGCCCTTATGCTTTTCTTCAGGCGCTAAAAATTCCACTAACGGGGCTGACAAGCTGACTAAAATATTTGCCAATATCAAACTGAACGCAATAATCAAAACCAATTTGACTATAGCTTTGGAGAACTGATTTTCCGCTAATTCTTTGAACGGTGTTGCTTCAACATTATAATCGCCATGTAAATCTTCAAAAAAATTATTTTGTTTTTTGTTTTGTGTTTTTTTCAGACCGCCGATATACTCCACGCTTTCCTGAAACGAATTATCCGATGTGTCATATATTTCTCGAATAATTTTAACCGGTTTGCCTCCCGCCTCGACTTCTCTGGCACAAACTACGGCCTCATGGCGGTCATCTCCGGCAAACTGATCAATCAGTTGCCAATCATTTCCTTTTTGGGCATAAACCTCATATCTGACTATTTTTACCATTCAAATTTCCGTTAAAGCAAAAAAAACCTGCATATATATTACATAATGCAGGTTAAAAAAATGCTAAATATGAAAAGACAATTAGATAGATGTGTCTTTTTTCAAGCCGAAAGCAGCATATTTAGAATTGAACTTAGATACCTGACCGCCAGTATCAACCATACGATGAACACCTGTCCAAGCAGGATGAGATTTCGGGTCAATTTCCAGATTCATTTTATCACCGGCTTTACCCCAAGTTGATCTTGTTTTCAATTCTGTACCATCTGTCATCACATATGTAATCTCGTGATAATCAGGATGAATATCTTTTTTCATTATTCTTCTCCAACAGTATTAAAATGACATAAATTTAGTGCTCTTATACATTAGACTAAAAAATAACGCAAGTATTAATTTAAATTTTTTTTAATTTTTTAGTTCTTCGACCTCTACAGTATTCCGTTTGTCCTCATCATCGATATTAACAACCTTAATACTGAAGTTTTTATAGCCTTTGTTTAAAAGATAAGAACGAACTTCCGTAGCTCGATTCAAACTGATTCGTTTTTTACCGAAAGAATCTTCTACCGCATTATAATTATAAGCCCGAATAGCTATTTTATTTTTCATATCCGCCGCAAATGAAGCGCTTAAAGTCTCAAGTTTTTGAGAATTTTCAGAAGATAATGTATCTTCATCTTCATTAAAACGTAATGATAAAACTTCTGTCGGCTCGGAAATGGCAACAGGATTATTATCAATTACGGTCAAACCGTTATTCTCACTGACGACGACAGCCGATGTGCTGACCGGAAGCAAAGGTTCTTCTGCAACTTCAGTTTTTTCAACAACCGGCGACGGCAGCAATGATGCATTTTGAATTTCTCCGGGCAGAGGTTCTCTCGGCGTTATATCCTGACGTGCAGGCTGTTCGCCTTCAACTTCCTTATTATCCGGTGTGATTTCTTCCGGTTGAGGCGCAACAACATCCATTTCAGACAGAAGTTGATTTTCTTCCGCTGCATTTTCAGAAGTTTCCACAGCAGGAACTTCCTCTATTTTTTCAGGTTCAACATTTGCCGGCGCAATTGCTTCAACAGATACAGCCTCTAAAGGTTCTGCAACAATTTCAGGTTCTGCATTTACAGGAACTGAAACTGTTTCTTCTATCACAGGTTCCGTAACCTTCCGAATTTTTTTCTGAGAATGCTTTTTAGCCTTACGAACTTTTGCTGCAGGCTGTTTTTTGACAACAGGGAAAAGGGGCTGTGAAGATACAAATCCTATACTATCTTTAGGCATACTCTCCAAAACAGACAGATCCACATAAACGTCATCTGCCGCCTGCACAGAAACAGCAGCACACAAAGACAACATGCAGATTCCAGAAAATAATCCTTTACGCATCCTTTTTCCCCATCACAAAAATTATTTAAATAATTCGCAAACCCTTTTACCGAGATTCGCATTGCTGGCTATGATATTACCGCTGGCAATAACCTGAGCCAAATTTTCGGTACGAATATCTTTTTGATTCAGATCATAAACATATCCGCCGGCTTCCTTAACCAATAACAATCCGGCTGCAAAATCAGCCAAACGATTGTTCAGGCTGACATGTGCATCCAATTTACCGGAAGCAACATATGCCAGATCCAGTGCGCACGAACCGGAAACGCGAATATTATCGCAAGCCGTTACAATACGTTTTTGAATATTTTCATACTCTGATACGTTTTTCTCATAACTGACCAATGTTCCAATGAAAGCATCCGAAAGCTCTTTACGACCGGAAACACGCAAACGTTCATGGTTACGATAACCTTCTTTGAAAGCGCCCTTGCCTTTTTCAGCAAAATACATATTATCCAACGCCGGATTATAAACAACAGCAGCCGTAATCGTACCGTTTTCATAAACAGCTACAGAAATGGCAAAATACGGCATACCGTGAGCAAAGTTAGCCAAACCGTCCAACGGACTGACCAAATAACAACCGCCCTGAGACGGAATTTTGGAAGCCTCTGCTACCAATGGATAATCCGGATGAATTTTACCCAATTCTGTCTGTAATGTACGGTTAACTTTTCCGTATGTTTTGATAACAAATTCTTTGATACTGTTCACAGAAGACTGCAGCTGCTCAATCTCGTTAAAATCACGATCAATGGAAGATGCGGCTTTTTTTACCGCAGCAGTCAACAGTGTCAGATTTGGAGACAAATATGCCATTATTTTGCTCTTTCAACATAGTTTGCTTCTGCCGTACCGACAACGATTTTATCGCCGACACCGATAAACGGAGGAACAGTTGTACGAACACCATTATCTAAAACGGCCGGTTTATAAGAAGAAGAAACAGTTTGACCTTTAATAACAGGTTCTGTTTCAGCAACAGTGCAGACAACCTGCAACGGTAATTCTACAGAAATCGGCTTACCGTCAATAAAGCTGATAACAACACCCATACCGTCAGTCATAAACGGACGGCTGTCCCCTAAAATATCTGCAGGCATATTAAATTGTTCATATGTTTCAGAATCCATAAATGTCAAACCGGTTGCATCTTCAAACAAGAACTGGCAATCTTTTTCTTCAACCATCAATTTTTCAACAGTATCTTCCGTTCTGAAACGTTCGTTGGTTTTTGTTCCTTCTTCAACAGCTTTCATTTCAACCTGCATAAAAGCACCGCCTTTACCCGGTTTAATGTGCATTGCTTTAGTAATTGTCCATGGTTTGTTTTTGTATTCAATTACCCAGCCAATTCGGATAGATCCAGCCAATTGTTTCATGTTTTTTATTCTCCATATTTACAATGTTAAATGTGATTTGTTTCGGACTTTACTCCAATCTTTATTTTTTCGCAACAAAAATTTTATACTCAGAGGCCGGCATTATGACAATATCGCAATCAAAATTCGCAATATTATCAATCTTTTCTCTCAAAACGACAGCCGACTGCAATAAAAACATCTCATTATACCAGCTGACCAACTCTTGTACCTTATCCAGTCCGTCATTCCACGCCTGAAAAATAACAAAATCAGGTTCACACTCACTGATAAGCATTGCCTCATGCCTGCGATTGCGAGAAATTACACCTAATGCCTTACCATCTGTCTGACGGCGAATATAATTGATATCTTTAGCGATATGTTCGCTTTTAGATGCATCAAAGATAATACCGTCCAAATTCCATTTACGGCAAGCGTCCAAGGCTCCGTCGCCAAAAGCTAACAGAAGTTTTCCGGCAGCTGCGGCTTTCATTTTAAATTCATCCCAAATAACATCAGGAAGAGACGAATCGGCAGCAAAACATTCTATATTCGTATTGTCAATTAAAGCAGAATCTTCATTGGAAAGTGTAACTATAAACTTTTGCATAATTTTTCTTTAACTCTTGATATATTTTTATTAGTTCATATTATATGGAGCAATAATACGAGAAGAATCCCTGAAAAGAAAGAAAAATTTTATAATGAGTGATAAAATTACCGCTTTAGAAAAGACAAACAAAGCTTTAGCCGATTTGAAAAGCGCCATTTCAGAACTCAGCTTGATTGTTAATGAGAAAAAAATGCAAGCCGGAGAAAAAGATGAGCAATACGGCAAACAGCTGGCCGAAGCTCAAGAAAAAGCCGCTAAGCTGGAAGCGGCGTCCCAAAATACATTAAACGACATCAACACTCTTATCGAAAAAATAAATAAGGCACTGGAAAGCAATGTCCCAAGTAACAATAACAATTAATTCCCGCGAATATGCCGTCGCTTGCGAAGACGGTCAGGAAGTCAGCATTATCAAATTATCCCGCATGCTGGATGAACGTGCTAAAATGTTAACTAACGGCAATGCTCAAGTTAATGAAAACATGCTGCTAGCCATGGTCGGTTTATTATTGGCGGATGAACTTACAGAGCTCAAAAAAGGCAACCCCGCTGCAGTACCGGCTGCATCACAGATTACGACAGAGTTAGATGATGCCCTTGCCAGTCAATTACAAGAATTAACACTGCAAATTAATTCTCTTGCGAATCAAATAAATTCATTATAAGCTATTGGTATGGGAGGCAAGCTGTCCGGTGCGTATTTCCGCAGATCTTCCGAGCCAACATTTTATTTAAGGGAACTGTCTCTGAGCAAATCGTGGTTTGTTTATATGGTGCCCACCTAGAGAAAGCGGTTCGATAAGAATGTATCATACGGCAAGACGGCCCCTCCTTTGTTTTTTACTATTAAAACTCCGCCTTTCGGAGTTTTTTTATTAGGATTTTTACAGTGAAGATTATATATTGCGGTGATGTTGTTGCCCGTCCGGGGCGTGAAGCTGTTTTAAATAATATACCAAAACTCAGAGAAATTTATAAACCTGATGCCATATTGGTAAACGTGGAAAATGCTGCACATGGTTTTGGGGCAACTCCCGGAATATGCAGAGATTTTTTAAATGCCGGTGTTGATGCTTTAATCACCGGAAATCATGTTTGGAATCAACGTGAACTTCTTCCTTTTTTGAATGACTGCAAAAAAATCATCCGTCCGCTAAACTATGGTTCGTCCCTACCCGGCAAAGGCGCTGTAGAAATAGAAACAGCCAACGGTAAAAGATTATTGATTGCACAAGTGGTCGGGCGCTTATTTATGGAGGCTGTTGATTGCCCTGCTCAAGCCATGGATAATCTTTTACAAAGTTATAATCTGGGCAAAAATATTGATGCAATATTCGTAGACATTCACGCTGAAGCGACGTCTGAAAAACTTTCTTTCGGTTATTATTTAGACGGACGCGTTTCTGCGGTTGCAGGCACACACACACATGTTCCGACCGCCGATGCGCGCATTATGCCCAAAGGTACGGCTTATATCACAGACGTGGGGATGTGCGGTGATTATGAATCCGTTCTGGGATTTGACAGAGAAGAACCTGTCAATCGTTTGTTGCGTAAATATACAGGCAACAGACTGCTGCCGGCCAAAGGCACAGGAACATTGTTTGGTGTATTCGTTGAAACCGATGATAAAACAGGTTTGGCAACATCTATTCAGCAAATAAAATTATAAATCCGCACACAAATTATCCAGAGAAAGCCGAATTTGTTCCAGATCACTGTCGCTGCCCAATCTGTGATTTGAACTTTTAAGCAATTTAACAACGACATTGTTCCCTGTCAGTGCCTGACTGATTTGCAAAGCTTTACGCCAATCCAGAGAAGCATCTTGTTGTCCTTGAATTAAACAAACCGGACATTCGATTTTTATTTCTCGATCAAGCATGCGATTTTCTCGTCCGCTGTCTAAAAGACGGCGTGTAAAAATATAGGTAAAATCATTATTTACAAATTCCAATCGGCCGATTGTTTGAATGATGTTTAATTGTTCCGGCGACAAATATTTTTCTTCCAAATCAACCGTAAAATCAGGCGCTGCAGCTAAACCCAAAACTGCTTTTACACGTTCCGGACGCGCTTCTGCCGCCAATAAACTCAGCCAACCGCCTAAAGAAGAACCGGCAACAACAATATCCCCTTCAAGCAGGGTATCAATCACTTCAAGAATTTGCTGTTTCCAAAGACTAACATCCGCACAATTTTCATATTCAGATAAATTTAAACCGTGCCCGACCAGCTCATAACGAAAAAAGCCGCACTCCTTCTCTTCACACCATTGTTTTATCGCATCAGGCTTTCTTCCCCACGGATCAGAATACAAACCATGTGTATAAAGCAGCGTAAAATTGTGAGTTGTTGTTGTTTTTGGTTTGATGTATTCAAATTTCGTTGTAAATTTATTTAAAAATTGATGTTCTGACATTCGTTAGTGCTCCTGAATTATTTTTGAGAGGATTGTAACAATAAAATGCAAAAAAACAGTAAAAAAACCCCCGTTGTCTTACAAATTTTACCGGAACTAGAAATGGGCGGCGTTGAGCTCGGCACCGTAGAAATTGCTGAAGCTCTCACGCAAGACGGTATAAAAAACTTTGTCGCCTCAAAAGGCGGTCGCCTTGTTTATGATTTGGAAAAACTCAAGGTTAAACATTTTACATTGGATTTGAAAACAAAAAACCCGATTAAAATGTATTTTAATATCAGACGTTTGGAAAAAATTATCAAAGATAACGGTATTAATATTGTTCATGCCCGTTCCAGAGCCCCGGCTTGGAGTGCCTACAAAGCAGCCCAAAGAACCGGTGCGCATTATATGACAACTTATCATGGCACATACGGTCTCGGTCCTTGCGGTATCAAAAAACTTTATAACCGTGTTATGACGTATGGCGAGCGCGTGATTGCCATTTCCAGCCACATCAAAAAACATTTGCTGGATAATTATAAAATAGATGAAGGCAAAATCCGTCTGGTGCATCGTTGTGTTAATATGCAACGGTTTTCGCCGGAAAGCGTTACACAAGCACGCATGATCAAAACTATTGAAGAATATAATATTCAGGCGGATCGCCCTGTT
>CAYTQF010000057.1:0-8541 GCA_964440165.1 uncultured Azospirillaceae bacterium
TGATGGGATATTTGGTACAACAACAAGGCCGCCGCTCTTCTCGTTATGTCAGTCGTCGCAATTCTGACATCAATATGACTAACTTGATGGATGTGATGATGGTGTTGCTGGTGGTGTTTATGGTTGCAGCACCGTTAATGACCTCCGGTATTGCTCTTGATTTACCAAAAGTTGGCGGTAAGGCTTTGCAAGGCGAGGAAACATCCGTTAATATCAGTGTTGATAAAGAGGGATATTATTATATTGGCGAGACTGAAGTTCCTCAAGACCAGATTGTTGAAAAGCTTAAAGCAATTCGTACGGCAAACAGTGAACTCAGCGTTACTATTTCCGGAGATACCGGTGCTCAATATGGTCGGGTGATCGGATTGATGGCATTGTTGAAAGAAGCCGGATTTGATAAAGTCGGCTTAAAAACTGAGGCGAAACCTTATAAGAAGAAATAAATCCTTTGATGAAAAATTCTTTGTATAAATCTTTAGCGTTGCATATAGCGGTATTTGTGATTTTTATCATGGATGTTCCGCTGTTTTGGCGTCGAGATATGGTTTTGGATCAAGTACCTATTATTGTTGATTTGAATGATGTTAAAATCTCTGAAATGACCAATCTTCCGCCAAAAGCTAAAATGGGGGAGGAAAATAAAGAAGCCAGCCGTATTAAACGCAAAGTTGAAGATAATTTTACCAAGGACGATGCCGCTCCGGACAATACACCGGAAACGAAACCTGCTAAACAAGAAGAAAAGCAAGCCGCTGTTGAGGATAAGCCGACAGAGGTTAAACAAGACTTTTTAGTGGCTCCGCAGCCTAAAAAACCGAAAGCTCCGGTTCCGCCGAAGAAACCTCAGCCACAGCCGAAAAAGCCTGAGCCCAAAAAACAAGAACCAAAGAAAACGCCTAAACCGGATAAAGGTCAGCCCAAACTAGCCAATCCGTTAAAGAGTTTGTTGGCTTCAGTTGATGCTTTGGAGAAAAATATCGGTGAAACAGATACAACCGCAACAATGAAAGAAGGAACTCAGGTAAATAATATGGGTGTTGAAGGCGGTATCGGCGGTTCGTACTTTAGTGAATTATCTATTACAGAGGCTGACGCTATTGCCGGACGTTTGCGTCAGTGTTGGAATCTTGATCCCGGTGCGATGGGTATTAAAGATATGGTGATTGAAATTCGCGCTTATTTGAATCAAGACGGCAGTGTTCGTAAAGTTGATATCTTAGACAGCGGACGTTATAACTCAGATACGCATTTTCGCTCTATTGCTGATAGCGCTCGTCGAGCTGTGTTTATTTGTGCGCCGTATTCAATCTTTGCGCAGAAGTATCCTGAAAAATATGATATGTGGAAAACGATGCTGTTGAGATTTAATCCATTGGACGGAGGCGTCAACTAGACAATCTAAAGTTGTTTTGTGTTTTTATATTAATTTTATAGTTGATTTTTTATTTTTAACCTTTATAGTATATTTGTATTTGTTAATATTATAAAGGTTGAATGATGTCGTTATATACAGAATTACCGATTTATAGAGACAGTTATAATCTGTTGTTGGCTATATATCAGTTGACGGCAAAATTTTCTCGTGAGTACAAATATACTTTGGGGCAAGATATGAAACGCGATGCCCTTAATCTGTTTCGTAATTTATATATGGCTAATCGCTCATTTGATAAGCGCCAAAATTTGGATGAGTTTTTAGCCGGATTTGAACTTTTGAAACTGGAGGTGAGAATGTGTGTGGATTTGCGGTTGGTTTCGCTGAAAAAAATGGCGGAATTGTCGTTGTTGACAGATAATATCGGAAGACAGATAAATTCATGGAAAGCGCGATCCCAAAAAGTAATAAAGTGAGAATTGATTCAGTTAAGGCTGAATTGAGAGAACCGTCTTTTATAAAAAAGGGCTGCTGACAGAAAAGAACTTTTTGTTATGGTGATACAAGCAGCTTCTAGGGTAGTTGGTCCTCTACCGAGAACTCGGCAGGCAATACGTGGAAACAGAATTTCAACAGCGGTAATCGTTGGGGTGAGAATAAGTATAACAGCAATTACGTTCGTCCAGTTCTAGCTTCTTTATAAAAGATTTGTGAGAATTGATTTGACTAAGGTCTTTTTGAGTGAACTGTTTTGAATGAAAAAAGGGCTGCTGACAGAAAGTATTTTTGTTATGATGATACAAGCGGCTTCCGGAGAAGTTTGGTCCTCTACCGAGAACTCGGCAGGCAATGCGTGGAAACAGAATTTCAATAATGGCGATCGTTGGGGAAGCAATAAGTATAATTCTAATTACGTTCGTCCAGTTCTAGCTTTTTTCAGGCAAAATATTTGAGCGGGAATTAATTTGATTACGGTCAAATTAAGAGAACATTTTTTATTGAAAAAGGATTGTCGACAAAAAATTATTTTTTGTTATGTTTAACGGGCAATTTTTATTGAGGGACTGGTCCTCTACCGAGAATTCCGCTAACAATTCATGGAATCTGAATTTTAGCAGCGGCAATCGGGGCAATAACAATAAGTACAATAGCAATTACGTTCGTCCAGTTCTAGCTTATTCAATAGTAAAATATGGTGGGAATTAAGCTGATTACGGTCAGTTTGAGAGAGCGATTTCTTTGGAAAAAAGGATTACCGACAGAAAGTATTTCTGTTATAACTCAACAGGTAATTAATATTAAAGGATTGGTCCTCTACCGAGAACTCAGCTAACAACGCGTGGAAACAGAATTTTAGTTCCGGAAATAGGGATGCGAACAATAAGTACAATAGTTGGAATTACGTTCGTCCAGTTCTAGCTTTTTTTACAAAGAAAATAGGTGAGAATTAGTTTGATTACGGTCAAATTAAGAGAACAATTTTTATGAAAAAAGGGTTACCGACAGATTTTCTGTTACATTTAACCGGTAATTTTTATTGAAGGATTGGTCCTCTACCGAGAATTCTGCCGGCAATGCCTGGAACGTGAATTTCAATAACGGAAACAGGGGAGCACCGAATAAGAACAATACGAACTACGTTCGTCCAGTTCTAGCTTTTTGCATAAAAATTATGTTTGAAGTAATGGTTATAGAAAGTTTGTTATAAAGTATACGGGTAACAGCTATTTTGTGCGAGGTCCTCTACCGAGAACTCGTCCACGAATTCATGGAAACTGAATTTCAGTAATGGTAATAGGAACACGAACAATAAGTATAATTCGAATTACGTTCGTCCAGTTCTAGCTTTTTTTGTAAAAATAAGTAAAAAACAGCAGATTAAAACAGAATGTTTTTTCTGTTTGATAAATGGGGAAATATATGGGAGATGCCGTACAGTTATCATTGTTTGACGATGATGAAAAACGGGTACAGATTGAGTTGGAAGATCTGTTTCAGGCTTATTATGATTGTCGAAAAAATAAGCGTCGTACCGCCAATGCGTTGTTGTTTGAATTGGATTTTGAAAACAACATTATCCAACTTTGGCGAGATATTAATAACGGGGTATACTATCCCGGGCGCTCTATAGCCTTTATTGTTACCGAACCTGTTCAACGTGAGGTGTTTGCTGCAGATTTTAGAGATCGTATTGTACATCATTTAATCATAAACAAACTCAATAAATATTTTGAAACTCGATTTATTGATGACAGTTACAGCTGTCGTGAGGGGCGGGGAACTTTATATGGTGTAAAAAAGGTGGCCGGATATTTACGAGAATGTTCGCATAATTATACCAAGGACTGTTATATCTTAAAAATGGATATTAAGTCATTTTTTATGAGCATAGATAAAAAACTGTTGTTTAAAAAAGTGCGAGAGTTGATTTTAGAAAGCTATTTTGCAGAAGACCGAGATTTGCTTATTGAATTGATTTATCGTATTATATTTAATGCTCCGGAGAAAAATTGTTATATTAAAGGAAAAAAATCTGATTGGAAGGGGTTGCCTCCGTCTAAGAGTTTATTTACTTCAGCTCCTTATAAGGGCTTGCCGATCGGAAATTTGACGTCTCAAATATTTGCTAATTATTATATGAGTGAGTTTGATGATTTTGTAACGCAGACTTGCGGGATTAAGTATTACGGACGTTATGTGGATGATTTTGTTGTTATTCATGAAGATAAACAGTATTTGATTTCTTTGCAGAAGAAATTTCGTGAATTTATGCAGAAAAAGCTGCTGCTGACATTACATCCGAATAAAGTTTATCTGCAGCATTACAGCAAAGGTGTTAAGTTTATCGGTTCGGTTATTAAGCCTCATCGAGAATATATCGGTAATAGAACTAAGGGCAATTTATATGCTAAACTGCAAAATTACAATAAAGATATACAGCATAAAAATGCTAATGTTAAAAACAGTTTGGATGATGTTGCTTCCAGTATTAATTCTTATTTGGGCTTTATGGTGCATTACAAGTCTTATAAAATTCGTCGTAAAATGCTGCAGGAAAATTTATCTCCTAAATGGCTCAAATATTTTGACGTTGATAAAGATATGAATAAAGTTTCCGTGAAGCGAAAATACAAAAAGCATATTCGGCAGATTGCCAAGCTGCGCTCGCAAAGAAATAAACGTTATAAAGAACGTCTGCAAATGCAGGAAGCGGTTGCAAATTAAGAAATATTTTAGAAAAGTGTAATACACTGTCTAAAAAATTGTGAAGGAATGCATTTATGGCGGACGTTTGTCTTTTGAAAATAAAAGATTTATTGGTAGATGGCTGCCGGTATTGGTATGAGAAGCGTAAGGTTATGTTGGGCTTTACCGCTGTTAATTTTTTGTTTTTGTCCGCTGTTGGACAGCGCGTTTCTGATTCTTTATGGTTTTTGTTGTGGGCAACAGCCTATTATTTGTTCAGCTGTTTTTTCTTTCGTTATTATTTTAAGCGGACACCATATATTTTGACAACAAAGATATTTCATTCTTTGGTTCCTGCTTCAAAAATTGTTTTTGTCGTAATGCTGTTTTTGACATTACTGGCTTATCTGCCGTATTTTCCATTATTATTTGGCTTGTCATCTGAAGAATTATTACGTCATATTACGCGTTTTATCGGAAATTATATGGGCGAATCTCGAATTTATGATACGTTTATCAGTCTGGTATTGTTATTGTGTTCTCCGTTTTTATTGTATCGGCCCTGTTTTGCTTGGATTTCGGCTGTTATCGGTCGCAGCGGTCTGCTTAAAAGTGTTTGGAAACGGACGCGGGGATATTATTTTACATTCCTCGGAATTATTGCTATTTTTTACAGTATAAGTTTTATTCTGCAGTTATGTGATGCCTATTTGGGACTTAACAATTGGTTGTTGGTAACCGCCGCTTCGTTTTTGACGATTTATTTTAATATCATTATAGCCAAGTCTTATGATATTTTATTTTTGGAGTAAGGTTATAAATTCTTCTTCATTTAAAATTGTAATACCAAATTCCTGCGCTTTCGTTGCTTTTGAGCCGGCATCAGCCCCAATAACGATATAATCGGTGTTTTTAGAGACTGAACCTGACACTTTTGCGCCGACAGCAAGTGCTTTAGCTTTTGCTTCAGAACGAGTCAGTTTTTGTAATGTTCCCGTAAAGACGATTGTTTTTCCGTTTAGAGGCGATGAATGATTTGTCGTATCAATAAATTCTTCAACGGTTACGGCTTTTAATAATCTGCGGATAATTTCCCGGTTATGTTCTTCTTGAAAAAATTCAACAATATCTTTTGCCATGGCACCGCCGATGCCGTCAATAGAGACCAGTTCCGCGGTTTCTTTATTCAGCATATCCTGCATAAAACGTTCAAAAGTTCCGTAATTCTTTGCAATTAAACGTGCTGTTGCGGTACCGACTTGACGAATGCCAAGCGCATAAATGAAACGGTCTAATGGTATTGTACGTTTGCGGTTGATGGCGCTAAACAGATTGTCTACAGACTTTTTTCCCCAGCCGTCTCTGGATTCTAAATGCAAAGCGGAACCTTTTTGATGAGAGAATAAATCGCCGTCATCATTGCGGGATTCCAATGTAAAAATATCTGCGGGATTATGTAAGATTTCTTCATTGTAAAAGTCTTCAACGATTTTTGCCCCCAAACCTTCGATATCAAAAGCTTCTTTTGAAACAAAATGGCGAATCCGTTCTACAGCTTGGGCCGGGCAGCTTAAGCCGCCGGTGCAACGACGTACGGCTTCATCTTCTTCTCGAATGGCGTGAGCTCCGCAGCACGGGCATATTGTCGGAAAGATAAATTCTTGAGAATCGAGCTCTCTTTTTTCCGGTAATACGGCAACGATTTGAGGAATAACGTCTCCGGCTCTTTGAACGATAACCGTATCGTTAATGCGGATATCTTTGCGTTTTATTTCATCTTCATTGTGTAATGTTGCATGAGAGACAATAACACCCCCGACATTTATCGGTTCTAAATCAGCGACCGGTGTTAATGCTCCGGTACGACCTACTTGAATACGGATATTGTTGATTTTGGTTATCGCTTGTTCTGCCGGAAATTTATGCGCAATCGCCCAACGCGGTGTACGCGTCAAAAAACCTAATCGTTCTTGTAGATTAATATCGTTTACTTTATAGACAATACCGTCAATATCGTATGGAAGCGATGCGCGAATTTCCATCAAACGGTTAAAATTATCTTCAATTTCTTTAACATTGGAACAGAGCTTGTTTAACGGATTAACCGGAAACCCCCATACCTTTAAATGTTCAAAAAAATCTTCCTGTGTCTGCCATTGTCTTTTGGATACTTCTCCCCATGTATAAGCCCAAATACTGAGTCTACGTTCGGCGGTTATTGAGGCATCCAGTTGGCGTAATGAACCCGCTGCTGCGTTTCTGGGGTTGGCGAATGTTTTTTTACCTTCCTTTTCGTATTTTTCATTTAATGAAAAGAAGTCTTCTTTTGCCATATAGACTTCACCGCGAATTTCTAAAACGTCAGGGACTCCTTCCGGCAGGACTCGAGGTAAGCTGCGAATCGTTTTCAGGTTTTCAGTTATGTCTTCTCCGGTTGTTCCATCACCTCGAGTGGCTCCGGATACAAACTTTCCTTTTTCATAACGAGCAGCAAAAGATAAACCGTCAATTTTGGGCTCTGCCATAAATGTAATATTAGCGGAGGAATTTAAAAAGCGTTTTACGCCTGTGATAAAGTCTTCTACTTCTTCCAAACTGAAAACATCTCCGAGAGACAGCATCGGGAATCGGTGTGTTATTTTTCCGAATCGGCTTTGTAATGGCGCACCGACTTTTTTTGACGGGCTGTCTGTTCGGATTAATTCAGGAAAGCGGGCTTCTATCAGTGCGTTTCGCTTTTTTAACGAATCATATTCGGCATCGCTGAGATAAGGATTATCATTTTGATAATACGCAATATCTGATTTTGCCATTTCTTCAGCAATATATTTAAGTTCTGCAGCGGCTTCTTCTGCTGTTAAATCCTGAATATTTTTCATGTGTTGTCCTTATTGTATTAATACGGGAAAGGGTAGCCAGTTTTTTTATTTTTTTCAATAGGCATTAGGTTTTTGCAAAGATAAATCTATAAGTAAAATATTTATATAAAAAAAGAGAGCTGTTTTGCTCTCTTTAGTTTTTGATTTTGGGAAAATTATTTTTCAGGGCTGATGAGCATTGTCATCTGACGACCTTCCATTTTAGGTTCAGAATCGATTTTAATCAGACCTTCCAAATCTTCCAGAATATTGTTTAAAACATTTTTACCCATGTCATTGCTCATCTCACGACCTTTGAAGCGCATTGTAAATTTGACTTTATTTCCTTGAGATAAAAATTTCTTGGCTTGTTTTATTTTGACTTCATAGTCATGGGTGTCAATCATAGGACGAAGCTTAAGCTCTTTAATTTCAACAATTTTTTGATTTTTCTTTGCTTCATTTTTGCGCTTTTGAACCTCATATTTATATTTTCCGTAGTCCAAAATTTTGCATACCGGCGGCACAGCCTGCGGAGAAATTTCAATCAAATCCAATCCGGCTTCATCAGCTCTGGTCAAAGCTTCTCTGATAGAAACAACACCTTGGTTTTCTCCGTTTTCATCAATTAAACGAACTTCTTTTACTCTGATATCTTCATTAATGCGCGGTCCGTCATCTTCGCGTACTGGCGCATTCGTAGTTTCTCTTGCTATTGTAGCCTCCTAATGCAGTTATTATTTACTCGTTTATATATAATACGCTTTAAGCGAATCTTTCAAGTGAAATCTTTGCGAATCTCAAGCTATATTTATATTTTTGAGTTTATTTATCCGTAAGTATATAGATTAAAGTGTTAATATTTTCTTATTGTTTATAACTTGACGAAGGAAAAATTAATTGTTAATGTAGCATTATATCAATGGGTTAAAAACCTTTTCTGAAAAAAATCCAGGTTTTTATAAATTTTTTTTGAAAAAGTTATTGACATTGTCGGGATGTTGTCATATAACCCCCCTTGTCGCCACGATGGCACAGTGCAAAATGCTTGTGATACAGATATGGCGGTAGTTATAGAAAGAAGTAAATAAGCAATAAAAGGGATACGCAGACGGTAGG
>CAYTQF010000058.1:0-8503 GCA_964440165.1 uncultured Azospirillaceae bacterium
ACGATAGGTTTGATTTGATCGACCGGCCGAAATACCTTTTGAAATAATTTTGGACGTCGTATTTTTACCGATATGGATCATCTTTGTACCGGTATCGGCTTGTTGGCAGTTGTTGGTAATTGCCACGGAATAAAATTCTCCGACAGAGTTATCTCCTTGCAAAACACAGGACGGATATTTCCACGTTACGGCAGAACCGGTCTCAACCTGCGTCCATGAAATTTTAGAATTTACACCACGGCAGGCGGCTCGTTTTGTTACAAAATTATAGACCCCGCCCTTGCCGTCTTTATCTCCGGGATACCAGTTTTGCACAGTGGAGTATTTAACTTCAGCATTATTCATAACCACTATTTCAACAATTGCGGCATGCAGTTGATTTTCATCTCGTTGAGGTGCCGTACAACCTTCAAGATAAGAAACGTAACTATCATCTTCGGCAATAATAAGTGTCCGTTCAAACTGGCCGGTATTTTTGGCATTAATTCTAAAATAAGTAGACAACTCCATAGGGCTCTTAACACCTTTAGGAATGTAAACAAAAGAACCGTCCGTAAATACTGCCGAATTCAGGCAGGCAAAGAAATTATCCGTATACGGAACAACCGAGCCCAAATATTTTTTCACTAAATCAGGATGTTCTTTAACCGCTTCGGAAATTGAACAGAAAATAATACCTTTTTCGGCCAATTTTGCCCTATATGTCGTGGCAACCGAAACACTGTCAAAAACCGCATCAACAGCGACAACACCGGCTAAAGCCTCTTGCTCTTTCAGAGGTATTCCTAATTTATTGTATGTATCCAACAAATCTTTATCAACTTCATCAAGGCTTTTGGGCGCTACTTTTTGCTTGGGCGCAGAATAATAATGCAAACTTTGATAATCAACTTTTTCATATGTCAGTTTTGCCCATTCCGGCTCTTCCATTCCCTGCCAAAATTCAAAAGCTTTCAGGCGCCATTCCAGAAGCCACTCCGGCTCTTGTTTTTTTTGAGAAATCAGGCGAATAATATCAGCATTTAAGCCGGCCGGAGCCATATCGGATTCAATATCCGTCGTAAAGCCGTATTTATATTTGTCGCCGCTTTCATCAATTATTTCCGGCTGCTCTTTTACCGACATCTTTATTTTGCCTTATTTAGAATCGTTTTGTTTATCAAAAAAATTAACCGTTAATGGTTAATATGCTGTAAATCTTCTTAAATATCGCGCATAACTTAACTCATTTCTGCTAAAATGCAATGTTTTTGATAAAAATAAGAAAATTTTAATCTTATCGGCCGTACAATCATCACGTATATACAAAAAAAAGACAGGATTAAAATTTGAGAACATGGCGAAAAATTGCCGCATTGACGGCTTTTTGCCTCTGGATATCCGGCTGCACGTGGAATTCAGGACAGATCCGCTTGCTCAGTTTTAACAATTTTTTCGGCGGAACACCCGATGCTATCACTGTCAGCAAAGGGGATACCGTGTATAGTATTTCCCGCCGTTATAACGTTCCTATTCGAGACATTATTGAAGCCAACGGTTTAACACCGCCTTATACGCTGTATGTCGGCAGTTCTCTCAGACTTCCTATCGCACGCTATCATACTGTTGTCCGCGGCGACACGATGTACAGCATATCTAAACGCTATAATGTGGATATCACAACACTCAGCCGCTTAAATAACTTAAGAGAGCCATATACTCTGAGTATAGGACAAAAACTTGCTTTGCCGGCAAGTGTCAGCAGCTCAAATTATGTTGCCACACAAACGACACAACCCAAAACAACAACCAGCTCGGCTAAAACCACAACATCAAACACATCTAAGGCATCGACTTACACACGCCACACAGCGGCGGCAGCCAAAACAACTAACACATTCCGCAGCACCCAATTTTCATGGCCGGTACAGGGTACCATTATTTCTAATTACGGTACAATCGGCAAAGGACGCAGTAATGACGGCATAAATATTAAAGCCCCTCTCGGAACAGCCGTTAAAGCCGCTGATTCTGGAAAAGTTGCTTATGCAGGAAATGAATTGAAAGGTTTCGGCAATCTGATTTTAATCCAGCATAATGACGGTTGGATTACTGCCTATGCTCATAATAACAAACTTCTTGTCAAAAAAGGACAGCAGGTTAAACGCGGCGAAAAAATCGCAACGGTCGGAAGTTCCGGCGGCGTAAACACGCCGCAACTGCATTTTGAGGTTCGTTCCGGTTCTAAAGCTCTGAATCCGCGAAATTACCTGCCATAAATTTATCCACTGCATCAGAAAAAAATATTAAACGATTGTCTTTTAAATATTGTTATCCCTGCAAATTGGTGTATAGTACAGCGGTTATTTAATTTTTTTGGAGAAGAAAAATGTTTGACAGTGCCATATACCAACTGCTGATTTTATTTCTGGTGTTTTATTTTATTTTAATTCGTCCGCAACAAAAACAGATGAAAAAACATCAAGAAATGCTGAATGCAATAAAAAAAGGCGATAAGGTATTAACTTACGGCGGCTTATATGCAACAGTTGTTAAAATTGAAAACGAAGATGAAATCGTTGTTCAGATTGCAGACGGTGTTAATGTTCAACTTGCACGCAGAGGCGTTCAGAATGTTTTGACTGACGAAGTAAAACCTGCTGCAAAGCCGGCAAAAGCTCAAAAGGCTACAAAAAAGACAAACAGCAAAACAAAAAAATAAAGGTTCTAGAGTATGTATAAATTATCAAAATCCCGCGTGATTTTTATTTTGGCCGTATGTGTTGCCGGAATATTTTTTGCTATTCCGAACCTTATGACCAATAAAGACGCGTTGCCGCAATGGTGGCAGCCGGTTAACCTCGGTCTTGACTTACAAGGCGGTTCAAACCTTTTATTACAAGTCAAAATGGACGATGTTTTAAAAGAAAAAGTTTCTGTTTTGGAAGATTCCGCCCGTCAGGTTTTGCGTGATGCTCGCATCCGCTATAGAAACTTAAAAGCCGGTAACGAATCGCTTGAAGTTACAATTGAAAATCCTAATGCCCGCTCACAAGCTATGTCTAAATTTGCCAAAATGGATGATGGTCTTGAAGTCAGCGAAGGCGAAAACGGAACCGTTATCGTAAAATACAGTGATATGGCTATCGGTCAATTAAAGGCTCGCGTTGTTGACCAATCTATTGAGATTGTCAGACGTCGTATTGATGAACTCGGCACCAAAGAGCCTGTTATTCAAAGACAAAGTTCTGATCGAATCGTTGTTCAACTTCCGGGTTTGCAGAATCCTGAAGCGGTGAAAAGCCTGCTCGGTAAAACAGCTAAAATGTCTTTCCATTTGGTAGACAGTCGCTCTACAGCTGCTGATGCTCGCAGAGGTATGCTCAGCTCATCTTCTCGCTTAGTCAGCGGTGATGGCGGTACTTATGTTATCGGTCGAAAAGCTATTATCGGCGGAGAAAACCTTACAGATGCTCAAGTAGCTTATCAAGAAGGTCAGCCGGTTGTCAGCTTTAAATTTAACACGCTCGGCGGTAAAAAATTCGGTGAAGTTACAAAAAACAATGTCGGTGAACGTTTGGCTATCGTTTTAGATAATGAGGTTATTTCCGCTCCGACAATCCAAGGCGCTATTTTAGGCGGCAGCGGTGTGATTACAGGTAACTTTACAGTAAAATCCGCTAATGATTTGGCATTATTGCTTCGTTCGGGCGCATTACCTGCTCCGTTGGAAGTTTTGGAAGAAAGAACCGTTGGTGCAGGACTGGGTGCTGACTCTATCAGAGCCGGCGTATTTGCCTCCGTTATCGGTTTGATTGCCGTTGTGATTTTTATGATTGCGGCATACGGATTGTTTGGTATTTTTACAACCGTTTCCGTATTTATCAACCTGTTCTTGATGCTCGGTGTTTTGAGCCTGATGGGTGCAACCCTTACCCTGCCCGGTATCGCAGGTATCATTTTGACAATCGGTATGGCTGTTGACTCGAACGTTTTGATTTTTGAAAGAATGCGTGAAGAAGTTAAAGCCGGACGCTCAACCAGAGATGCTGCCGAAACCGGATTTTTGGAAGCATGGCGGACAATTTTAGATTCAAACCTGACGACTTTGGTTGCCGCATTTGTTCTGTTTTATTTTGGAACAGGACCGGTACGCGGCTTTGCCGTAACTTTGACAATCGGTGTTTTAACATCTATGTTCACATCCGTTACGGTAACACGTTTGATTATCACATACTGGTTGATTCGTTTCAAACCCAAGAAGCTCCCGATTTAAGAGGAAGGATTATAAAATGAGAATATTTAACTGGGTTACAAAAGATACAAATATTGACTTTATGAAAGCAAGCAAACCTTCTTTCATATTGTCTGCCCTGCTTGTGGTTTTATCTTGTGTTTGTATTGCCGTAAAAGGTTTTAACTACGGAATTGACTTTTCCGGCGGTATTTTGATTGAAGTTGAAAGTCCGAATGTTGTTAATCTGGAAAATATCCGTAAAGATATTGCTCCGGTTAATCTGGATGACGTTCAATTACAAACTATCGGGGAAAGCGGCAAAGAATTTATGATTCGCGCCCAAGCCAAAACACTGGATGAAAAAGCTCAAATGGCAGCCGTTAACGAAATTAAAAAGGTTTTAGGCTCTGATTATGAGTATAAACGTGTTGAATTGGTTGGTCCGCAAGTCGGAAGCGAATTGAAAAAAGCGGGTATTATCGCCTCGGTTGTTGCCGTATTGGCAATTTCTGCTTATATTTGGATCCGTTTTGAATGGCAATTTGCTCTCGGTGCAATGATCGGTTTGATTCACGACCTTGTGGTAACGGTTGGTCTGTTGTCTTTGTTTGGCTTTGATTTCAGCCTGACAACGGTTGCGGCTGTTTTAACGTTGGCCGGTTATTCCATTAACGATACAGTTGTTAACTACGATCGCGTTCGTGAAAACTTGCAAAAGTTTAAACGGATGCCTCAAACAGAATTGCTCAATAAGAGTATTAATGACATTCTGTCCCGTACTATTTTGACAGGATTAACCACTATTTTCGCGGCAGCTGCGTTATTTGCTTTCGGCGGAGATACTTTGCGCAGTTTTTCATTCACGATTTTATGGGGTGTAATTATCGGAACATATTCTTCAATATATGTTTGCAGCACCTTCTTAAATTTGTTTGATTTAAGAGCTTCGCAGAACGAAAAAAACATTAATCCTTTCGGAAATGTTGAATAACAAAAGAGCCCCGCTTCGGCGGGGTTTTATTTTATCTCAGAAAAATTTAACCAAGATAATGCATGCATCAATCTCCTTTTAATAAAATATTAAAAAATTTCAAGTACCCTGAATATGAAAAAATTTAAACTGCAGCCTCTTGCATTCCAAAAAAATATGTGTTAGATAGAGTTACAGATTTGAATTGGGTGTTATGTCATGATAATTGATGGTAACAATAAAAAACAAAGAAGCATTTTGACAAATAAGTGTTTCTATCAGACCACAGCCCAAATTATGAAAGACTTTGAGGGCAAAGGGTATGCTAATTCGGCCGACGAAACTTTGAAAGTGATTTCGGCGTACCATGACCTCGTTCAAAAAAAAGTCAAAAACAATTTTAATCATGATTATAACAGCGCTTTCCAAAAAATAGATAATGCGATAAAATCTCTTGCCAATCAGGTCTTTTATGACTGCGACGGCAAAAGTTACGACAACGCCTATAAATCCTTTGAAGAATTTGATTATATCAACGCCATTGTTACCCGCCAACACAATAAATCTTCCTCTTAAGAGCTTGTGAGTTTATTCCCCTTTATCATTGCAATATAGCTAAATCTACGTTAGGTTTAGTTATTATTTATAATTTTAAAGGAATACAGTTATGACTAGAGCATCATTAATCGGATGTGGAAGATGGGGAACTTTTTTGGGATGGTACGCCTGTAATAAAGCCGGATTTAGCGGAACAGACATGTATGATATTCCAACCTCCCCTAATTTTTTAGAACTTAAAGAAACAAGAAAAAATCCTTACCTCAGCTTATCGGATAACATGGTTTTGTATGCCGATATCAATGACGTTTTGAAAAATGATTTTATTATTATTTCTATCGGCTGTCAGCATTTTCGCTCTTTATGCAAACAATTGGCTGGTCTGGATATTGCCGGCAAAACATTTCTTTTGGCAATGAAAGGGCTGGAAGAAGGTTCTGCCAAAACAATGTATCAGATCATGCGTGAAGAAATTAAGCAACCGATCCATATTGCTGTTTTAGCCGGTCCGGGACACGTTCAGGATTATATGAAAGGTGTTCCGTCATGTGCCGTTATCGACAGTGATGAAGAAGGAACCAAAGACCGTGTTATCAAAATGATGCAAAGCGACTTAATCCGTTTTTACTATGGTTCCGATTTAGTGGGCAACCAAATCGGTGCCGCTTTAAAAAATGTTATCGGTTTGGCTGCCGGTATCTTAGACGGTTTGGAATGGTACGGATTAAAGGGTGCTTTAATGGCTCGTGCTCCGGTAGAAGTTGGGCGCTTTATCGCACACTTCGGCGGTAACCCGAAAACAGCATACGGATTATCTCATCTTGGTGATTATGAAGCTACTTTATTTTCAAAATACAGCCATAATCGAACATTTGGTGAAAAATTTGCCAAAGGTGAAGATTTTGGTAAACTTGCCGAAGGCGTACCAACCTTAAATGCCGTTAAAACGATTGCAGACAAAGACAATATTGATATGCCGATTTGTCAGGCTTTATATAAAGCTATTTATGAAAAAGCAGATATCAAAAAAACATTGCAATCCATGTTTGATCGTAATTTAAAACAGGAGTTTTAAGACCGGTTTAATCGGATCATAAACAAAATAAAAGCCCTGCATTGCAGGGCTTTTGTTGTTATAAAATAATACTACTTGCTGATTGTCAGGCTATTTTTCAGATTATTCAAATTGCCTTTGACATTTTCAACTTTGGCTTTAGCAGCAGCTGCTTTTTCTGCTCTGGCTTTTTCGTCAGCTTCTTTTTTAGCCTTTGCTTCAGCTGTTTTTGCATCCTGCTTAGCTTTCAAAGCATCTTTTTTGGCCTGAAGTTTAGCAGCTTTTTCATCTTGTTTTGCTTTTACGGCTGCTTTTTTAGCTTCAATTTTAGCCTGTGTGTTTTCTAATTTAGAGTTAACACCGTCTAATGCAGAAACAACATCTGCCGCTTGAGCTGAAACAGACAAACCTAAAACAACGGCAAATGCAATTATGAGCTTTTTCATGAAATTTCTCCTTTAATAAATTGTACTTTTTTATACCAACACAAAAAAAATCAAACTACAATGATTTTATCTGATTTATACATATAAGCAGTCAAAGAACAAAAAAAAGGAGTACAATATGTCTACCAAACAAGTTGCCGCCGGCGTTATCGTTCATAACCACAAAATTTTAATCGCGCAAAGGAAACACGGAAAAAGTTTAGAATATTTCTGGGAATTTCCGGGTGGAAAACAAGAAGAAGGAGAAACGCTGCAAGAATGTCTGAAACGGGAATTAATGGAAGAACTCAAACTCCCGATAACTGTCGGCGAATTTTTTATGCAAGCTTCATATACCTATGATTTTGGAACGATTGTTCTTAATACGTTTTTTGCAACCTGCGAATCAGATGACTTGTCTTTTCATGTGGACCATGAACAGGCGAAATGGATTTCGGTTGAAGAATTAGATCATTACAATTTTGCTCCGGCAGATAAAGCGATTGTAGATGCTCTCAAAAAAATGACATTTTAATGCAGAATAAAAACAAAAAAAGTTGATGATTTTTGACCTGGATCCCCGATCAAGTCGGGGATGACAGGAATGAGAGTTCGGAGATGACCCGTACGGCGGGGCATAAAAGAAAAAAGTCAGGGCATGACATAAAACTCTTCTGTGTCATTTCCCACTTGATGGGAAATCCAGATAAGAAAGAAGCTTTATTATTGACCTGGATCCCCCGTCAAGCGGGGGATGACAGGAATGAGAGAGAAATATTGGGGATGACTGGAGAGAGAACAGTCGGAGAAAATACAGAAGTTTCCAAGTAAAAAGAAAGGGGGAAATAACTTTCCCCCTTTCTTTTACCATACATCGTCTGAATAACCTGTCGGATTAAGACGACTATTGTAAAGCGCATTTGTTTTTTCTGTCGGACCTCTGAAAGTAGCTAACTGATCGTAGGTTTTATCAACTAACGTTTCGTTAAACATGGAATCACTTCTGTCAAAATAACAATAGACCGTTGCATAACCTTCCAAGGTTCCGTTATTTACCGGAAACAGGTTCCAAATTACACGCGTATCTGTACCGCTGCCTGTTGTACCTCCGGTATCTCCACTACTCTCGTTAAAGCCGAGAGCCGTTAAATAATTTTTATAGAAACTATATGGATAAATAAAGCCCATACCGACACTCCAGCCTCTAAAATCAGGAATACTACCGGAAGAATCGCAATTTCCTCCATAACATGTAGATACAAAGCTTTTAAGACATGTAT
>CAYTQF010000059.1:0-8385 GCA_964440165.1 uncultured Azospirillaceae bacterium
AGTGATGATGGGTATTCAGAATATAATCCGGTGTTATTTTTGCTGCGTGGCATGCCTTGATAATCGGTGCTGCTTCGGAAGGATCAATTATTGCGCTCGTGTGTGTGTCAGAATCAATAATCAAGTAGGCATAATTATCCATATGTCCGGCACGGCATAGAATTGGGGTAACTTCTAAACTCATTCATATTTCTCCTGAAACTTTTATTTAGAGATAATCATTAATATCAACGTCGTCAATTTGTTCGGGCTGCAGATATTTACGAGCATATTTCAGATATACTTTTTGTGTTAAAAATATACGATAAATTTCAGCATCTAATTGCTGTTTATTTTTCATAGTTTGTAAAATATGTAATACTTCTGATAATTTTTTTGGTGATTTATAGGGACGATCGACGGATGTCAGAGCCTCAAATATATCTGCAAACATAAGTATTCGGCTGGGTAGTGATAATTTTTTTTCGGTCAATCCCAAAGGATATCCTTGTCCGTTTAAACGTTCATGGTGTTCTCCGGCATAAGAGATGAGTTTTTTTAGATCCGATGTCAGATTCAAACGTTCCAATATTTTTCGAGTTTCGATTACATGCTGCTCTATTTGTTGTCGTTCTTCAATGTTTATTGTGCCTTTCTCTGTGCAAAGATTATGCAGTTCTCCGGTATTTATTTCTTTATATAAATCTTCTTCTTTATCATTTAAAAGATATTCCCAACCGGTTGTCTCGTATTGTTTTTTTATTTTTTCCGGAAGGCGATTTTGTTCTATCCATGACAAACCGAACAGGCGGTTGAAATGGCGTTTGTAGCGTAGTTTTGTTAATTTTTGCAAGCGGGATATTTCTTTGTTTCCGACACGCATTTCTCCGCTGTTGCATTGAGCGACAAATTCAAAATCTTTTTGCAGTTGTTGTTTTTGTTTTTGATAAATTTTTTGCAATTTTGCTTTTTTTTCAGGGTATTTTGCTAAGCTTTTAAGATATTTTATTTCGGCATCTCTTTGTAATATTTCAAATCTGGTGCGAATTTCATGTATTCTGTTGTGAGGGCATTCCAGTTTAGTACTTTTTTCCAATAAATAATCCGGAGTAGTTATTTTGCCGCAGTCATGCAGATATGCGGCTGCCTTTAACAGATATAAATCGTTCTTGTCCAGATTGTTTTGTTCTTTATTGATGGCTTGGGCGATAAGATCCGCAATAATGGGAACACGCGCACAATGCGCACCGGTATGTGGTGATTTTTTTTCTAAGAGACCGAATATGACTTTTATAATTGTCTCCAGCTGAGCTTTTCCGGTTTTATCCATAAGTACAATATCCCTAAAAGATGTCTTATATTACAGATAATAAACAAATTTAATTAATAAATACTCAACTTATTTTTGAGATCAGATATTTAACGTCGTTTTCACTTAACTCATCATCCGCACTGCCAACCGATAGAATGCGCTCAATTACTTTATGTACAAATGAAGATTTGTTATTATTTTGGCAGTCGAATTTAAAGTTATGAATAATGTCCAGTGCGCTGAATACGGCCGGGAACATTGCCTTAGGAATAAAAGCTTTACGCAATAGGTTTCTGATAACAAAATCGGCCTGACTGTTGAATAATATTTTGCGAACTTCGGATAACGGCGTATTTGATAAATAAACCAATGCATATTCAAAGAATTTAATATCGCCCATGCAGATAGAACGCACAACTAATGTCGGGGTTAATTTATCTGATTTGTAAAGCTGGCGTACCAAGTCATCAATTTGTTTATCGGAGCTAAATTCTTCTGACACTTTCAGGGTTGTTTTTTCTTTAACTTCTTCGACCAAATCACTGGCAATATTGTCCGGTAATTCATGAATCATAACTAAACGTTTTTTCAGTGCATCTGACAGAGAATCAATGACAGAGCTTATAATGTGTGTCGGAATTTGAGTTCTGTTGACCAGCTTTTCTTTAATTTCTTCACTGCTTTTGTATTTTGATACAATCGTTTCGTAAGTACGATCCGCAATATGGGCAGATTCGTTAGAAATGAGTGTGCCGACGACTTCTTCCGAGCATTGTTGTGTGATAATATGAGAAATGTCTTCGGACAAATTATGGCGGCTGGCGACAGCTTTTTGTTTATTAATGTTTTGGGAATTGATAATGCTTACCAAGTCTTCTTTAGTAAGGTTGGAATAACATTGAATGAACGGCACGGAGACGGTTTCTGTGTCATTAATAATTTTAAGGACAATATCGCGAGGCAGATTAGAGCTGTTTTTGATACTTTCGGCAAGAACTTCTCTTACTTTTATTTCAATATCCTGCACCATAATGCGAAAGATATCTTCTGCTAACCGGATACCTTTTTCTGATAAGTTGCCGTCATTTGTATAATAGCGAGCAACTTTTTTTATCGCTTGTGTTTTTTTGTCGACGGATTGGCCTTTTTTAAATGCGGCAATGTCGCTTGTTGTTAAGTTTAAGTCGTTCATTGTATTAGCCCCAACAGAAATCCCTCTCTATACTATCATACAATAAAAATATTGCAAAGGTTTTTACAATTTTGTTAAATAAAAAATTATTTAGGCAAATCAAGTAGTTGAAGTTCTGCTTCATCCAGATTTATAAGCTCGTAAAAGGTAATGGTGTAGTCTAGTATCCCGGCAAAATTTTGTAAGTTTGAATCAAATACCATGGCATGCGCTAAAGTTCTGCCAAATACAGGTCTTTCTTTTTTGCGAATTTGAGAGCGCAATGTCCGCATATGTTCGTAATTTATATTTGAATTTAATTTCAGGGCATAAGCGTTCATTGAATCATATAATGTCTCGTATGTTTTGTAGCGGTAACTATCGTCTTCGGTTTCATCTTGAGGTTTTAAACCTTCGTTAGTATACCAAGCCAATGTTCTGTAAAGAGAGTTTCCTTCCATCACCGGACGGTTTGTTCCCCAGTTGCTTTCAATAGCTGCAACACCCATTAATAAAGAGGCAGGGACCATATCTACTTTTATCAGCAACTCGTTTATGATGTAGGCATATCGTCTTTCACCTTTCAGACGGGTAAAAATATCGTATTTGACAGCTTGATCCTCTAAAAATTTTATCTGATTTTTATCTAAGTCATGATTGGTGTGAAATTGTTTTGATAATTCTTCGATTTCATAATGTTCGAGGAATAAATCCCTGTTTATTTTTAAGGCTATCGGCGCTAAAATCTGTAAAAAAAGTCGATTGCGTTTTTGTGTATCCGTAATTTGCGGAAAATCTCTCGGCAGGTTTTCTAAAAATATTGGCGGATATTTCCAGTCCGGCATATAAATGTAATCTTTATATTTGTAATCTTGATATATTTTTTCCAGTTTTGAAGTACTGATGTCTTTTAGATATAGACCATCCGGTTGAAATTCAATTTTTTCCTGTCCAAAGCTTCGGGATATGAATAACAGAAAAAATATGCAAAAATACAGCAGATTTTTCATTGTGTTTTTAGTCCTGTTTGATGTTTTTAACGGCTTTTACTTCAGGAATGTAGGTTTTTAATATTTTTTCAACGCCTTCTTTTAAGGTTAACGCGGCATAGGGGCATCCGGAACAGTTGCCCAGCATTTCAACGTAAACGATGCCGTTTTCAAAAGAATGAAATTTTATGTCGCCGCCGTCTTTTTGAACGGCCGGACGAATACGAGCATTTAATAATCCTATAATTTTTTGCTCGATTTCGTTATTTGTATTATCCGTCTGTTCAGGTTTTATAATGTCTTCTCCGGAGGCAATGAAATCCATTATTTCTGCCAGAATTTGAGGTTTTAATTCTTCCCATGATGCATTATTTTCTTTGGTTACGGAAATCATTTCCGGCGTAATAAACACAGAAACAATCCCTCCGATATCAAATAAATGCTCGGCTAAAGGAGAACGCCGAATCGACTTACTGTCAATAAATTCCGCTCTATTGTTATTTAATAGTTTTTTCGGTGGAAAAAAATTAATGACATTTATATCAGGAGTGGCCTGTGTTTCTATCAGCATTGTTATTCCTTGGACTGTTGAGGAGGAAGGTGTTTTAGATTTCTTGAGATTTCTCCAAGCAAATTTTGGGCTTTAAGTATGTATGCATTGAGATAACTCAAATGATTAGGGGTAAAAATGCTATTCAGTTTACCATTACGGACGATTGTCGGTTGAATTGCCGCGGATTCTTCCAGAGCTTTAGTTAAGCTTATCCAGTTTTGATACTGGTTGGAGGCTACGATTATGTCTTTATAATCCTGTCCGAGAGCTTGAAAAAGAAGGTAATATCCATAAGCTTTTCCTTGATTATAATAAAAGACATCATCGGCTTTTGTGTCAAAGAAACTTGAACTTTCTTCTCTGATATATCCGGATAACCTGCTGCTGCTGCGTGATAAATTTTGATTGCTCTTTTTTAGAATATATGTCAGGTACTGAACGTTTTTTTCTAAAACATTTTGGCCGTCTGCCAAGCTGTTGTTATATTTTATCAGTAAACGGCGGGCTTTACGGTATTGACTTCCGGCGGACGGAACCGGTTTGATTTTATTTTGAGGAGAAAAAAGCCAAATTGTACCGGGATAACGCAATAAACCGGCTGCTTTATAAAGGCTGCTGGTGTTTTCTTTGTCAGAAACGTTACTGTTAGCGCATTTTTCAAACGCGCCGGTAAATTTTGCAAGAGCATCAAACATACCGAGCTGAAAGTTTGGCATATTATCCAGAAAGTATGACGGAAAGAAAAACGGAAGATTGGGTGTCCAGATTTTGTCGTTGACCTCTCTGTTAATTATATGAGCCATCATATTAACGGTTTGAGATTGTTTCGGTGCATCTTTTTTGAGTTCTATTGCCGGAGAGCGGTCAATATTGTCAGTTAACCAGCCGCCGATGGGATAATATAAAAACACAATGGCTAACACGCTGATTGAAATAACATCAAAACCGACTTGGCTGAAATTGAAAGAATATCCCTGAAACAGGTTTTTTATTGTAGCAAGTTTTGTTTGTACAAACTGCAAAGCTGTTATCATTTTAGTTTTCAGCATGTTTTTTTCCTCTATGCATCAGTGTTCTGATAATCTCAGAAAAATGTAAGATACCTGTAATTTTAGCCATTATACAAAAACTTGCAACACCCAAAATGCACAAACCGCTAAAAATTATGATTTTTGGCAGTAAGGTGTATTGCAGCCATTCCATACCAAGAAAAGATAAAGTATATTCTCCGAGATAAATACAGCCCCCCATTATAATTGCGCACAAGGCTGTTTTTAATATTTTTATGATGAGTGAATGTGAAAATTGCCAATAACCGCGTTTTTTTAATCCGCGTATGTATTGATATAAAGAAACAAAAGCAGCGATGGTGGTCGCGGCAGCGATCCCGAGATGTCCGAAAAATTGCATCAAGATCAGGCAGCTGCCCAGATTGGCTGCAAAAACGATAATACTGTATTTAACGGGTGTTTTGGTGTCGCCACGGGCAAAAAAGTTTGGTGCCAGAGCTTTTACCATAACATATGCCGGTAAGCTGGCGGCATAGAGCATTACGGCATAGGCTGTCATTAATGTATCGTGCACCGAGAATTTGCCGCGTTCAAATAATATATTAATTATCGGATGGGCCAATATTATAATAGCAATTGCTGCAGGAAAAGAAATTATCATCCCGTATTCAACGGCTTTGTCTTGTGTATTGCGTGCATCTTCAATGTTATTTGCTTTCAATTGTTGAGACAGTACCGGTAACAGGGCGACGCTGATTGCTGCTCCGACAACACCGAGCGGAAGCTGCTGCAATCTGTTGGCGTAATACAACCATGAGATGGCTCCGGTGCCGACCAATGAAACCAAAATTGTGTCAACAACCATGTTAATTTGATAAATACCGGCTCCGAGAACGCCTGGAGCAATGCGTCGGAAGAGGGTTTTTATTTCTGTATTTTTAATTAAATTTATGATTTGCAATTGAGGTTTAAGGTAAACGCCGAGACGCCGTAAGAAAAAACGCAGCCAGATAATTTCGATGATTCCGGCCAGTGTAACACCCATGGCAATTCCATGCGCCGGGGTCGGACCGGTATTCATAAATGCAAATGCTGATGCGATCATTGTCAGGTTTAAGATAATCGGAGCGGCGGCAGGAGCTGCAAATTTGCCTAAAGAATTTAAAATTCCGGATTGAAAAGATACGACGGAGATAAACAGTAAAAACGGAAAGGTAATACGTGATAACGTTACAGCTAAATCTATTTTTCCGGCATCTCCGGCAAATCCGGGAGCCAGAATTGTAACAATTGCCGGCATGGCTATTTCAATAATAATTACAAATAAGGTTAGGAAAAACGCCAGAACGCTAATTGCTTGAGAGGCAAACAGAATTCCTTGTTCTTTACTGCTGCTGACAAATTTTCCGGACAGCATCGGAACAAAAGCCGTGGTAAAAGCACCTTCGGCAAACAGGCTGCGAAACAGGTTCGGTAATTTAAATGAGACAAAAAATGCGTCGGAAACCATACCGGCACCTAAAAAATTGGCAATAACCATATCTCGGGCAAATCCGGTAAAGCGACTGATGAGTGTAAAGCCGCCGAAAGTGGTGATGGAACGTAAAAGAGACATGTTGATTCCCGCTTTTTATTAACACAATTTTATTGATTTCTGATGTACTATAACCTATAAAGGTTAAAAATATGAATAGAAACAGCTTTTTTTGTGATTATATTTAAGTTTTGTTGTTGACATAATAAAAATAAATTGCGATAATGGACAAAAGAGAAAAATTTAAGGAGAAGTAAAATGAGTAATAATCAAGAAGGCATTCTAAATGCACACAACGCTTCTAAGATTTTAGGATATAGTGAAGAAACAAAAAATTTTGTCAAAAACGGTGGCATGAATATTGCTTCCCGCGGACAAACCCAAGTAAAAGATGTTGATATTCCGGCATTGGCTTTATTAAACGGTTATGATGCCCGTTTGGCATCCGGTGAATCTCGCGATACATTGTCTAATGTTGCTTCTTTTGCTTTGTTGAATGGATTTGATAATGTTTTGCAGGCTGAAGGCAATACTTCCGTTCCGGAAAAAGAATTTGTCGGTAAAGCAATGGCTGCCTCTCAGGATATGAGTGCGTTTGTCGGATATGGTATCGAAAGATAATTGTATTTTTTGTACTTCTTCTTGACAAGTTAAATCCCGGGCTTGAATGTCCGGGTTTTTTGTTGCATATAATAAAAAAAAGAGATATCTTCCTAAGCGTTTGTTTTTAATTTGAAAGAGTAAAAAATGAGTAATGATGCTGTGGCAACAGTATATGATGTTGTCGGATTGGGAAATGCCATTATTGATGTTTTGGCTAAGGTTGGCGATGGTTTTTTGTCAGAGCGAGGATTAGATAAAGGACAGATGACCTTGTTAGACGCCAAAACCGCAGGTGAAATTTATGCTGATATTATTCCCGAGCGAGAGATTTCCGGCGGTTCTGCAGCCAATACGGTGGCTGCAATAGCTTCATTAGGTGGTACGCCGGCTTTTATAGGTAAGGTTCATGATGATGAATTAGGTCAAGAATTTCGTCGTGATATCGGTGCTGCAGGTGTTGACTTTTTTACGAAACCGTTATTACAAGGACCATCTACCGGACGGAGTATTGTTTTGGTTACGCCTGATGCCGAACGTTCTATGTTTACGTATTTGGGAGCTGCAACCAAACTTTCTGTCGATGATGTTGATGAGGATATTATCAAATCGACTAAAGTTGTTTATTTAGAGGGGTATTTATGGGATGATGACAGTGCTAAAGCGGCAATGCTAAAAGCTTGTGATTTGGCTCATAAATATAATCGTAAAGTAGCTTTCAGTTTATCTGATAAATCTTGTGTTGAGCGTCATCGTGATGATTTTCTTCAATTAATTCATGAACGCGTTGATATTTTATTTGCCAATGAACATGAAATTATGTCTCTGTTCCAATCGGATGATTTTTATAAAACATTAGACATGATTAAGCCTGAGGTTGAAATTGCTGCGGTAACGCGCAGTTCAAAAGGGTCTGTGGTCGTTAATAATCGTATTAAGATTTTTGTTGAGGCGGAAAAGGTAACCGATGTTGTGGATACGACCGGAGCCGGAGATCTTTATGCTGCCGGTTTCCTATATGGTTATACGCAGGGGCGTACACTTGGTACCAGTGCTTTAATTGGCAGTATTGCAGCCTCTGAAATTATTTCGCATTATGGGGCGCGAGCTGAAGTTTCTCTTCGTGGATTTGTAAGGAATAAGTTGCGTTTGTATGATAAACAACTCTAAAGTTTATCTAATGGAATATTAATACGTCGTTTTCAATATTTTGAAAATTCATGTACTTCATTGTGCG
>CAYTQF010000060.1:0-8272 GCA_964440165.1 uncultured Azospirillaceae bacterium
GTAAATAAAAAATCTATACCAAAACCCAATTCTGATATTAGCACAAAATTTTCAAAATTTCAATCACTTTTTGAGGCCGGCAAAATTTTAGTCTAATCGGTTTAAAATAAAAGAAGCGCTCATTTCGGAGCGCTTCTTTTATCATCAAAATCCTCGATTTTACACCGGTTTAACATGCCAAATACGTTTAGCATACTCCATAACAGCTCTATCGCTGGAGAAATTACCGATACGAGCAACATTAATTAATGCTTTCTGCGCCCATTTTTCTTTATTAACAAAATCCTTATCCGCTTTATGAATAGCTTCAGAGAAAGCTTCCAAATCGGCCATAACCATAAAGTAATCGCGATTCATCAATTCCTCAAAGATAACCTTAAAGATCAGAACATAATCTTTTTCACAGAAAAGATTTGAATTCAAAGCATTCAAAATGCGTTTAACATATTCTGATTTTTCGTAATATTCTCTCGGATTGTAATGCGAACGCAATGCCTGAACTTCATTTTCTTTCAAGCCAAATAGATAAAAATTGTCCTCTCCGACAGCTTCTCTGATTTCAATATTAGCACCGTCATATGTGCCAACAGTCAATGCGCCGTTTAAAGCAAACTTCATATTACCGGTACCGGAAGCTTCAAAACCGGCGGTTGAAGATTGAACACTGACATTCGCCGCCGGAATTAATACTTCGGCAACAGAAACTTTATAATCAGGAATAAAGACAACCTTCAAAAATTGATTAGCACGCGGATCGGCATTAACAACACTGGCGACATTATTAATAAGCTTAATAATCAACTTCGCAAAGTTATAAGACGGAGCGGCTTTTCCCGCAAAAATATAAGTATGCGGACAAACCGGACGAACATTATCTTTAATAATAGCCAAATATTCGCCGATAACATGCAAAATTGTCATGAGTTGGCGTTTATATTCATGAATACGTTTTGCATGAACAATAAACATACTGTTTGTATCAACGGCGATTCCCAATGTTTTGTAAATTTTATCTGCCAAACGGGCTTTATTTTCCTGTTTAACGTCAATAAATTTCTTAATAAACGCTTTGTCATGAGAAAAATCTTCCAGTTTTTGCAACAAATCAAGATTTGTAACCCATTCTGAACCGATTTTGCTGTCAATCAAATCAGCCAGTGCCGTATTTGCATGCAACAACCACCGACGCGGTGTAATACCGTTGGTTACGTTTGTAAATTTCTCCGGCCATAAAGCATAAAATTCCGGAACCAAGGAAGATTTAATCAATTCAGAGTGCAATTGAGCAACCCCGTTAACACAGAAAGAACCGACAATAGACAAGTTTGCCATTCTGATAATCTGATTATCACCTTCTCCGGCAACAATAGAAAGTTTTGATAATATTTCATTATTATCGCCAAATTTTTGTTTAGCCTCTTCAATAAAGCGGCGATTGATTTCATAAATAATCTGCAAATGCCGCGGTAAAATAGAACCGAGGATTCGGCTTGGCCAAGTTTCCAGAGCTTCAGGAAGCAATGTATGATTCGTGTAAGCAAAAACTTTTGTCGTAATATTCCAAGCATCATCCCACTCTTGTCCATGAACGTCCATCAACAAACGCATCATTTCAGGAATAGCCAATGACGGATGCGTATCGTTTAATTGAATACAAACTTTATTCGGCAGCCCTTTGAAATCATTACTCTTTTCCAAATAACGGCGGATAATATCCTGAACAGCGCAAGAAACAAAGAAATATTGTTGTTTCAAACGTAACTCTTTACCGGATTGAACAGCATCTGACGGATACAAAACTTTAGACACGGTCTCAGTTTCAATCTTATCACGAACAGCTTCAATATAACCGCCTTCATTAAAGATATTAATATCCAGTTCATCGTCTGTTTTTGCCGTAAACAAGCGCAAATAATTAACAGATTTGCCATCATATCCGACAACCGGAAAATCGTACGGAACACCATATAATGTTTTGGTATTCATCCAAATAAAACTGTCTTTTCCGTCCGCATTACGAAAAGCTTCAACATTACCGTAAATAGGTATTGTTACGGTACGATCTTTACGCGCAAATTGCCAAGGAGAATTTTCTCCGGCCCAACTATCGGCCTGCTCAATCTGATAACCGTTATCAAACTTTTGCTTAAACAAACCGAATTGATAATCAATACCATAACCGAAACCGGGGATTCCCAATGAAGCCATTGAATCCAAATAACATGCAGCCAAACGACCCAAACCGCCATTTCCGAGAGCCGGATCATATTCGGAATCAAAAATTTCTTCCAAAGAAATATCCGGAAAACCGTCAATTTTAATATTTTTAATAATATCAAACAAACCAAGGTTATGCAGATTATTCTCTAAAGAACGACCGATTAAATATTCAATAGAAAGATAATACACACGTTTCGTATTAACTTTATTATAACGGGCAATTGTTTCATACATTTTATCCATGGCAAATTCGCGCACCGCCAAAGAAATGGCTTCCAAAGCCTCATCTTTGGTAATTTCACGGGTTCTTTTGCCGATAAAATACTTAATGTAATGTTCAATGGACAATTTTAAGCGGGCTTTATCTATTTCATTAACGATAACAGAATTTTTCTTACTCACGTGCGTTCCCCTCTAGAAATTAACATACTAATTTATCTCAACAAATAGATTAAATTGTTTGAAATATAGTTAATATATATGTATTTTATCAAAAAAATAAAGTTGCAAAAAAATGCGGCTTAATTATACTCGGAAAAAAACTAAAAAAGGAAAATTTAATGAAAAAAGCTTTCTTTTCCGCCTTGCTGGTCAGTACATTTTTAACAGCCGAAGCTCAAGCACAAACCGTCTTTGAAGCTCTGAGCGACGCTTATAACACCAATCCGACATTATTGTCTCAAAGAGCCTATCTGCGCTCTGTAGATGAGAACGTCGCCATAGCAAAATCAGGATACCGTCCAAATATTTATATCCAGGGAAAATATGCCGACACGAATGTTTCTCACGATAATTACAATCAGCTTAAAGACGGAACAAGCAGCTCTGCATCTGCAGTATTCAGTCAGCCCTTGTTTAGCGGTTTTAGTACAGTAAACAGCGTAAAGGCAGCCGACAGCACCGTTAAATCAGAACAAAATAATTTGTATGAAGTTGAACAAAGTGTTTTTCTGAATGCATCAACGGCATATTTTGATGTCGTACAAAACGCCGCCATTGTCAAACTGCAAAAAAATAACGAAGAACTGCTGAAAAAGAAACTCGATGAAACGCAGGAACGATTCAACGTCGGCGAAGTAACAAGAACCGACGTATCACAGGCTAAAGCTCGTTATGCACAGGCTAAAGCCGAAAGGATTAATGCGGAAGGAAATCTGGAAGCATCAAAAGCCGTCTATAAACAAGTTGTCGGAAGTGAACCTAAAAACCTTTCCGAACCCAAAAACTTGAGCAAGTATATTCCGTCCAACTTTAATGAAGCCCTGGCATACACAAAAAACAACAATTATAATATCAAAGCAGCAAAAGAAAATCTGACCGCTAAAGACTACACCGTATCAGCTAACACGGGGGCTTTGTTACCGCAACTCAATTTTGAAGGAACGGCAACCACCAGCAAAAGTGAAACGGAAACCGTATCAAAAGACCGAAAAATGGATGAATACCAAGTAGGCCTGAACCTTAAAGTTCCTTTATATAACACAGGTGAAGATCGCGCCAGAATTCGCCAAAGTAAATATTTAAAATGGCGTGCACAAGAACAAGTTATGGAAGCTGAACGCCAAGCCGTTTCTTCTATCACCAGCGCATGGGAATACATGGCGGCTAATCATGCCAAAATCAAATCCATCAAAGAACAAATCAAAGCTAATAAAATTGCTCTGGACGGCGTTCAAAAAGAAGAAATTCTCGGCAATCGCACCATTTTAGATGTTTTAGACGCTTACCAAGAACTGTTGAGTTCACAGGTAGAAGAAGTAAAAGCCCGCCGCAACTACTTTGTTTCCGGCATGCAGGTTTTAATGGCTATGGGCAAATTAACTGCTAATGACTTGCAACTTGCCGTTGACATTTATGATCCTCAAAAATATTATAAAGAAACAAAGGGTAAATGGTTATCCTTGTCTGTTGATTAATTAATTATTTTATCGGGAAGCAAAAATGTCTAATGAAAATCAAGAAGATTTGTCTGTAGAAGATATTTTGTCATCTATTCGCAACATCCTTGTTGACGAAAACGGCAACACCATTACCGAAACACAAACCGTTTCGGAAGAACCGACCATATCCTTGCCTGAGGTTCCACAAGCCGTTGAAGAAAAAGTAAATGATGACATATTTGACTTAGATGCCTCAATGATTGTTCCGTCTAATGACGAACAGAATATTGAAACATTGTTGGAAACCCCGATTCAGGAAGCTAAAAGCATTGCCGACAGCATTGATATAGAAGAAACTATAAATATGGCAACGCGGACAGATTTCAAAATTCCTGATATTGCAATTCCGGAACCTGCTCCCGTAAAAACAGAAGCACCGGCTCCTAGACCTATGCCAATAACAGAGCCGACACAAACATCCCATGTTCAGGAAAGCACAATTGACACGTCTGCCGATATCATTAATAATTTTGCCAAATTATTTGCAGAAAAACAGCAAAATACACCTGTTAAAGAACCTGAACAGCAACAGACAACAGACTCTGCTTTGGATAAAGAAAACGGCATGACCGCTTTAATTCAACAGACTATTGTCAAACAGGTTCAGCAAAGCATTGACGCAAATTTACAACAATGGGCTCATGATGCTATTACGGCACAAACACAAGCATGGCTGGATAAAAATCTGCCGACAATCGTTGAAAAAATTGTTGCCCGTGAAATTGAACGAGTGATTGCAAAGGTTGGTTCTTAAAGCAGCCGACTTCTGCCGAACCGTCCTTTAAACCAATAAATGCCCCAAAATCCGTTTTTGAGGGCATTTTGCTGTTTACAGCCCAAAATTTTATGATTAAAATACCACAAAATTAAAACTTTAAGGACAACACAATGTTAGAAAAAAATTACAACCCCAAAGATTTTGAGGAAAGAATTTATGCCGACTGGGAAACAAGTGGCGATTTTACTCCGGATATGAGAAAAGACAAAGAAAACTTTGCCATTGTTATTCCGCCGCCAAACGTTACCGGAATTCTGCATATCGGACACGCTTTAGATGACACCTTGCAAGATATTTTAATCCGCTATAATCGCATGCTGGGTAAAAATGTTTTATGGCAGGTTGGTACGGACCATGCCGGTATTGCAACCCAAATGGTTGTTGAAAGAAACCTTGCTCAACAGGGAATATCCCGTCATGATTTAGGTCGTGAAAAGTTTATTGAAACCGTATGGAAATGGAAAGAACAATCCGGCGGAACAATTACCAAACAACTTCGCCGTTTGGGAGCCTCCTGCGACTGGAGCCGCGAACGTTTTACTATGGATGAAGGATTGTCTCGCGCCGTACGCAAAATTTTTGTAAACTTATATAAAGACGGCTTAATTTACAAAGCAAAAAAACTGGTAAATTGGGATTCCAAATTTATGACAGCCGTTTCTGACCTTGAAGTTATTCCAAAAGAAACTTTAGGCAAAATGTATTATTACAAATACCCGATTGAAGGCTCAAACAATGAATTTGTTCACATTGCCACCACACGTCCGGAAACAATGTTCGGAGATACCGCTGTTGCAATCAGCGCCAAGAATGAAAAGTTAAAACATCTAATCGGTAAAAACTGTATTATTCCGATTATTAACCGTGTTATTCCTATTGTTGCCGATGATCACGCAGATCCAGAAAAAGGCACGGGTGCCGTAAAAATTACACCGGCACACGATTTTAATGACTTTGAAGTCGGTAAACGTCATAATCTGCCTTTGATAAACATCTTAAATCAAGACGCTACTCTTAATGAAAACACGCCTTTTGCAGGTATGACAACTCAAGAAGCCCGAGCCAAAACCATTGAAGAATTGGATAAGCTCGGTTTGATGGAAAAAATAGAAGATCATCCGATGGTTATTCCTTACGGTGAGCGCTCCAATGTTGTGATTGAACCGATGTTAACCGACCAATGGTTTGTTGATGCACCGACGCTGGCAAAAGAAGCGATTCGCGTTGTTGAAAACGGAGAAATGGAGTTTATTCCGAAAAACTACGAAAAAACATATTTTGAATGGATGCGTAATATACAGCCTTGGTGTATTTCCCGCCAGCTTTGGTGGGGTCATCAAATGCCGATTTGGTATGGCCCGGACGAAACAATTTTCTGTGAAGAAAATGAAGAAGAAGCCTCCGCAGCCGCAGAAAAACATTATGGACATCCGGTTGAACTTCGCCGCGAAACAGATGTTCTTGACACATGGTTCTCTTCCGGATTGTGGGCATTTTCAACATTAGGCTGGCCGGATAAATCAGAATTTTTAGATACATTTTATCCGACATCTGTTCTGGTAACCGGCTTTGACATCATCTTCTTCTGGGTTGCCCGTATGATGATGATGAGTATGTATATGATGAAAAAAGTGCCGTTCCGCAAATGCTACATGCATGGTTTGGTTCGCGATGAAAAAGGTCAAAAGATGTCTAAATCCAAAGGCAATACTATTGATCCTATGGGCTTGATTGAAACTTACGGCGCAGACGCTTTACGCTTCTTCATGGCCGCAATGGAAACACAGGGACGTGATATTAATATGTCAGAATCTCGCATTGCCGGCTACCGTAACTTCGCTACTAAACTGTGGAATGCGGCTCGTTTCTGTGAAATGAACGAATGCAAACCG
This sequence comes from uncultured Azospirillaceae bacterium, assembly GCA_964440165.1. Lineage (GTDB taxonomy): Bacteria > Pseudomonadota > Alphaproteobacteria > RF32 > CAG-239 > Scatocola. The sequence goes on from CAYTQF010000060.1 coordinate 6,831, forward strand.
ATTAAAGGTTTTGATGAAAACAAAGTCAAATTGCCTATTAACAAATGGATTGTTGCTAAAGCCAAACAAGCCACCAAAGATGTTACGGAAAATCTTGACAGCTTCCGCTTTTCAGATGCAGCCAATGCCGTATACCAATTTGCATGGGGAACATTCTGCGACTGGTATATTGAATTAAGCAAATCCGTATTTTACGGAGACAATGCCGAAGATATTGCAGAAACCAGAGCTGTTGCTGCTTGGGTTTTAGATCGAATTTTAGTTATTCTGCATCCGTTTATGCCGTTTATTACAACCGAATTATGGAATAATATCAGCACTGAACGTGATACAAAACTCATTCATGCCACATGGCCTAAAAATGAACACATTGACACAAATGCTTTAAGTGATATCGATTGGGCTATTGATCTGATTTCGGATATCCGCTCTCTTCGTGCTAATATGAACATTCCGGCCGGAACCAAAATTCGTATTTTCTTAAAAGACGCCGCACCAAAATCATTGGAAAATTTGAACAATTTACATAAAATGATTTGTTCTCTGGCTCGTTTGGAAGATATCTCTGCTTTTGGCAAAGACCAAGAAATTACCAAAGATATGGTTCAAAGCGTATTTAAAGAAGCAGTCATCCTGCTACCGTTAAAAGGTGTTATTGACTTTAATGCCGAACGCGAACGTTTGCAAAAAGAACTGGATAACCTCAACAAAAATATTGAAGGTTACAGCCGTAAATTGGGCAACCCGAGCTTTGTTGAAAGAGCTCCGCAAAAGGTGGTGGAAGAAGAAAAACGCCGCCAAGCCGAAGCTTTGGAAAACAAGGCAAAAGTAGAAGAAGCCCTGCAACGTATAGCAAACTTCTGACGAAAACCCCCGTTAATGATATTAACGGGGGTTTCCTTACATAATAACAGGAGAACGATGAAAGTCTGTTATATGTAAACTTGCCTAATCTTAAGCGCCGGTTGAATCCTGACCGAATGTGGATTCAATGTCAGCATCGCTGGAACCTGTTGCGTACTGAACGATAGCACCGGCAGCGGCCAACAGAGCCAAACCTACAGCCAAACCGGCAAACCATGCCCATTTAACTTTACCGATAATTGCTTGATAAGCAATACCAATCAAACCGAAACCACCTAAAATAAAGGTAATGGTTTTTACGGATGTAAACACGTTACGGGCTTTACCTGCTGCTGCATCCATAATTGAACCACCTGTAGTATTCATAGTGCTAGCAGCAGAGGCATCACCTGCAGCAAGCATTGCAAACATAATGACAAAGCTGCACAGTGTCCACATATTATTTTTAACAAAATTCATAATACATCTCCCTGATTATAGACAAATATAATTGCCATCTTTATTAAATATTAACAATTATAAATTTATCATGTATTTATTAAAAAAGCACTAACTTTTTTATGAAACTTTTGTTACAG
>CAYTQF010000061.1:0-7917 GCA_964440165.1 uncultured Azospirillaceae bacterium
TATTCACGATGACGGATTAGCAATCCGCTGCATTACCACTCTGCCAACTCTCCGTTGACTTGCATATATGTATAATATCTTTCGCATATCGTCAATATCTTTTTTTGACTTTTATGCATAAAAAAGCAGTATCCGTATAGAAAGAGCAGGGATAAATTAAATTATAGTCAAAAAAGGTTATATCTCCAGATAAAAGCAGATTTTCAACGAAAAGTTTTTTTCCAATTTAATGAAAAAAATTTCTGATAACATTTTATCTGATAAATATTTCCGCAATAGAATTTAAAATGATGTTCTTATAAATAAATTAAAAAATTGATACGCCATCAGCTCTAATTTTATTTTATAATAAATAAAAATATAACATACCAGTCAGCCGGCAGCCACACAAATGAAGAAGCATACGATTGAACGAATTGTACCGGCGCTTGCTTGTCTTATATATTTGTAATGTACGTAAAATGAAGGAACGAATATTTCTATGATGAAATAAAGAACATCTCCAAATCTCCCACAAATAATTGTCGCATAATGTATATTATGTATACAAATACAGTATATAATATTGAAAACATTATATTATTTAAATGCAAGACTTAATCAGTGTTTGTGTGTATTCTTGCTGTGGATTATTAAAAATATTTTCAGATGTATTATATTCAACAATGCGGCCGTTTTTCATTACCGCAATATTATCAGACATGACACGTACGGCTTGCATATCATGAGAAATAAAAATATAACTCAATTTTCTTTTTTGCTGAATATCACAAAGCAACTGCAATATTTGTTTTTGAATAGTTACATCCAATGCAGACGTTGGTTCATCCAAAATCAAAAGCTCAGGCTCAACAACTAAAGCCCTGGCGATTGCAATTCTTTGTCGCTGACCGCCGGAAAATTCATGCGGATATTTATATAAAGCATCCTCTCCTAATTCTACTTCACGTAAAATATCAATAATCCGACGATTATACGCCTCCTTTGATAGTTCAGGATGATGAACCTTTAAGCCTTCTCCTATAATATCTCGGATATTCATACGCGGATTTAAAGAATTATACGGATCTTGAAATACAATTTGCATCTTTTTACATAAATTCAGCCGTTCTTGTTTTGATAAAAGCTGTTTCACATCTGTACCAAACAGACGCACAACACCATCATAGCGCACCAATCCGGCAACAGCCATACCTAAAGTCGTTTTTCCTGATCCGGATTCTCCGACAATACCTAATGTTGTACCACATTTAAGCTTTAACGAAACATCATTAACCGCCTTAATTCGCTGTATCACTTTTCCCCATAAATTCTTTTTTAAAGGATATTCAACCCGTAACCGTTCAACACTCAAAACTTCGGCTTTATTTGCAATGAATTTCCTATTTATTTTATTTATATTCAATAAGTTACGAGTATATTCATGTTGCGGATTATCATAAATTTGCCGTACAGTTCCCTGCTCTACAATTTTTCCGTTTTTCATAACACAGACTTTATCCGCAATCGAATGAACCAAATGCAAATCATGACTGATAAAAAGAACAGCCATATTCAATTCTTTTTTTAATTTCATCAATAAATCAATGATTTGAGCCTGAATTGTAACATCAAGAGCGGTTGTCGGTTCATCGGCGATTAATATCTTCGGATTATTACTGATCGCCATAGCTATCATAACACGCTGCCGCTGCCCACCGGATAGCTCAAACGGATAAGCATGCATACGTTCTTCAGCCTGAGGAATACCAACCTGTTTCAATAAATGTATAGCTTTAAAATGAGCTTCTTTTGCACTGATTTTATTATGTATTAATATATTTTCAGTAAGTTGTTTTCCAATCGTGTGAAGCGGATTTAACGAAGACATCGGCTCTTGAAAGACAAACGCTATATCTTTTCCTCGAATATGACGTACAACGCTTTCATCTGCACCGATTAGTTCCAATCCGTTGTATTTTATAGATGATTTTTTTGTATGAAAAGCTTTAGGGTATGGCAACAGTCCCAAAACAGATAATGCGCTGACGGATTTTCCGGATCCGGACTCTCCGACAATGCCAATAACTTCGCCCTGCTCTATAGAAAAAGAGATATCATTAACTGCGGGAATTGCTTTCCCTACAAATCCGACACTTAAATTTCTAACCTCTAACAAAGCCATTATTTATTCTTCCTTGTATCCAAGGCATCTCGCATTCCTTCGCCGATAAAAATAAGCAAAGTCAACAAGGTAGATAACACAATAAAAATACTGATACCGATCCAGGGAGCTTGCAGATTATCTTTACCTTGCCGAACCAAATCCCCCAAAGAAGGATATTCATGAGATAGTCCCAGCCCCAAAAAATCAAGAGCCGTCAAAGCCACAATGGCTTCCGAAAGCAAAAAAGGCAAAAATGTAATTGTTGCAATTAAAGCATTCGGTAAGATATGACGATACACAATACGAGCATTACTGACACCTAACACTTTTGCAGCCTTAACAAACTCAAAGTTACGCGTTCTCAAAAATTCTGCCCGCACAACTCCTGTCAAGCTCGTCCACGAAAACAAAAGCATAATCAGCAGTAATATTCCAAATGATGCCTCAAAAATACTGGCAACAATAATTAAAATAAACAACTGCGGCAAAGCATCCCATATTTCTAAAAAACGCTGCATAAACAAGTCAATACGTCCGCCGGCATACCCTTGAATTGCACCGGCCGTAATACCGGCTGCCGATGAAAGCAGCGTCAATAAAAAGGCAAAAACAACCGATAAACGCAAACCATATAGTATGCGTGCGATAATATCCCTTCCCTCATCATCTGTTCCCAACCAGTGCCGAAATGAAGGTGCTGCGGGTGTCGGAACTTTCAAATCATAGTCTACCGTATTGAAAGAAAAAGGAATTATCGGTAAAACCATCCAACCGTTATCTTGAATATTTTTTTGAATAAAAGGATCTTTATAATCTGCCGGCGTTGGGAAATCTCCACCAAAATCCTTATCGGTATGTGTTTTTAACAGAGGGAAATAAAACTCATTTTTATATTGAATAATTAAAGGCTTATCATTAGCAATTAACTCAGAAAACAAACTGATAAAAAATAAAACGGCAAAAAAACATAAAGCACGATAAGCTCGTTTATTAGATGTAAATTTATGCCAAAAACCGTTTCTTTTCATAAAACTACTTAACTTTTACAACAATACGTTCTTGAGTATCAACACTGGGATCCAAACCCAACGCTTTAGCCGGATTAAGTTCCCATTCTTCATCATCTTCGAGCAAAAAGTCTCCGGAAACAGCAGGTTTATCGTCGTGAGAAAGTATCTCTTTGAGTTCTGATACTTTGGGAGAAGGCCCAACAACTTCAGGATTTTTTTCGATTTTCTCTTCTGATATTACTTCTTTCTGTACTGTTTCAACAGCTGTTTCCTCTTGTTTTACATCATTTGCTTCATTAGACTGTTTTTCAGTTTCTTCAGAAAGTTTTGCCGAGACTTCATCTGTAACTGCTTTAACTTCCGGTTCGGAAATTGTTACAACTTCAAGAGGAATATCTATTGCATCTTCATTTGCTTCGGAAATTTCCTGTTTTTCTTCGCTATTTTGTTTATCTTCTACTTTAACTTCTTCCTTGATATCCTCTGTTTTCTCATCTTTTTTGTCTTGAAGTTGATTTGCTTCTTCGGATGTTTCCGTTATTGCATCTTGCTCCTGAGACATTGCGGTTTCACCTGAGTTTACGGAAACTTCACTTTCCTCAACGGTAACATCATTCTCATTTTCTGCAGGCACAAGGCTGTCTTCTTCTTGAACATCAGATTCAACAACACTTGTCTCATTCAAAAACTTATCCGAGATGGCTTTTCCGGCATGGAGAATCATATCATAATCTTGTGTTTCTACAGAAGATTTAGGAATTGGCACATAAGAAAACTCTGCTTTTTGAACTTCTTTGTTAACTTTCAGCCATTGCATAAACCAAGCGGAAAAAGCTTTCCCGGCATTTTTCATGTTTTCCGGACTAATAGTATGCTCGCTCAGATAATTTGTTGTCTTGGTTTTCAATACATCATTAACGGCAAATTCCGCAAGTTCTTCACATCCTTCCGTATTCAACAAATAATTTTTTATCAAAGTCGGTACACTGCAAACCTGACGATTAAGGATAAATCTGCCATGAGGCTCTTTTACGGCAAAAAATACAGAATATGCATTTTTGAAAGTATCTGAAAAATCAAGAGTCTTATCTGCTTTGGCTGCTTGACCTGTACGCCCGCCGGCACCGATAATAACCAGAGTAATATTTTCAGCTCTTGTTCCATTAATAAAATTCTGTAACAAGCCTAACGTACACATCATCTGTTCATTATAATCGCGAACCGTTGCTATACTGGCGCTATCTACCGTTTGAGTATTCCATTGTTTTGTAGGCTTTAATTGGCAATATTCGTTATAAATCAACAGATCCGACGGCAAATCGACATAAGCTGCATAAACATTCGCTCCTTCATCGTGATGCAGATCATTTTGCAATTTATCTAAAACTTTCTCGGAATTTAAGACATACATTTTTTCGTAAGGAAGTTTTAGCGCGGCTGATTGTTGCGCATCTAAAGCAAAATGCACATAACTCTCAAACATCGGTAAATTGATTAAATCCATACTGGCGATCCACTGCCCTAATAATAAAAATACTTTTTGAGAAGCCGTTACATTTACCGGATAAACGGGAAAATCAGCTTTATAAACACATCGATCAGCTTCTTGTTTACCGTTTTTACCACAAAGATCAATACCTCTGGACTGATAAGCAGAAACTTTGTAGCCGGCTTTTTTAAAACTGTCAGAAAAGTGATTATCTTTTAACTGAACAGAAACTTGATTTAAGCGAGAAAAATCCCATAATGGTTCTGTTTTAGCTTCAGCTAAATGGCTTTTAATCGGCTTATTATCCAAAAAATTCAATATCTGAGCAATATTAACGAACGGATTATTATCTGTTACATAAGCATTTTGATAAACCTTAAAATTATTCTTAAACAAAAAGCCCTGCATCACATCTTTTAATGCGCCGTTTTTATTGAGATCTTTTTCATCAGTATCACCGATTGCCGGAAAAGAAGAAAAATTCGGTAAAAACAAATAAACAATTTTCCCAACAGGAGCCTGATTTTCAATATTATTTTCCGCAAATGTTTCCTGAAAGACAGAATCCGCATCATTTTGCAAATGGTTTTTGGCCAAAACACCAAATAAAGCCACCAACATAACCGTTAAAAACACTAATCGACTGTTTGTTTTTGAGCTCAACAACCAATAAACAACAAAAAAAGCAACTAATGCAGCCAAATAATGAGAATATCCGCTTAAATACATTACCTGCGTTCCCAAATATGGTAATAACAAAGTAGAAAGAAAAGTTGTTTTATCCGGAAGCAAAAACTGGCTCATCATTCCCCATGCGATTACACCGCAAAATACGGCAATAAGAAAAGCCTGTAATTTTCTTGAAAAACAAGATAACAGCATCATGCCGGCAGAAAAAACTAGAATTCCGGCTAAAACAACTGAAATTTCCGGTCTAAAGAAAAATCCGCCATCAAACAAAGAAGCACCGCCGGATTGAGCGAATAAAACAAAATCAAGAGCTATCACACTCCACAGAATCAAAGTCATTATCAAAAAGGATAAAATAAATCCGGCAAAAGTATACTTTTTTTTGCGCTTTCTGTATGCTACACCGCTTTGGCTGTCCACAAAAACATCCTGCATAATAACTTAATCCTATAAAAAAATGTTAATCGCCTACTTATATAAAACATATTTAAATACACATTTAAAGAAAAAATCCTCAGAACTGCACAGCTCTGAGGATTTCTTTTTTTGATATAGAAAGCCGATTATCTTGAGTAGTACTCGATAACCAGATTCGGTTCCATAGCACAAGCATACGGAATATCTTCAAATTTCGGCGTAAATGTGTATTTAGCCGTCATTTTCTTCGGATCAACTTCCAAATATCCAGGGAAATCGCGATTAGCAGATTCCAAAGCAGCAGCAACAATTGCCAACTGTTTTGATTTTTCACGAACTTCAATCACATCGCCCACTTTAACCAGATAAGAAGGAATGTTAACCTTTTTACCGTTAACGGTAACATGACCATGGTTAACAAACTGGCGAGCAGCAAAAACAGATGGAACAAATTTTGCTTTATAAACCAGATTGTCTAAACGAGATTCCAAAATACCGACAAAGTTTTCGGCAGCATCGCCTGTACGTCTTACGGCTTCAACATAATATTTATGGAACTGTTTTTCGGAAATATTGCCGTAATATGTTTTTAATTTTTGTTTTGCATACAGCTGAATACCATAGTCAGTGCTCTTTTTTCTTCTCTGACCATGTTGTCCCGGAGCATATTCTCTTTTGTTCAGAGGGCTTTTCGGATCGCCCCACAGATTTGCGCCATAACGGCGGCTTGGTTTTTTCTTTGCAGAAACAATACTTTTCATTAGGTTTTTCCTTTATTATTTAACATTATTGTCCCGGTAGTCTGCAACATAAATTGCAAACGGGGCAAAAGCCCACATTCCCGAAAGTATCAGCACTCTAATACACAAAAACAATAATTACAAGCAAAATTTTGCCAAATTGACTAAATATTTACAAATTAGGAATATTAAAATATCAAGGAGACAATAATGAGTTACGATATTTTATTCAGACAGGCATTGCAGTTTCACGAAAACGGAGATTTGAGCAAAGCGGAACAATTATATCGACAAATTCTGGAAGCAGCACCGAAAAATCCCGATGTTTTAAATTTAATGGGATTAATAGCCCAAACAAAAGGTTTGCACAATCAGGCAATCAACTGGTTTCATCAAGCTATAAAACAGGCACCGCAAGCAGCGTTATTTTACTTTAACTTAGGACTGTCTTTACATAATATAAATAAGCCGTATGAGGCTATAGAAGCCTATAAAAAGGCAATCGAAAACAAACCGGATTTAAAAGAAGCTTATAATAATCTCGGAGAAGTCTGGCAATCTCTGAACGAAAAAGAATATGCTGTACAAAATTACAACAAAGCCATAGAACTGGACAATACATATCTTTTACCGCAAGCCAACCTTGCTTTTTTACAAGAAGATATTATCAAGCTGGAAACATTACATAATATACATCCTGTCGAACCGTCAATCAGTTATTTTCTCAGTAGATTATACCGCAGACAACAGCGTAATGAAGACGCCCTCACCCTTCTACGGCAAGCCGATATCCATACACCTGATATTTATGATATTGTATTGAGCTTGGCTGAATTATTATCGGAAAACTCTCCGGTAGAAGCTGAAAAATATTTTGAACAAGCATTACAACTTAATCCTTCATCTGTAACAGCAATGGTTAATCTGGGCTGTTTTGCGGCAAAAAAAGAAAACTTTGCATTATCGGAACAATACTTTAAACAAGCTTTAGATTTGGATGCTCATTCATTGGAAGCTCATGCCAACTATGCTAATATGTTGTATCAAACGGGACGCAAACAAGAAGCTTTAGAAGGATATAGAGCAGCAGTCATAATTAATCCTGAATTACCTGAAATAAGCAATAATTTGGGATTGGTCTTAAAAGACATGCAGGAATATGAAGAAGCTCTCGGCTTATTTTTCAATGCTTTTATTCGTGATCCGCATACTGAAGCTTATACGGTTAATATTGCCGAAACACTGACGATGTTATACTATCAAGATGCCGACACGGCAAAAAAAATTGCAGAAAATTGGCTCAAAAAGGCACCGGATAATGTTTTTGCCCAACGTCTGAATGCTGCTTTCAAAGGAGAATTAAGTGAAGATAATCAAATTTATATTCAAAAGTTGTTTGACAATTTTGCTGATAATTACGAGCAG
>CAYTQF010000062.1:0-7899 GCA_964440165.1 uncultured Azospirillaceae bacterium
ACAATGCTTGTCCGCATTCGGTTTTTTCTATGGTATACGAATCCGGATGTTCTTTTATATAGGCAAATGCTTTGTCTCTGTTTTCCGTTGTAGGCAAATAGCTTACACTATACAAGACAACACTATCTGACGGCGTGCTGACATCATAGGTATCCGCAATCCGTATGGCTTTTTGATAAAGGCTTTCGACATCAATCACGTTTGGCATGCTTTCTCTTCACAACATCCAAAGCCCCATTGTTGACAATAACATCCGCAATATCATTATCACCGATTTCGCCTTCAATGATTTTTAGCGCCAATTTGTTTTCTATCTGAGTTTTTAATAAACGTTTTAACGGACGTGCACCATACACGGCATCATAACCATTGTTTACAATCCACGCAAAAGCCGCATCCGTTACATTTATTGTAATATTGCGTTCTTTCAGGCGTTGTTCAATCTTCGCAATTTGAATCTTGGCAATATCTTTAATATTACTTTTATCCAAACGATGAAACAGTGTAATCTCATCAATACGGTTAATAAATTCCGGACGGAACGAAGCTTTGACAATATCCATAACTTTTGCCCGAACTTGACGAGAATCGTCTTGTCCGCCGGCATTGGCCAAGATTTCAGACCCTAAATTCGAGGTCATGATTATCAATGTATTTTTGAAATCAACCGTCTTGCCTTTGCTGTCCGTCAAACGACCGTCATCTAATACTTGCAATAAAATATTAAAGACATCCGGATGCGCTTTTTCAACCTCATCAAACAAAATAACCTGATATGGACGACGACGAACTGATTCCGTTAACAGACCGCCTTCCTCATATCCGACATATCCCGGAGGAGAACCGATTAAACGCGAAACAGCATGCTTTTCCATATACTCCGACATATCAACACGAAGAATCGCATTTTCATCATTAAACAAAAACTCGGCAACAGCTTTGCTTAATTCTGTTTTACCGACACCCGTCGGTCCTAAAAACAGAAATGATCCGATGGGCTGATTGGCATCATTAATACCTGCGCGTGAACGACGAACCGCATTGGATACGGCGGCAATGGCATCTTTTTGTCCGATAACGCGTTTGCCTAAATATTCTTCCATATGAACCAGCTTTTCCCGCTCGCCCTCAAGCATTTTATCAACCGGAATTCCGGTCCACTTTGAAACAACCGCCGCAATATTTTCTGCCGTTACATTTTCTCTAACACTGCCTGCTTGCTTAGCGTTTTGTTCTTCAATCGCTTTAATCCGGCTCTCAAGTTCAGGAATCATTCCGTACTGCAATTCTCCGGCACGTTCATATTTCCCTTCACGCTGAGCAATTTCGACTTCAATTCTCGCTTTATCCAAGCGATCTTTTAAATCTGTCAGCGCCGCCAGTTCTTGTTTTGATTCCTGCCATTTTTCAGTCAGATTTTTTGCTTTGACTTCAAGCCCTGAAATCTCATAACCAATTTGTTCTAAACGGGCTTTTGAGGTTTCGTCTGTTTCCTTTTTTAAGGCTTCTCTCTCAATTTTCAACTGAAGCAAACGACGATCTAATTCATCCAATTCTTCCGGCTTGGAATCTATCGACATACGCAAACTGCTGGCCGCCTCATCCATTAAGTCAATCGCTTTATCCGGAAGATAACGATCACTGATGTAACGATTAGATAATGTGGCTGCGGCAATCAATGCCGGATCGGAAATTTTAACGCCGTGATGCAGTTCAAACTTATCTTTAATACCGCGCAAAATAGAAATTGTTTCTTCAACATCCGGTTCATCAACAAATACCGGCTGAAAACGGCGCGCCAACGCTGCATCTTTTTCAACATATTTTTTATATTCATTCAATGTGGTTGCGCCCAGGCAATGAAGTTCGCCTCGCGCTAAAGCCGGTTTGAGCAAATTTGACGCGTCCATAGAGCCTTCACCGGCTCCGGCACCAACTATGGTGTGCATTTCATCAATAAACAAGATAATATTACCATCGCTTGCTTCAACATCTTTAAGAACGGCCTTCAAGCGCTCTTCAAACTCTCCGCGGTATTTAGCGCCGGCAATCAGCGCCCCCATATCCAACGCTAACAAACGTTTATCCAACAAGCTTTCAGGAACATCATTATTCACGATGCGAATCGCCAAGCCTTCAACAATTGCCGTTTTACCTACGCCCGGTTCACCAATTAAAACCGGATTGTTTTTTGTGCGGCGAGATAAGACTTGAATCGTGCGGCGAATTTCATGTTCGCGACCAATCACAGGATCTAATTTTCCTTCTCGCGCTTTGGCCGTGATATCTATGGCATACTTTTTTAATGCCTCAAAATTATCTTCCGCACCTTCACTGTCTGCAACACGTCCTTTGCGATATTCATCAATCGCTTGTTTTAATAAAGCCGGATTAACACCGCTTTGTTTCAAAATCTCTGAAGCATTATTGCTGCTGCCTTGAGCTAATGCCTGCAAAATACGCTCCAATGTTACAAACTTATCGCCAGAGCTTTCCGCCAAATGTTCAGCCTCGGTCATAACACGTGAAAAATCTTGCGACATCAGGCTTTGTACGGCCGCACCGGTAACTGCAGGAATCTTACTTAAAACCTCATCCGTTCTGCGTTGTATATCCGCTAAATTACCGCCTGACTTTAAGATCAGATCTACAATCTGCGGATCATTATCATTCAACATAACTTTTAGGATATGCTCAGGTGAAATATACTGATGTTTACGATTAGACGCCAAACTTACGACATCTTGCACCAGACTTTTAGAACGATTGGTCAATTTATCAAAATTCATTTGCGTTACCTCTTTTTGTTCCTATACTTTATATATAGGCAATCCCTTACGCAAAAATCAAGTTCTCTGACCCAAAATCAAGAAAAATATTTTCTTTAAGCCTGTGGAATTAAGTTAAATACCGTAATATCCGATGGCGCAAACAGCCTTATCGGCGGTCCCCAAAAACCGGCACCGCGAGAAACATAAACCTTATAACCGGCTTCCTCATATAAACCGGCTAAATACTTATTCGCGGCTTTAACTAAAAAATGAAACGGAAAAATCTGTCCGCCGTGCGTATGTCCCGAAACTTGCAAATCAATGCCTTCTACAGGAGCATTTTGAAACAACGGCGTATGGGACATTAAAACCGTATAGGCATTATCCGGTTTATCGTGCAAAGCCTTCGGCAAATCAATCTTGATTAGCTCAGACATTTTTTCAATACTTTTATCGGGAATTCCGGCAATAAATATATTATTCGGCAATAACACGCCATTATTAAACAATACGCCAAATTTAAGCTCATTAAAACGCTTCAACCAAGGAAGCATTCCCGAATAAAAATCATGATTACCAAAAACAATGAATGTTCCATCTTTAGCTTTTAACTGTGCCAGAGTTTCCATTTGTTTTTGAATAATATTCGGTGCCTCATCCACAATATCTCCCGCAATTAAAATCACATCGGGCTGAAGAGCATTAACATTATTAACCAAGCGTCTGACTTTTGCCTCGGAAACAGTACGATTAATATGCAAATCGCTTAACATTACTATTTTTACCGGCACATTAATTTTGGCATCTGCAATGGTAATTTCTCGAATTGCAGGAAATTTCAATGCCTCAAACATTCCATATGCCGTTAACAATACAGCTAAGCTTACCGTAACAATATTAGCAACATTTAATGAATGTATGGCAAACGGATTTAGCTTTGCGCAACAATCTAATTTTGCGACCTTGGCAACACCATAACTTGAAAACCACGCAAAATCACGTAACAGTAACAAAGTCAACAGAATAAAGCCAAATCCCAGACTGACATATACACATATGGCAGCAATATTATACAAAGGAAGTGGTAACCAACCGTGATGTCTGGCATATGACAAACCGATATGACCAAACCAACAAAAACACACAAAACCCGAAATAAGCAGTTTCCACCACCATTTAAGAGAAGTATAGCCGATTAATGTTTTTGCGGTTATGGCTGACGCCGCAAGTCCGATAATAAATGAGGCGATCAAAAACATCGGTTATCCTTTCTACAAAAAATTATTCAGCGGCTGCTGTCTTGCGACGATATACTCTCTTAGGTTTACGCGGCGCAGCATCTTCGGATGATGCTTCAACAGCTGTTTCTGCTTCACTATGAGGAATTTCAACAACCGTAAAAGATTTCTTCTCCACAACCGGTGTTTCTGCCGATGCCGGTGCAGCTTCTTCAGCAACGGACTGAGCTTCCGGAGCTTTGTTTTCTTCCGTATCATTTTGCGGCTGCGGTGTATTAAACTGGCGGTTCTGCTGTTTTTTCTCATTAATTTCAGTTACAATCTTACGATAATGCTCAGCATATTGACGAAAAACTTCAGCCGTTACATAATCGTTATTGCTGGCAGCATCTTTTGCCAATTCATTATATCTTTTGATTAAATCTAATGCTGTACCGCAACATTTTCCGGCAACACTGCTGCTGTCGAATTTATAATTAAGGGAATAAATTTGGCTATTGCCATTATTATTGTTGTTTCTAAACTTATTATTTGATCTTTTCATTCTTATACCATAGTTGACTCAAAAAACAGGCAGCAGGAATATTACACAGCCCCGTTTATCTCATTAAAAAAATAAATTCATTTCGGAAAAAAATAAATAAGCATTCTTCAAACTATATGCTCGGATGTCATAATACATATAAAATTCTTAAATGCAAATTATTTTTTCAAAATTACACAACGTTCAATTCCTGATAAATCTTTGATTATATTTACCTTTTTTAACCCGACGGCAGCAAATATCTCAGCAATTTGCCCGGCTTGCCCTATTCCGGCCTCTAAAAATATATAACCGTTCTCTTTCAAAAGAAAAGGTACGAGCTTCGCTATTTTCTTATACGAATCGAAACCGTCTTGTCCTCCGGACAATGCAGACATCGGATCATAACTTTTGACTTCCATATCTAATAACGCAATATCCGCATCCGGAATATAGGGAGGATTAGATACAATAACATCAAATTTATCGTTGATAACTTCTATAAAATCATCTTCAAACCAATTTTTATTTATCCAGCGAATTCGAGATTCTACACCGAGTTTTTCCGCATTTTTTTCAGCTATGGTCAAAGCTTTAGCTGAGACATCAACACCCACACCATACCACTCTGATTTTTCAGCCAACAAACTCAAAATAATACAGCCGCTGCCTGTTCCTAAATCTAAGATTGAACCTTGTTGCGATTTCATTTCCTGCAAAGCTGCTTCTACTAGAATTTCGGTATCCGGACGGGGCGATAAAACATCCTGATTAACAATAAAATCGTATTTATAAAATTCTTTATGTCCTAAAATTTTATCTAAAGGACAATGCGCCAGACGCCGGAGAATCATATCTTCTAATTTTTGGTGCTGAAGATCATCCAATTCACAGGATAAAATACGACTGTCATTTTCATCACATGCCAAAACGGCAGACAATATCAGACGCGCTTCAAGACGAGGAGAATCTATATGAGAGGAAGACAGCCGGGAGACAAGCTCCGAATAAACAGACACGGGTTATTTTACCTTCATCCAAAAATAACGACAGATTGTTTTACCTTTTTCTTGTTTGCATAAACGCACAAGTTCCAAATGTTTGGTTATTCTCAAATTAAAAGCCGCTAATGATATATCATAATTTTTACGCCACATAATTTTATACCTTTATATCTTGTGCAACTTCAGACTTCACTAACTCAGCCAACATATCAAAAGCTTTTTTCTCAATTTGCCGAATCCGTTCACGGCTAACACCAAATTCAGCACCTAACTCTTCCAACGTTACCGGTGTGTCCGTTAACATACGCTGACGAATAATATATTGCTCACGTTCCCCGAGTTTGTTCAGACATTTATTGAGAATCTGCTGTTTATAAGACATTTCTTGTTTAACGGCCAAACGGGTTTCAATGTTTGGACGAGGATCAACCAACATATCCATTTTTTCCTGTTGATTCTCATCACCCACCAAAACATTTAATGAACTATCGGAATGAAGACGTTGATTCATCTCAATCACGTCTTTTTCATCAACAACTAATTCTTGAGCAATCATTTTAACGTTTTCCGGCGTTAAAGAAGTATTTTCATAAATACCTAATCTTGCTTTAATCCGATTCAGATTATAAAAAAGTTTTTTTTGAGCAGCAACCGTCCCAATTTTTACCAAAGACCAAGAACGTAAAACAAAATCATTAACGGCAGCTTTTATCCACCAAATGGCATATGTGGATAACCGCACCTTTTTATCCAAATCAAACTTTTTGACAGCCTGCATTAAACCGATATTGGCCTCAGAAATCAAATCTGCCAAAGGAAGCCCATAGCAACGATAAGTCATTGCAATTTTTGCGGCAAGGCGCAGATGAGATGTAACAAGCTTTTGAGCAGCTTGCAGATTGCCGTTTTGTTTAAATTCAATGAGAAGATCTGTCTCCTCTTCTTCGCTTAATACGGGGAATTTCTTGATTCTTTCAAAGTAAGCAAGCAAGCCGTTTCCGTCAATAACAACAGGAAGATTTGACTTATTGTCAACCACCATAATATTGCTATTTTGACTCATCTTTTTACCTTCTTTCAAGTTGGCTTTGCCTATCGGTATATAATCATCAGAATACGTTTATCAATACCTGAGGCTGTATATTATTACGATTTTGCCCCCAAATCAAGTGCATCGCGAATTTTTTTACATCAATTGAACTTTTAAGCTTTCTTGCGGATTATCCGAAATATTCATAATCTCAATTGTTGCAGGTCCATATGACTCTTTATAGATAATCAGGAATACGGGCTCAAAACGTGTAATATTAAATGTACCGCGACATAGTTTGATTGTCTTGTCTGTCAGATGCTCATTAATCTTTAACATCAAAATTTTATTAGCAACATCTCGATTATTTTTAGAAGAAACACTATTCAAAGGTTGTTCACTATAGGCGCTTAAAAAACGTTTACGCAATAAGCGATTGCGTGTTGCTAAAATTGATGCCACCGGATGTTCTTTATTATATTCATCTATTTTTTGTAAAACACTTGTGATAACAACTTCATCATTACATTCGGGCAGTTTTTCCCACTCTTTTTCCTCAACTGCTGCCTGCTCTGTTACTTCTTCCTGATCAAATTTGTGTCCCGGTGCCAAAGGATCGTCCACTTCAACAGCAAAGGACAAACAAGGTACAGCTATAAGTAACAGAGCACACAACAGTTTTTTCATTTTTATCTCCGTTAGAAATTAATGGAATTCGGTGTTCTCGGGAACGGAATAACATCACGGATATTGCTGATACCGGTCAGCAGCATCATCATACGTTCAAAACCCAATCCGAAACCGGCATGCGGTGCAGAACCGTATTTACGAGAATCCAAGTACCAAGAATAATCTTCTGCTTTCATGCCCATTTCTTCAATGCGTTTAACCAACACATCATAACGTTCTTCTCTTTGAGAACCACCGATCAATTCACCAATTCTCGGAACTAAAACATCCATAGCGGCAACGGTTTTACCATCATCATTCAAACGCATATAAAATGCTTTGATTTCTTTCGGATAATCACGAACAATAACCGGTTTTTTGAAATATTCCTCAGCTAAGAAACGTTCATGCTCCGTTTGTAAATCAATGCCGTATTCCGGCGTATATTCAAACTTATGACCGGATTTTTTCATAATATCAATTGCTTCGCTATATGTAATGCGTGCAAAGCTTTCATTAATAATAACATTTAACGTATCCATTAAAGTCGGATCAACATATTTGGCAAACAAAGCAATATCATCCGGACAGTTTTCCATAACATGGCGAATACAATAACGAACCATATCTTCAGCCAAATCCATATCATCGTAGATATCAGCAA
>CAYTQF010000063.1:0-7755 GCA_964440165.1 uncultured Azospirillaceae bacterium
GTCAATAAAATGAATCCTGAACGCTACGAGACCTTGTTGAACAAGGCTCAAGAGAACGTTAAAGACAAGCGTTCCCTGTTAGAACATATGGCTGGATTTACGGTTTCTGCGGAATAATCAAGCCTTACAGGAAAAAATCCCCGGTTATCTGCCGGGGATTTTTTTTGTCAAAAAAACAAATAATATCTTGCATTTTAAATTTCTTTAGGATAACATTTAGACAAAATTAATTTTTCTTAAATTATTATCATATGCTAAAAAAAATATCAACTCAGGAATTTACCAATCCTGCCGGCGAAAATTGCCTGTTCGCATCACTCTGTGAAGCAGAATCCTCCTTTGCGGCAATGAACTACCCCAAAGGCTACGTCTGCCTCAGCATCATCATCTCCGCATCCGGAGAAAGAATGTATGCATGGGCGCTCATGAAAGACAGCAAAACAATGCTGGACTATCTTCCGGTATTCAACGAACCAAAAGCTATGCAGAACACTCCGCAGAGCATCATCGTTCTTGAAACGGGAAGCCACTTCTTCTACGACGGCAACTGCTACTATGTAGCAGAGAACGACGACAAGAAGCAAGAGATCCGCAAGGTGAGCCGTTTTTTCCATCAGGCGGACATGGAGGCTGTGTTCCGTATCGGTTTTGCCCATGCAAATGATGACTTCCAACTGCCACCATTCGCACTGGTTAAAATCACCGACGCCGTCTCGCCGTATAGAACGCTCAGCGCAGCTTGGCTGTTCATCTGCAACAACGAGCTGCAAATCGCCCCGGTCTTTGCTGAAGACGAAGCTCTTCTCCAGACCGTAAACCTCAACGAACTGCACTGGCAGTTCCTGGACGAAGGCGATACGTTCTTCCACTTGCGAACCTTCTACACGGTTTGCAGAGATGATCAGGGCAAATGGTACCTGGCAAAGTAAATTCCTAAAAGCTTAAGCATGGCTGTTAAAATCCTCTGTTCCAAACAGAGGATTTTTTTATGTCTGCCCGAAAACTTTAGCCATAAAAAAACAGCCCCGTTGATGGGGCTGTTATATCAAACTATTTTTGATGATTGAGCACGGCGGATATTTGTATTTGTGCTAAAACATCCGGAGAGATTTCTTTAAAAGCTTTTTGCTTAGATACTGTCTCTTCTTTTACAACATTAGCTGATTTGCGTCCTTGAATACGAGCCAAAACAGCGGTTTTATCATCAGGAATAAAATCAGGGACAACCTGATGATTCGTTGGAGAGCGCATAGAATTGATAGATCTCGAAATCTGCAATCCGGAAAACATACTATTTGCTGCATTTTGATTCATCAAAGACTTCACTCCCGTTTTCAAAGCTTTCAAAATCGGATTTTTAGTTTTTGCGACAGAGGGATCATACCTAAATGTATTACGTATTAAAGAGCCGGTCCGAGCCAATGTATCTTTTGTTGAAGAATAAGCACTAAGAGGAACTGTTATCGGAGATAAAACTGCAGATTTTAAAACTGATTTTGCAATTGCCTTCATTTTATCCAGACGATTTTTATTCGAAAGTTTCGGACTACTGAAACACCAATTTTTAAACTTCGTCCAGCGAGGATGTTTTCGAGCGCTTTTTGCTTGAGCTATAGACCTATCTAGATTAATAAGCTTTATCAAATCAGGAAGTTTCATCTCTCCGCGATCTTGAATATCCTGCCGTAATTTATCACGTTTTTGAATCAAAAGCTGTTCCCTATCTTGATTTTCCATTGTCTCTCTCCCTCTTTATTTCGCTATTAATTTTATTAAATATAGCATATTGCAAATATTTTGTCAAATTTTTACATTTTACTTGATAATACCATACAAAATATCCCTCTGATAAATCAGAGGGATATTTAATTATTTTACAAAATTGGTTTGAATATAATTCAACAAAAGCTGCACGCCAAATGCGGTACTTAACTTAGTTTTTTCATCACATTCACAACCGGCAATATCCAAATGCGCCCACTTTGTTGTTTTGTGAACAAAACGCTGTAAAAAAGCTGCCGCGGTTGAAGTACCGGCAACGCCGCGTTTACCTAAGTTTTGCATATCCGCGATTGGAGAATCAATCCATTTGTCAAATACCTCATCCATAGGTAATTGCCATAGTTTTTCATCAACATTTTTACCGGCGGCAATCAATTGCTGAATCAGTTTTTCGTCATTACCCAAAATCGCAGCATATTGCCCGCCAAATACCACACTGGATGCGCCGGTCAGGGTCGCAATATCAATCAACGTTTTAACCTTAAATTTTTTCTGAATATACCATAAAGCATCGGCTAAAGTTAAACGCCCTTCCGCATCGGTATTAATCACTTCGACACTTTGTCCGGACATAGAAATCAAGACATCATCAACTTTATACGAATCAGCACTGGGCATATTTTCTGCCATAACCATAACTGCAACAACATTAATCGGAAGTTTTTGCAAAGCGATAGCTTTCATAACCGACAAAACATCCGCGGCGCCGGACATATCTTGTTTCATGGCACGCATATGCTGTGCACCTTTCAATGACAAACCGCCGCTGTCATAAATAATTCCCTTACCGACCAAACCGCAATCAAATTCCTTTTTATCAGGATTACCTCGCCATTGAATAACGGCTGTATATGGCGGATTACAAGAACCTTGAGCCACAGCCAAAGCCAAACCGAAATTTTCCTGTTTCATCTGTTCGGCATCTAAAATATCAATATCCAGCTTCAGATAATTTAAACGCTCCACATCTTTTACAAATTCATACGGCGTCAAAACATTTGCCGGTTCGTTTCCTAAATCGCGCGCATAACGTACAGCGTTGGTTACGGCCATAATGCGTTCCATATCATCCGGTTGAGCGACACCAAAAAAGTTAACACTTTCCAACTTGTCAAAATCTTCCGCTTTTTTCTTAGTGCAATATTTATCAAAACTATATGAAGCGTTTTCCAAACCGATAATAAAATCGCTGAAATAAGACGAAGATACGACTTCAGCCCCAAATACATCTATCTCGCTATAGTTTTTAACTGCAGCATACAAAGCGGCAGCCATTTTTTGCGGACGTTTTAATTCTTTACCCAAAAACAATACCAAATACGGTGTTTTATCAAGATAAAAGCGGAATATACTGCCGGCACTGTCTTTCACATTCTCATCAGATAAAGCATTTTTTAATTTTTCAATTTCATCTTTACCTAAACGTTTAATCAGCTTTGCACTGTCAATATCCTTCAATTCAGGCAAAACAATAACTCTAAGATTATCATTTATCTTTTGTTCTGCATTAAAATTAAAATTCAGCATATTTCCTCCTACCCTCAATAAATACTCTTGTAATATATAATGCAAAAAAATAACAAAAAGCTAATTTTATTAAATTTTTTAAGGAAAAATATCAAATCATTGACAACAATGCAAATCCGGTGCTAGAAAATACAACCAGTTAACACAGAAAATTAAAGAAGAAACAGAATGAATAACATTTATCAAGCATCAGAAGAAAACTTAGCAAAAGCGGCCAAAATGCTGCAAAACGGTCAACTGGTATCTTTTCCGACAGAAACAGTTTATGGTCTCGGAGCAAATGTATATGATGCGCATGCCGTTGCATCTATTTTTGAAGCTAAAAATCGTCCGCACTTTGATCCGCTTATTTCTCATTTAGCTGAGATTGATGCCATGATAGAATATGCCTACACAGATGAGCGCGTTATCGCCCTGGCCCGCCGATTTTGCCCCGGACCATTAACATTTATTCTAAAACGTAAAGAGCATAATCCGTCAATTGATTTAGCCTGTTCCGGTCTTGAAAAAATCGCCGTGCGTATTCCAAATCATCCTTTGGCATTAGATTTAATACAAAGAGCCGGTGTTCCGATTGTTGCTCCCTCGGCAAATAAATTCAAAGCCGTCAGTCCCACCACAGCCCAACATGTTCAAGAAAGCTTAGGCGATAAAGTTCCGATGATATTAGATGGAGGACCTTGTCGTGTTGGCGTTGAATCAACCATTATAGACGTAACCCAAACACAAATTGTTTTATTGCGTGCCGGAGGTACGGCTGTAGAAGATATTGAAGAGTTTTTAGGAGAAAAAATTCTTATTTCAGACGGAGATCCCAATAAACCGAGTGCTCCCGGACAACTGCTCAAACATTATGCTCCGACTCATAATTTAAGAATAAATGCCGATACGAAACAAGATAATGAATTTTTAATCGGCTTCGGGAATGTTGACAATGCCGATCTGAATCTGAGTAAAACCGGTGATTTATGTGAAGCGGCCGGAAATCTGTTTGCATTTTTAAGACAAGCAGATAAACTCTGCGGCAACCGTACTCTGGCAATATCCCCTATTCCAGAAACAGGTCTCGGAAGAGCCATTAATGATCGTATAAAAAGAGCCTCATACAAATAATTTAATTAAGCAAAAAAAAAACAGCTTGAAAACATTAGTTTTCAAGCTGTTCTGATAGAAAGGCGCTTACAGGCCGATACCGTAACGTCCGTTTTTCTTTTTACGGTCTTTGTTCTTCGCGCGTTCCCGCTGATACTCAGTCGGTTCCTTATGCTTTTTTACGGAACCTTTTTCCTTTTTGGAATTCTGCTTGTTTTTTGCCATAAAGCGAAAAAAATTAGTGAAACAATAATATATAAAAAATCTCAAATCGCGCCCAAACTAACACATTTATACAGTTTGTCAAGACACAAAAAAAGCCTGTCTACCCAAAGGTAAAACAAGCTTTATAGAACGAGATCCTCGTTTAGATAGGTATTGACTTCCAGCAGAAATAACATCCCTGCCAACATAGCAAAAATAACTCCTTAAATATATAATAAAGGAGATAAAGCCCGAAAGCCAAACCGAACACCAGCCACCCAAAGCTGAAATGACATCTCAGTTTGCCATGGCAAAAAGAAAACATCTTTTTCATATAAAATAATTTTGTTGAATTAATAATTGATTGTTATGATATGTATTACCATATTTTGTCAATAATCTCAACAAAATTTTCTGTCAATTAAAAAGACAACATCGGAATAAAGTTCCGCCAATAACCGGTTTTATTACCATCTACAGCATCATCCGGACGAGACAAGATAATAGAATATACCGAATTTCCACCTGTTTCATTGGCAGACCAAACCGTACCGTATGCTGAATAAAACGTTGCATCTCCTATTTTTTCCACAACATTGGCTAAGATATATCTGTTATAACCAATCTGTTTTGTTTCTCGGGCATTCGGCAAAAACCATTCTCCGGCCTTACACATACCATGGGGACATCCGGTAGTAAAACTATATTGATTTACCCTTACCGCCGGATAACAAACATCACTACTATTACTTGAACTTTTTTGATATGATATAATTCCTTTTGTTAAAAATTTTCCGGAAGTATCTCTGTCTGTATTTTTAATTTGAGGAAGATCTGTTTTCGTTTGATTCCACGGAGAGTTCACCTGACTAACAGGGGTTGTCAAAGATTTAGGCATCAATAAAGCATGTCCGGCTTCATCCAACTCAACAATAATTCCTATTTCTATATTATCCAAAACGGCAATATCGCCAATACGGCATTTGCTGGTCGTTATACGGCATCCCCAATCAATATATGATATTCTCGTTTTAGTATTATTATCACCCTCCAATTCATAACTCTCTTCAATACCGACATTATTACAAGTTATCTCACATTTCTTAACACAAACACTGCCTTTTTTCTCAAAAACAGGCGTATTTTTGCATTCTGTGTAACGATAATACGTTGCACCGCCGATTTTACAAGACTCAACCATACCGCGCTCTTCAAAACTTTCTGGATTTTGAAAATACGGATATGCATCCATACTACAATCGTCCAAACCACAACGACCGATACCGTCAGGACCAGACCAGCCGCCTACCCAGCCTTTATTACAAGACGAATAACCATAATACGTTTGATCCGCCGTAACACATTTTTGTACAATACCGGCTGTGTTTCCCGGATGATACGTGTATGGATATTTCTTTTCCGTATCGCAGCCGACATCGCAGAAATAGTTGTTATATAAAGCTTCACCCTTACATTTCGGCACCCGATAATATGTTACGGCATTATCTCCATATCCTGAGACACACGTTTCAAAAGCGCCTTCCATATGATCTGTAAGTTGCCCTTTACTCGGTACAGCCTCAACTTCATTTCCGGCTTGATCTTGATAATAAAACTTGCCGCTCTTCTTATATAAAGGATAACCGCGACATGAATCTGTAATACAAACAGCCATATCAGAACTACCGTTATTCAGAGGACAGAGCAAAGCGGCAGAACCGGCGTTTTTACAAATAGATATCTTGGTATTATACCCCAAAGCGATACATTGTTCTTCAACCGATAATTCAGTCGCTTGTGCTATAGAGATTAAACTTAAGGAAAACACACTGCTGATTAAATACCGCATCACTCACCTCCACAAGATATTACATTACACACTTCTGTAGGTATATAACCGACACCAGGAATTGTTCTAACCCCATTAATGACGGTGTTTGGATCAACAGTTTTACTCACCGTACCATCATAATATGCAGAATTTGAGAGCCAAGCAGCATACCCTACACTTGGAGTAACGTCTCCTGATCCTTCATGCGAAATAATTACCTGAAGATTCTCTTGCCACTGAAGAGTCAAACCGGTAAATACCCATTTTCCTTTTCCAAACAACGGATCATGCTCATACTTTACCTTTACATCGGTAGCCATGGAAGAATCATTTACTCCCGGATAATAATCATCCACCCATTGTTTAGCTGCATTCCAAGTGTTTTTATCTTGTCTTGTTCCTCTATACGGTAAAATATAACGACGTATACCACTCATATAGAAAACATAACCTATTTTAGTATTACCATAACCGATACGATCATCAATCACCACATCACCAACATAACATCTATCCAACTCTGTCAATTTGCAATACTTATAACAGCGAAAACTATCAACTTGCCAATACTTATAACTATACTTCGTCTTATTTGTCTCCACATTAAGACATTGCGGAACATTATAGAATACTCTTGGAGCTGATCCGGCATGAGAACGACAATAATATGACACAATCTTAAATCTCCCATGAGCTTTATATAGACCGTTAACTGTTTTCTCTTTAGCTAAATTAACCTCAGAAAAACATTTCCAACATGCTTCTTCCGTTCCGTCATTACAACCATCAACCAATAAATCTTTAACGCTTTCATCACCTAATTTAACTCCATTTTCCGTTTCATAGTGTTTATATCGGGCAATACATTTATCAAGATCATTGCTATTAAAATTCCACTCATTTTCAGATGACCACCAAGGAAACGGTGTTAAGTGCGCTTCATTATAATATGGCGTTTTTCCGATATACTCACTTCCACAGAAATATGTTACACATTTACCTTCATTAAAACTATATCCTCGCTTACAATTTTTATACCCATAATAAGAAGATTCATTATCTGTACAACTGAGAGCCAAACCATAGGCTCCTTTATAAAATCCGTTCTCCGCAGGTTCAGCATATTTGGTATAATCATAAGGTAAATACCAGTTTTGATCAGGATTATTTCGGTTACATACGCACATTCTCGGATTTGTATCATCCTGTTTCCATGTTTCACCTTGTGAAAAATCATCCTTACAGCTTGCATAACCATAATACGGATCATACATCAAGCTAACATCTGTCGAAGCGTTCGGATTTCCCTCATAACAAGT
>CAYTQF010000064.1:0-7575 GCA_964440165.1 uncultured Azospirillaceae bacterium
TGACAATTTCTTATCTTTTGGACTTTGAGTATAACCGTAACGCGCCGGAACACCCTTAACACAACCCCAATACTGATCCTGAAAACTAAAATGAAAACATTCATTTCCAAAATTAACAAAATCCAACGATGTCATTGTATTATATAAAACTCTGCGTGCATTTCTAAAACCTTCCTGATGAGAGTCTGAAACAGCATCTTTCTGCTCATAATATCCCATACAGGTCTCGGAAGCCGGTTTGTCAAAATAATCCTCACCCATATCCACAATTTTGCCGCTCTTAATATCAGCCATATAAACATCTACAGCACCACCGGTAGAGTGAATCGACCATGTTTTAGGATTTTTTTCATCAAAATTTTCAGCGCTTGAACAAAAATCCAAAGCAAATTCTCTGGCTGAAGCATCATAAAAACGGCGTTTTTCGGCAATAATTTCTTTATTTTCGGGTGTCTCCTGATATTTTGCACAATTATGTTTTTCAAAAAACTGTTCTTTAAACGCACTAAACAAAATATTCTGCGTAACAGGAGAACGATGTCCGTCAATAACAACAAGCTCCAAACCCAGCTGTGCTAAAATTTCATTGGCTTTTTGCAAACGTTCAACAGTGCCTGTACGTACATAATTTATATCGGGAGCTCCGGGAATATTCTGTTTATAAGTAGGATTCAAAGAAGCTTGTGTCCGATAATAAGGAACACTTTTAATGCCATATTCAGCAACATCAACCAATTTTTCATGATTACTGCTGCAATCAGCATCAAGCTCAACATTTTTATAAGCACCGGCATTTTGTGTAGGAATATCGTTTAACGGTCTTAATAATCCTAAATTTTCAGCTTTTTCTGTAATACCAAGATCTTCAAAAGAAATTCTGTTTAAATCTATATTAATCATAGGAAACCTCCGAATAAAATAAATATATATTATTTTCTCTATTTTGTCAAATAACTATTCTATTACGCTTAAACAGAAATTCGCAGATAATTTATTCCTAAACCATGTTCTTTGACGTTTAGCATATTGTCTGGTATGAAGTTTCGCCAAACTGACAGCTTCTTCTAAAGATAATTTTCCGTCCAAATAAGACA
Organism: uncultured Azospirillaceae bacterium; assembly: GCA_964440165.1. Classification (GTDB taxonomy): domain Bacteria; phylum Pseudomonadota; class Alphaproteobacteria; order RF32; family CAG-239; genus Scatocola. Next base: position 1,095 of record CAYTQF010000064.1, read on the forward strand.
AAAGTTCAGGCACGCCGAGCATTTTCATTGAAGGCAGACTTCTATTTAAATTTCGACTGTGTAAATATTCAACCTCTTGCAATGCACCTTTTTGCATCATAACATCAAAACGTTCAAAACAACGTTTATCTAAAACTTCCGTATCCGGTATGATTTTATAAACTTCAAAATCCGCTTCCGGCAATTGTTTAATCATCGGTTTTTTATACCACTCACTGATAGAAATTCCTGTCTGCAACATAATTTCATAAGCTCGACGCACCCTTGTTGTATCGTTAGGTTTAACCATCGCTGCACCGGCTTTATCTATGCGTCGTAATTCTTCATATAAAGCGGTTTGTCCCTCATGCTGCAAAAAGGTAAAAACTTGTTCTCTTATTTCGGCTTTCGGTTCCGGAATTGGTGTCGTTCCGTTGATAAGATTATCAATATACATTCCTGTTCCGCCGACAACAATCGGTATTTTTCCGTTTTGCCAAACATCTCTTATTTCGGCAACGGCAAGATTCAACCAATCAACCACCGTTCCGTTAACGGCATTGTCATAAATTTCATACAAACGGTGTTCTGCCAAGGCTTTATCTTCCGCACCGGGTGCTGCAGAAATAATCGGCGTATTTTTATAGACCTGCATTGAATCGGCATTAATAATAACACCGTTCAACTCCAATGCCTTATCAAGGGCAAACTTTGATTTTCCCGAAGCCGTCGGACCCGCAATAACAAGGACTTTCTTATTCATCTATACTCCGGCAACAAGCATTTTCCACCAAATAAGAGCATAATTTTTCATAAGAAATTCCGATATATTTCGCCTGCTCCGGCACTAAAGACAATGGTGTCATCCCCGGATTGGTATTAATTTCCAATAAAACGACACCCTGTTGCGGATTATATCTAAAGTCGCACCGAGAAACACCGCGACAACCCAACGCTTTATGCAAAACTTCCGAATAATGCTTACAAACATTGGCTGCATCTTCAGGTATTTCGGCCGGAAGAATATGCTGTGTCATACCATCGGTATATTTGGCTTTGTAATCATAAAACTCAACGGTCGGACGCAATTCCGTAACAACATGAGCTTTTGTTCCTAATACCATACAAGTAAGCTCTTTGCCTTCAATAAATTCTTCAATTAATAATTCTCTGTCATTGTTGTCATAAACCACATTTTGTAAATCTTTTTTATTTTTGACAATAAAAACACCCACGCTGGAACCCTCACTGACCGGTTTAACAACATAAGGAAAAGACAAATATGTACCTTGTTCCTTAAATTGGCGATAAGTCATTTTTTCTCCCTTAGGAACGCATACACCATGTTTTGCGGCAATTTCCTTTGTCAGATTTTTATCCATACCCAAAGCAGATGCTTTTAATCCCGAATGCGTATAAGGTATTCGTAAAATATCAAGCATACCCTGAATTTCACCGTCTTCACCAAAATTTCCGTGTAAAGCGTTAAACACAACATCCGGTTTTTCCTTTTGTAAACACTCCATAAATTTAAAACCATCCGTCAAATCATGTTCTACAACAACATAATCTCTTTTTCTCAGAGCTTCAGCGACACTTTTTCCCGTTACCAGACTAACTTCTCTTTCAGACGAAAAACCACCGCATAGAACCAATACTTTTTTTGTCATTTTATAAAAAACCCTTTATTAAATTCAATTTTATGCTATGGTACCCCTAAAGTTTTGATTATTTATTAAGAAAGTCCGTCTGTTGATGAAAAAAAATACGTTATTTTTAACTGCGTTTCTCTTATACGCCACACCTGCGGCAGCGTTTAGCGTTTCGCACGACTTTAACGTTTTTTTGGGACCGTTTAATGCCAGCAAAACAAAATTTAATTATTCTTTGCAACCAAATGAATACAAAGTTCAATCTGATGTTTCAACATTCGGTGTTTTTAACGCCTTATATCCTTTTGAGGCTCAATACACCACCACCGGACGCATCAAAAAAAATAATTTAGAAACAACAAGCTATATTTCTGTTTCTAAATCCAGATTTAATAAACGCCGCAAAGAAATGATTTATGATGAAAACGGTTTGCCTGTTTATAGAATAAGTTCAAAAAATGCTGAAAATAAAAAAGAAGTTGAACTTTTACCGTCTCCGGACAATAAAGGAACAACAGATTTACAAACAGTTTTAGCAGAATTGGCTTATCAATATAACAACTCAAAATTTTGTGCCTCTCGCATGCAGGTTTTTGACGGGAAACATCGTTTTGACGTTATTTTTCGCGATGAAGGTCAAGAATTGTTAGTTTCTAATGAATTTTTACCATTTTCGGGAGTAGCCTCAAAATGCGCCATGTATGTAGATAAACTGAAAGAAACGGGAGACGAGTTACTTTGGGATTTTGATGAATATCATCCCATTTATTTTTGGATTTTAACCGATAATAAAACCAACATCCCTTTTATTGCCAAAATAGAAACAGATTCAACACCTCTGGGAAAGCTAAAAGCCTATACACATAACTTAACAATTCAGGACAAATAAAAATGTTAGAAAAAGCCGAACTATTATTACCTGCTGGATCACTTGTAAAACTAAAAACAGCCATTCTCTATGGAGCAGATGCCGTATATGCCGGTACTCCGGATATGAGCTTAAGAACACAATCAAAAATATCTCTGGAAGATTTACAAGAAGGTATTAAATTTGTTCATGATCACGGCAAAAAAATATATTTGACGCTTAATTTATTCATGCACAACGGCGACGTTAAAAAACTGCCGCATTTTGTAGATACACTGCGTCAACTTAAACCGGACGGTGTTTTAATTGCAGATCCCGGCGTTTTTCAATATATGAAAGATCATGCGCCTGAACTCAATCGTTTTGTTTCGACTCAAGCCAATATTTGTTCTTATGAAGCCGTTAAGTTTTGGCAAGCACAAGGGGCAAAACTTTGCGTTCTCGGACGTGAAGTTACATTTGAAGAAATGAAAGAAATTCGCAAAGAGTGTCCTGATATCTTACTTGAATGCTTTATGCATGGCGCAATGTGTATGTCATATTCCGGTCGCTGCCTTATTTCCAACTATTTGGCAGATCGAAGCGCTAATCAGGGAAAATGCGCTCATTGCTGTCGTTGGCATTATAAACTTCATCTGCGTTTAAAAGACGGTTCCGTAAAAGAAATAGAAATAAACGAACAAAATAAAGATGCTTTTGAATTTTTGCTGGAAGAAGAATTCCGTCCCGGCGAATATTATGAAATTATGGAAGATGAACACGGCGGTTATCTCTTAAATTCAAAAGATATGTGTTTGATGCCGAGATTAGATGAATTACTGTCTTGCGGTATGGATTCCTTAAAAGTGGAAGGACGAAATAAAACGGAATATTATGCCGCTATTGTTGCCCGTACCTATCGTCAGGCAATAGATGATTATTACAAATCTCCGGAGACTTGGGATTATCATAAATACATGGATGATTTGTACACATTGCAAAATCGCGGCTATTGTCTTGGTTTTCATGATGGTAAATTAACCAATATCAGCCAAAATTATGAATATACCAGAACTCTCGGTGAATGGTTATTTGCCGGATCTATAACGGAATGGCAGGGTGATGAAGCTGTTTTTGAAATCAGAAACTATATTGATCAAGGAGAATTTATCGAGTTTCTTATCCCCGGTACAATGGAAAACATACGTATTTCATTTACACAGTTTGAAGATGCAGACACAGGAGAAATAACGTCTAAAGTATCTGCCGGACAAAACAAAAAGATTCGTTTAAAAGCAGAGAATTTTAATAGACCGATAGAAGAAATAAAAAGACTTTTGCCTCAATATACGATTGCACGCAAACCGGCTGTTTTATCAGATGACAACACCACAATGCTTAACCATAAAAAAGAAGAGTTTTGTACATTGTGCAATAATAAAAAATCCCGATAATTTCGGGATTTTTTATTATTCATTATTTTCAGTTTTAAGCCAAACCGCATCAGATAAATTTGCAGCCATAAAATCAAGATGAGCTTGCTCTTCCTCCGCACTTAAAGCAAAAAGTCGCGGCTCTCTATATACACGAGCCACAGTATTCTCAATAAATTGAGATTTTGCTGCTTTCTTTTCTTCTTTAAGCATAGTTGGTTCTTGACCGCCCAGCAATTCAAGATAAACTTTAGCCAATAAATCAGCATCGAGTAAAGCGCCGTGCAAAGTACGCTCACTGTTATCAATCCCAAAGCGGCGACATAAGGCATCCAAATTTACTCTGGCACCCGGAAACAAATTTCGAGCGATTTCCAAAGTATCAACAACTCTGTCCCAAGTATAAACAGGTTTATCTAATTCTTTAAGCTGATAATTCAAAAACTTAATATCAAATGAAGCATTATGCGCAACAAGAACAGCATCACCGACAAAATCCAGCCATTTATCGGCGATTTTATCAAAAGTATCAAAATCTTTCAAAAACTCATAATTTAAACCGTGAACTTTAAAAGCTTCTTCAGGTACTTCACGTTGAGGATTGATATATTCATGAAAAACAACACCGGTCGGAACATGATTAACCAACTCAACAGCACCTATTTCAACTAATTTATCACCTTCTTCCGGATTAAATCCTGTTGTTTCCGTATCAAATACAATCTCTCTAACCATTTAGCATGTCTTTCAATTTATTTATTAAATCTTCAACCTGATTTTCAATATGCGCTAAACTTCCGTTCATATCAATCACAAAATCAGAAAGCCGACATTTTTCAGCATTATCCATCTGAGATTTATATATTTTAATAAAATCATTCTCACTAATGTTATCGCGTTGCATAACACGTTGTTTTTGCGTTTCATAATCCGTATGCACACAAACAACCTTATCACAAAAACGCTGCCAGCCTTTTTCAAAAATCAAAGCGGCATCAATAAAATATAAACCCTTCTGATCTTTAACTTTTTCCAAAGAGCTCTCTAACTGAGCCAATAAATAAGGATAGATAATATCTTCTAATTTCATCAAGCACTCTTTATTACCAAACACTTGATTTCTCAGCCGTTTTTTATCTAAAGAGCCATCAATAAAAACATCAGAAAAAACACTATTCAAAGCACAAAGAACATCCGCGCGAGTATATAAAGCCGCAACTTCACGATCAGCATCAAAAACACCATACCCTTTTTTACGCAAAAAAGCGGCAAGCGTTGTTTTTCCGCAACCAATAGCACCGGTAATTCCTATAATTTTCATATAAAAGCCTAAAAACAAATGGTTAAATTAGTTATCAACAGTTCATTAACTTTCTGTGCATAACCTGACCGTTTTACAAAGTTATAACAAACAATCCCCGATTTGTAAAATTTATTCTTATCATCTGCACACAGGCTGAAAACAATCCTCAAAAATGTTCATAAAAAATTTTAATGCAATACTTGAAGATTCCGTTTTACAAATTATCTTAATTAAAAATTAACGATTCTTTAACGATTATGAAAAACTGTTTTACAAACTTATAAACAGACGCGCTATTCTGTATAACTCTGTGCATAAAAAGTTATCCCCATAACTCACAGGAATATACATATAACTACTATATTTTTTTAAATATATATTGGGCAAAAGGGATGTGTATAAATTTTCGTACTTAATGTTTGACACATTCAATTTTAAATCATATAAAGCAAATACATTAATTAAATAAATTTTTTTTCACATCTTATATATTCATCAACATTACATATTCAAGGTCATTTAATGAATTTAAAAGAACTTAAGCAAAAGTCTCCTACCGAGCTTTTAACTCAAGCTGAAAATTTAGGTATTGAAGAGGCTTCTTCCATGCGCAAACAGGATTTAATGTTTGCCATTCTCAAAAAATTAGCAGAAGAAAATACAATTATTAACGGTGAAGGTACAATTGAAGTCATGCCTGACGGATTTGGCTTTTTACGTTCTGCCGAATCAAATTATCTGGCCGGACCTGATGATATTTATGTTTCTCCGGCACAGGTTAAAAAATTCGGTCTTCGTACAGGAGATACCGTTGAAGGAGAAATTCGTGCGCCTAAAGATAACGAACGTTATTTTGCCTTAACCAAAATCAATACAATCAATTTTGATGATCCGGAAAAATCTAAGCTTCGCGTTAATTTTGATAATCTGACACCGCTTTATCCGACCGAAAAGTTGAATTTTGATATTATCTGCGGTGAAAAAGATTATACATGTCGTGTGATTGATTTAATTTCTCCGCAAGGAAAAGGTCAGCGCGGTTTGATTGTTGCGCCGCCGCGTACCGGTAAAACGGTTATGCTGCAAAATATTGCGCATGCTATTGCCGAAAATCATCCTGAAGCGTATTTAATGGTGTTGTTAATAGACGAACGTCCTGAAGAAGTTACCGATATGACACGTTCCGTTAAAGGTGAAGTTATTTCTTCAACATTTGATGAACCGGCTGCTCGCCATGTTCAGGTCGCTGAAATGGTTATTGAAAAAG
>CAYTQF010000065.1:0-7541 GCA_964440165.1 uncultured Azospirillaceae bacterium
GCAAATCCGCCATCACTTTTTACTAAAATGACAGGCGGTTTTGGTTTGTTGGCTTCATCAAGGCGAATGATAGTGGCGCCGTCGTCAACTTCGGATATACCTTTTTGGGCTGCGATGTTGACGATTTCTCCGCAGGTTTGGTGTGCGTCGCTTTCACCGAGCCAGAGGTCAAAATGGGTATGCAGTTCGTCATAATTTTTTTTGACGGCATCAACGGAAACTTTACGTAAATGATGCCATACTTTTTGATATTCTTCATTGCCGTTTTGCAGTTCCGCTGTTATTTGACGTGCGGTTTCTTTGGCATTTTCGTCTTCTTTGCAGCGGATGTTGGCTTTTTTATAAAAAGCGGAAATTTCTTCAATATTATAGGTTTCGGCTTTGGAGAGGTTTCCGTCCTGATTAATGATTTCTGCAATAATCATTCCCATCGGGGTACCCCAATCACCAAAATGGACATCGGAGACGGTTTTGTTGCCGACAAAATTTTCGATACGGCGAATTGATTCTCCGATTACGGCTGAACGCAAATGTCCGACATGTAAAGCTTTGGCAACGTTAGGTCCGCCGTAATCCAACACGATTGTTTTAGGAGAGGCAACTTTTTCGCAGCCAAAACGAGAATCTGCGCTCATAGAATCGAGTGTTGCATTTAATAAAGAATCGCTGATTTTTAAGTTAATAAAACCGGGACCGTCTATACTGATGCTTTCAAAATCCGAATCTTTTTCAAGCTCAGCGGCAATTGTTGCTGCGATTTCTCGCGGATTTTTGTGTTCTTTTTTTGCTAATGCCAGAGCCCCGTTGCATTGGTAGTCGCTCAGATCCGGACGATCTGATGTTTTGACCGTTGCGAATCCTGTGTCATAGTTTAGTTTTTGAAAAATATTAAAAAGCTTATTATTAATGTTTTTTTCAAGAGATATATTCATTTTTGTTTATTCCGATGGTTATTTTATACATTTATAAGTATTGATGGACGGCAATAGAATTTTACAGGCAAAATTTTGTTTTTTTACAAATTCGGCGTGTGTACCTGTTTGGTATTTTAAACATTCTTTATCAGCTAAAGCCTGCAAGTCATTTTCATTGCTTAAAAAAGGGTTGTAACAGACAGCCGGAGCGTCAGGTTTAGAGGCCCCTATATAAATTTTTTCAGGGTCGCTGCTGCCTGGTTGTCGTCGTCGGTCAATATACGGATCAAGCACGGAACATCCGTATAACAGAACAGAGAGGAGCAGCATATTTAGTATTTTTACCCTAGACAATTTAAAAAACTCCATTACATTATCTTTAATTTATAACATGTATACATGAAGTTGATTAAAATGGAAAGTCAAAATAAATATCTTGGTGATGATAAATTTCAAAAATTTTTACAGCATTATTCCTGTCCGACACCTCTCGGTGTGATAAAAATGAAGTTTGCGGGTGCTTTGTGCTCGCCTAATATGGAGTTGCGTCCGACGGATGTTATTTCTTCTTTTTGGGAACAGGGATTGTCTCCGCGTTTGGAAACAAAAGACGAGGCAGAATTGTTTTTTAAGTTTTTTATGGGATTATGGGATGAGCTTTATTTTAAAGTTAAGCAAAACAAAGTCAGACTTTTTCCTCAATTCCATAAAATGACGAACGAGGCTGAAATGCTCGATTTTTGCCGCCTGCGTTATGAAGAAATAGAACATGGTTTTATTGAAGGTTTTTGGGGCGGATGTTCTGATTTAAAACTTCCGGCATATTTGGCTGAGATAATTGACTCGGTTTCAGAAATGGCGGAAGTTTATCTCTCATTGGCGAAAAAGCTGGAAAGCGGCGTCGATTTGGGATTGGTAGCCAAACATTTGCAGGCTACCGATGAAATGGTGGAAAAAGCCGTTTCATTTATTATTGAAAACTCGGTTTTGCCGCGGATTGAAACGCTGCAAAGAACCGTGAATTAAAAAGGACTTAAATATGGAAATGATTGAAGGGATTTTATCCCGTCGTTCTGTTCGGCAGTTTGATACAACAAAAGTAATCAGCAGAGCAGACATTGAAGAAATTATTAAAGTTGCTCAATATGCTCCATCGGCACATAATAAACAGCCGTGGGAGTTTTTGGTTGTTACGGACAAAGAAAAAATGACAGCTTTGCGCAAAGTGCAGCCTTGGACTTCTTTTGCCAAGGATGCTGCGGCTGTTGTTTTGGTTTGTGGCAATACCGATGTTTCTTTTGGTCGTAATAAAGAAACGGAAACATGGAATTATTCCGATATTGATTGTGCGTTGGCAACGGGAAATTTGATGTTGGCAGCTCATGCTAAAGGTATTGGCAGTTGTTTTTGCGGCGCTGCGCCTATGCCTTTGGTTGTGGATGGTTTGCGTGAGGCGTTTTCTTTGCCTGAAAATATTCGTCCGTTGGCGATTGTTGTCCTCGGTTATCCCGCAGATACGCCAAAACAACCGGAGAATCGTTTTAAACCGGAAAAAATTCACTGGGGTAATTGGTAAAACTTATTTTGTAAATGTCAAAACAATATATTTGGCGTTTTTTACCGGTACTTCAATTGTAAAATTAAACGGTATTTTTGAACGGGCTTCCAGCATTTCAGCCGGAGCCTGTTTTTTTATGTCAGTTAAAAGTCGGGTGTCCCGATCCATAATTTCAATCAGAATTTCCGGTATATTGATATTTTCATCAGTCGTGTTGCGGATGAAACCTTTGATGTTCATCATATTTTTTTGAGGCGTGTCTAAAGTATTGCGGATAACATTTTCAAAAGCCAGACCTTTACCTATAATTTGAGCCGAAATACCTATAGATTCATAAAAAGAGTTTCCGGCAGGAAACAGCCGTACAATCTCAAAACGTTTCGCAAACAGCATTAAACCGAAAATTATAAGAATCGTCATAACTTCTATGCTGATTGTAAAACGATTGTGCCAACCTAATAACTTTTTTATTTTCGGAAACGCTTTTTTGAGCGGAGGTTGTTTGTTGACTGCTTCGGTTACTTTTTCTTTTTCATCTTTAAGACGAGAGAATATGCGGCTCATTTCATCTATTGTAACGTCCGGCATTTCTTCGTCTTTTGCCGGTTCATCACTTTGAGGTGCCTGAGTGGCAATAATTTTATCTTCCGGATTGGCGATAACATTTTGCGGCGCTGAAATCGGTTCAATTTCAGGTTCCGGTTCTTCCGGTATTTCAGGAAGTTCCGGGACTCTAATGTCTTTATGCGTGCACAGCCAGACTTCGCCGCATTTACTGCAGCGCAGCTTTTTTCCCTCGGCCGGAATAAGACCGAGCTCAATATCATAACATGTATGACAACCTGGACAGGATATTTTCATTATTGAACCTCTGTTACATACTATATTATCAAAAAGCTTTTAATCAAAGAAAAAAAAGAGTTTATTAATATAATTATTGTTATATGCTAAAACAAATTGCAGAGGAGCGAATCTTGGTTAAGAATGTCAGCGATATTGATACGATTATAGAAATGCAGAATGTCGGAATCCGCTATGGGCAGGGTGCCGAGATTTTAAGTGATATTAATCTGCAGCTTAAACGCGGTTCTTTTCATTTTTTAACGGGAAAGAGCGGTGCCGGTAAAACCTCAATGCTCAGTATGATGTATTTGGCTCAAAAAGCCAGCCGCGGTGTTGTTTCTGTTTTCGGACGCAATGTAACTTATGCTGGGCGGGATAGTTTGGCAATGTTGCGTCGTAAAATCGGTGTCGTTTTTCAAGATTTCCGCTTGTTGGACCATCTTTCCGCTTTTGATAATGTCGCTTTACCTTTGAGGGTTTGCGGTATGGATGAACGGGAAATCCGTAAAAGAGTAACGGAGCTTTTGCAATGGGTGGAATTGGATAAACGTATTAAGGATATGGCGTCTACGCTTTCCGGTGGTGAAAAACAGCGCGTGGCGATTGCTCGAGCCGTGATTAATCGTCCTGAATTATTGCTGGCGGATGAGCCGACGGGAAATGTTGACAGCGATATTGCCGGTAAACTGATGAAGCTTTTTGTTGAGTTAAATAAGTTGGGAACAACAGTTGTTATTGCAACGCACAGTGAACGATTGGTTACTGATTTTGCGTACCCGCGTTTACATTTACAAAACAGAGGATTACGAATTTATAAGCCATCCGTAACATTGAAAAGCAGAGGTACAGATGTCTAAAGAATATATGATTCCCCGTAAAAAAGAAGTACCTTTAGATGATGATTCTTCAAATGTTTTTCTGCAGGTTATGATTTGTATTGCCGTATTTTTGTTTAGCGTAACTTTGGCCGGCGTTTTATCTGTTAATTCAATGCTGCAGGCTTGGAATGAAAGTATTCTTGGTGCTTTGACCGTACAAATTATGCCGGTTAATGATACGAACAGAGATAAAGCAACAGCAGAAACATTGCAGCAACAGCGTTTGGCGGTTGAGTTTTTGCGCGCTCGTCCCGAAGTCGAAAGTGCGACACCTTTAAGCGATAAGCAGCTTAATTCTTTGTTGCAGCCGTGGCTCGGTGATGGTGTTGATGTTTCTGATTTGCCCGTTCCGCGATTGATTGATGTTAAGCTTATTCCCGATGTTGCCGTAGATTTTGCCGATTTGTCCGAAAAACTGGCGGAAGCGGTGCCGTTGGCATCTATAGATAATCATAAGCTTTGGTTGGAGAAGCTGATTAAATTTGCAGACAGTCTGAAACTTCTGGCTTTGGTTGTTTTAATGCTTGTGGTAACGGTAACATCCGGTGCGATCTTTTATTGTACGCAAACCAGTTTAGGATTGCATCGTTATGTTATAGAGATTTTGCACCTTATGGGCGCTAAGGATACATACGTCGCTCAGCAATATGCCAAGCGGACGGCTTTTCTGGGTTTTGTCGGCGGTGTATATGGTTTGGGTCTCGCTATTCCCGCGATTTTTGTTATTGCCGGTTTGGCTGCACAAATTGAGGGCGGAATTATCAGTGAAGCAAAGTTGGAGCTTAATGACTGGTTAATGATATTTTCTCTGCCGTTCGGTGCCGCTTTTATGGCAATGGTAACGGCTTATTATACGGTTAAAAAAACTTTACGGAAATTTATGTAGTGATGAAGAAATTTGCGCTTTGGGGAGGAATAGTTGCGATAACCGCGTGGTTTGGCGGTTTGATTGTGTTTGATTATGCGATTAATCATTTTCCGGCAGATTACAATACAAAAACAGATGCCATTGTGGTGTTGACCGGCGGACGCCATCGTTTGGCAGAATCTTTTAAATTGTTAAATGACGGATTGGCAGATCGTTTGTTTATTTCCGGTGTTCAGTCTAAAATTTCTTTGCCTCAGTTGGAGCGGCAGACAAAGACCAAAATTATAGATGGGAAGAAAGTGATTTTAGATAAGCGCGCAACAAATACGGAAGAAAATGCCGTTGAGGCGTCTCGTTGGATTGAGGAAAATCATATTTTATCTATTCGTTTGGTAACATCAAATTATCATCTGTTAAGAAGTGAGGTGGAGTTTCGGCAAAGGAACAAAACTTTACATATTATTCTGCATCCCGTATTTTCGGAAAAAGTAGCTACGTCTTGGTGGAAAAGCGTACGCAGCTTTTGTTTTATTGCAATGGAATATAATAAGTTTTTATTTGCATATGTTCGCTCTTTACTGATATAAGTAATAAACAGAGAAAGGATGGTTCATGCTTTTTATTCGTTCTGCTTTATTTAATGTTTTAGGTTATGGTATTTTGGCCTTAGGCTGTTGTATTACCTCAATTGTCGGCTTGTTTTCTCGTAAAGCAACTATAAAAATCTGGAATTATATATTGCTGCCGTCGTTTGCTTTTTGCCTTAAATATGTTGCCAGAATCGATATTGAGATTCGTGGTCGTGAATATATTCAACAGTCAGGTGCTCTCTATGCTTCTAAACATGAATCTGCCTTGGAAACCTATACTTTGTCAGCACATGTTAAGACACTAGCTTTTATTTTGAAAAAAGAGCTTACGTATGTTCCTATTTTTGGCTGGGCTCAGTATTTTTACGGTATGATTGCCGTTGATCGTTCGGCAGGCGGTGCTGCGATGAAAAAAATGCTTAAGGATGCAAAAGACAGAGTTTCTAAGGGGCGTTCCGTTGTTATTTTTCCTGAAGGAACGCGCGTTCAGCCCGGCGCTAAAAGTGCTTATAAACCGGGATTGCTGTTTTTGGTTCAGAATTTAAAAGTTCCGGTTATTCCGGTCGCTTTAAACACCGGTTTGTTTTGGAGAAAAAGTTCTTTTCTCCGTTATCCGGGTAAGGTTATTATTGAATTTATGGAGCCGATGCCTGACGGTTTGGGCAAAGATGAGTTTATGGCTTTGTTGGAAAAACGTATTGAAGATAAATGCAAAGAACTTAATGAGGAAACCGTTCGTAACTATCCTCATGTGGCAAAAAATTTGGCAAAAGGATAATCTCCGAAGATGGAAACATTATGGCGCAAATTAATTAAGTATCAGGTGGCTTTATTCTCCGGAGCTTTGGCTTTTGTTATTGTTTTGGGGGGAATCTTCATTAAATTAAACAGGACTTATGCTGTTGAAATTCTAAAGTCCCAATTTAGTGTTTTGGAGAATTCTCTGTTGTCTGCAGGGTATGATTTTGCGTATGATCATGTTGAATTTTATACTCTTTCTCCGTGGCAAATTGTGCGGATTAAGAATTTTAGGATTTATTCTTTAGATGCCGGGCATGCCGATGAATGGAGTGTTGCCGAGCTTAATATCAATGCGGGACTTTTACGCCCGAATAAAGTCGAGCTTTATTTGGATGAAAATCAGTCTATAAAGAAGAGTCAGCATGTTTGGTCTTTGAATATTCCTGATTTTAAGATTAATGTTGATATTAAACGAGATCAGCTGCGGCGAATTGCTTTTAAATTGCAGAATATTTCCGTAGAAAATTTGTTTACGATAGAACAATTTGATTTTACGGCGCGGAGTGCCGGTTTTCCGTTTATGGCCTTGAGAGCCGATGTTCGGGGTGTTGTTTTTGATGATATTCTCGGTTGGCCGCTGAATAAGACGATTGATCATTTTTATGTAAATGCTTTTATTAACGGGGAAATTGATCGTTCCGCAGTTATCGGTGAAGCTGTTTATGATTGGATTGATCGAGGCGGAAACATTGCTGTTCAGAAAATGATTTTGAACTGGAAACCCTTGATTATGGTCGGTAACGGGGATTTGTCTTTTGATGAAAATTTAAATGCATCTTTACAGTTAAATACGGCATCATTAGCGCTTTCCGAAGTATTGGATAAACTTAATGAAAACGGCTATTTATTAAATAAGGGTGTTTTTGTGGCTAAGATTTTGTTGGATAAAAAAGCAAAGCAAGATACAAAAGATAAATACAAAACAGTTGTTACGCCGGTTAAATTTGATAAAGACGGTTTGAGTGTTGAGAATATCCGTATTTGGTAAAATCTTCTTGCTATTTTACCGGAATCCTTTTAATAATACAAGCGATGGAGAGATGGCAGAGTGGTCGAATGCGGTTGACTCGAAATCAATTGTGCTCTTTA
>CAYTQF010000066.1:0-7432 GCA_964440165.1 uncultured Azospirillaceae bacterium
TTGGCGGCACAATTATACAGCGAAATGAAAGAATTTTTTCCGCACAATCATGTGGAATACTTTGTCTCTTATTATGATTATTACCAACCGGAAGCTTATGTTCCTAAAACAGATACTTATATTGAAAAAGATTCTGCAATTAATGAACAGATCGACCGTATGCGTAATGCCGCAACCCGAAATATTCTTGAAGCCAACGATGTAATTATTGTTGCTTCTGTTTCCTGTATTTACGGTTTGGGCGATGTGGCATCTTATTCTTCTATGACATTAAAAATCTCTAAAGGAGATGTATGCGAACCGACAGAGCTTTATCGTCGCTTGGCTGAATTACAATATGAACGAAATCAAAGCAATTTTATTCGCTCAACCTTTCGCGTAAACGGTGATACTCTTGATATATTTCCATCGCATTATGAAGACAGAGGCTGGCGTATATCCTTTTTTGGCGATGAAATTGATGATATTTATGAATTTGACAGCTTAACAGGCAAGAAAATAAACGCCCTTGACAGCGTTACCGTATATCCGGCCAGCCACTATGTAACACCCCGACCGACTATCGCCCGCGCAATGCAGCAAATTCGAGAAGATTTAAAAGACAGAATTTCTTACTTTAAAGATGAGAATAAACTGTTAGAAGCTCAAAGAATAGAACAGCGAACCTATTTTGATTTGGAAATGTTAGAAACGACAGGTCATTGTAAAGGTATTGAAAATTATTCACGTTATCTGACCGGCCGCAATCCCGGTGAACCACCTCCGACGCTCTTTGAATATCTGCCGGATAATGCTCTGGTATTTGTAGATGAAAGTCATATTTCTATTCCACAAATAGGAGGAATGTTCCGCGGCGACTTTAATCGTAAATCAACACTTTCCAATTATGGTTTTCGCCTGCCGTCATGCGTAGATAACCGCCCTCTCAAATTTGAAGAATGGGATAAAATGCGCAAGCAGACTATTTTTGTTTCGGCAACTCCCGGCGACTGGGAACTGGAGCAAAGTAAAGGTGTTTTTGTTGAACAGGTTATTCGCCCGACCGGACTGACTGATCCGTTATGCGTGGTTAAACCGACAGAAAACCAAATTGACGACTTAATGGAAGAATGTCGTAAAAACATTGCAAAAAAAGAGCGTGTACTGGTTACAACACTTACAAAAAAAATGGCTGAAGATTTAACGGAATATCTGAATGAAAACGGTATAAAAGTCCGTTATCTGCACTCCGATATAGAAACCCTGGAGCGTATTGAAATTATTCGTGATTTACGCTTGGGAGTCTTTGATGTTTTGGTCGGTATTAACCTGCTGCGTGAAGGTTTAGATATTCCCGAATGTTCACTGGTCGCAATCTTAGATGCCGATAAGGAAGGATTTTTACGATCTCAACGTTCTTTGATTCAAACTATCGGACGTGCCGCCAGAAACGCTGACGGCAGAGTCATTTTATATGCCGATCGAATGACTGATTCTATGAAAAATGCACTGGATGAAACTAATCGGCGTCGACAAAAACAAATGCAATATAATATTGAAAACGGAATTACGCCGCAAACAATTAAGAAAAGCATTTCTTCAACCTTAAAAGAAATGACCGAAACTGATTTTGTTAAAGACGACAGTAAAAACCTTGAGGAAATTAAAAATATTGATAAAACCTTGCGCGAATATAAGAAAAAGATGCAAGAAGCCGCGCAAAATTTGGAATTTGAGCAAGCAATGGTATATCGTGATAAAATTAAGGAACTTGAACTCCGCGCTATGAAAAATTTATAATAACAGATAAGCCCTTCTCTAAAAAGGGCTTATCTTTATTTTTGAGTTTATACGGATCGAAACATCTTTTTATCGTTGTCTCTGTGTTTATGGCATAAAAAATCTCCTTCTATGCCGCAGCATACAAGGAGATAAGCTTTTTTTACAAAAAATACATATAACCAATCGGCTAAAGGCCTTTTTGTTCTTTTTTCTTTTTCCACTTTAATTTAGCATACAGACGCATATCCGCAACCTGATCTGTCTCATCAACAATTTCTTTACCAAGAATGGTTTCTAAAATATCTTCAAGCGTAATAATACCGACCCAGTTTTCAAAAGCGTCAATTACCAAGGCCATATGATTATGATCTTCCAGCATAGAATTGAGCACAACTTCCAAACGCGCCTCGTCGGAAAAAGACTTCATCGGTCGCGCATATTGCTCCACTTTATCTTTATCATTTTTACTGGTATAAGAGCTTGATTTATGAATATAACCCAAAAAATTTTGCTCAAATTCATCAATAATCGGAAAACGTGAAAACGGTGTACTGCATAAAAAATTGTCAAATTCTTCAATAGTCATCCCCGGTTTAACTTTATGGACAACCGTACGCGGTGTCATCACATCTCCGACACTGACTTCCTGCAATTTGATAATGTTGTTAATAATACGGAACTTCGTATCATCAAGCAAATTTTGATCTCGGCCGATTTTGGCTAAGGCTTTTATTTCGTCCTTAACATCTGTCTCCTCGGATTTGCCAAACAACCCCATAATAAAATTCGATATATATAACACCGGTCTTAAAACAAAAACCATGGCATCAACGATTGTACAAACAGCAGGAATCAGGGAACGCCAATATTTAGATCCTATTGTTTTAGGCATAATTTCAGATAAAATCAAAATAGCAACCGTCATAACACCGGAGGCAAAACCAAGATATGCAGATCCGTATATTTTTGTAACTTGTGCACCAATACCGGCAGCACCAACCGTATTGGCAATTGTATTCAGCGTTAAAATAGCCGCCAAGGGGGTATCCATATTGCGTTTTAATTTATAAACACGTTTATACCATTTGGGATTTTTCTCTTCCAATTGGGCTATATAACTCGGCGTAATAGATAAAAGCGATGCTTCTGACACGGAACAAATAAAAGAAATAATGATTGCCATTGCGGCATAAAAAAACAAAAGAAACATAATTCTAGATTTTAAAAACCTTCTATAGTTAATAACATTATGAAATTACTTTATCTCTCAGGAAATGTAAAGACTAATTCCAATTCTTACAAAAGAATTTGCCAAGACGCATCGGGTTTAGTCTTTTCATTAAACAACAAATCTGCCATATACTTGGTTACAGCAACATTACTGAAGTCGGTATGAACGCGTTTTCGACCTGCTGCAGCGATTTTCATTCGTTCCGCCGGATGCTTTTTATAATACGCAACTTTATCAAAAAATTCTGCTTCCGTATCAAAGAAACAAGCTTCCTGCTCACTAAAAATATCCTGAAAACCATTACGACGATCAAGCAATACCATTTGCCCGTTTGCCATAGAATGCACCATACGGTCCGAACTATACAAATAAATATCATTTAATCGGCTCAGGTTAAAACCCATTGCAGCTTCACCCAATGCTCTAATATAAGCATATCCGTGTAACGGCTTATGTCCGTTTATACCGGCAAGCCGCCAACGAATATCCGGAATATGAGCTTCTGTTTCACGAACAATCTCTTCAACAGCCTTATCCTGTCCGCAAAATTGGCGTTCACCGGTAGAAGCGCATAACATAATGTCATACGGCAAATGTTCTTCAGCACAAGCCATACCTCGCTCAAGTGCATCATCTGCCATGTTGGGCAAATATCCGACATGATTATGAGGTCGTTTAAATTGTGCTAAAAGTTTTTTATCTCCGGTAGAAATCAGGTTCACATCGGCAATATCCAACTTTCCGCTGACAGAGGCAATGTTTCGTTCCGCAAATCCCGGAACTATCCAATCACAACTCCATTGCAGAATTTTCAGCTCCGGAAATATATCTTTTATTTTAAATAACGTCTCTTGAGAAATAAGATCTGCATGCCCTACAAACAAAGCATCCGGTTCAATAGAACGGCAATACTCTATTAAATGATTATTTAATTTGCGCTTTGCCCAAAAATTCATATGTCCCCAGCCGAACATTCGGCATAAATCCCGATCCGGATAATTAAAAACAGAATAACCGTTGCGAATTAAACCGTTGGAGATTTTGAACGGAAATCCGACCTGAAAACACCCTTTCAACCGAATAAGATTAAAATTGGAAATATGTATGATTTTTTTCATTTTTGGCGTATCCCAGTCATTAAATGTTTGATACTCAAATTCATACGAGCAATTCCCTTAAATAAAAACTGCAAAAACTGCGGAGACTGACCAGCTGCGGAAAACATTACCGCAACATCCGACAGATTACACTCTACAGCAATACTCATACGATGATGCCCTTGATTGAGTGTATCTTGAATTCCCATATTGCGACAAAGCATAATATCTAAAGGAAAACGATCATCAAAACCTTTGGTTTGCATACTAAACTTCAGATCATTATAGAGCTTTTGTCTTTCAGCTTCAGGCATTTGATACTTAGGGTTAGAAAAAGTATATGCATTTTCTGCAGTCCGAAAATTACGCTCAATTCCCAAACGACGAATTTCTAAAGGAGAAATATGATATATTCCGGTACCATGAAAACAATATTTATAGCGCAAAACTCTAATTAACGGAGAAATAAAATCAAACGGATGCATCCGAGTTTCAAAAGCAATCCGCACCGGAATATATTTTTTTCCATCCGCAAGAGCTTGCTTAACAACCGCTCTTCCCTTTAAGAGCATATCTATAGCTCGAGGCTGTTTATCTATCCAGAGTTTTTGTTTTCCGATCAAAAGAATTACATCATCAGACGGCATATTTTTTATTGAATAATCAGCATCCGGCAATGCAGCTAAATCTGCTGTTGCCAACTTATAAACCTCTGATGAATAGCATATTTTACGCATAAAAATCTCCATTATGTTCGCACTATAACACGGCTGGGGTGATTGTAAATAAAAAACCAGTTTCTCCACATTTGCTCATTCAGGCAAAAGGCTTATATATTGTGTCTGTTTTGCCGGAATTGTTACAAAAAAATGACATATAATGATTGTACTCATTCGAATTATATGCTATACTAAAGCTATAATTATAATTATGTCGAAGAGGAGTTATAAATATGATTGCTCTATCAAATCACACTCAAGGCGAACTTTTCTTAAAGCAAGTCGAGAAAGCCAAAGGTCATAAATACAACTTATTTTCACTGTTGGCAGAAACTTTACAAAAAGAATATCCCCAGATTCACCCCGCTACGGTTATGAATCAGCTCAAAAATTTTGATGCCCTTGTTAATTATGACGCCAGTTTGATTAAATTTCAAATTCAACGCAATGCTGAAAACATCAAAAAAACTTTAACAGACATTAAAAAGATTAAAGTTTTAGGCAAAGATAACTTTAAATATAAAAAGATTATGATAAAAAAGCTTAATGCTCTGGCCGCAGTTCGTCCTGATCCTAAGGCATATGCAGATATTATCGCAGCAACGTTTATTGCTCAAGGTTTTGGTAATATTAACAGTTTTAAGTACGAATTTACACATTTTGTTCATAATCTGCATAATGTCAGTGCTTCAATTGCAACAGAAGATACCTGTGTACTTCACTGCTGATCATATTGTGTTTTTATAAAAAGCCTCCCGTTTGGGAGGCTTTTTATTATTCGCTTTCAGGAATACGTTCTATATTCGCACCGACGGATTTTAATTTTTCATCCAATTTTTCATATCCCCTATCTAAATGGTATACGCGATTGACGATTGTTTCACCCTCTGCGACCAATCCTGCCAAAATCAAAGCAAACGAAGCGCGCAAGTCTGTTGCCATAACAGGCGCTCCGTATAATTTTTCAACACCGCGAACAATGGCTGATGCATGACCATGTACATTAATATTAGCACCCATACGCAATAATTCCGGCACATGCATAAAACGATTTTCAAAAATTGTTTCCGTAATAAGAGCCGCACCGTTTGCCGTACACATTAAAGCCAAAAACTGAGCCTGCAAATCCGTGGGAAATCCCGGATAATAATCTGTAATAATATCTTTGCCAACCAATGTTTTTCCGCGAGCATCAACAATAATCGAATTCGGTGTTTCGGTAATATCTACGCCCATTTCCCGTAAAATATTCAACGGCGTTTGCAATGTGGAACTTTGAGCATTAATCAATTCAATCCGGCCTTTGGTAATTGCCGCCGCCACAGCATATGAACCGGCTTCAATTCTGTCTGCAATGACTTTATGACAAGCGCCGTGTAACTTTTCCACGCCTTCAATTGTAAGAATAGATGTTCCGCGACCGCTGATTTTGGCACCCATATCATTCAACAAATCAATCAAATCGCCAATTTCCGGCTCTTTTGCCGCATTTTGAATTTTTGTAGTTCCCTCGGCTAAAGTTGCAGCCATCAAAATATTGCAGGTTGCCCCGACTGACGCAATATTAAAAATAATATCACAGCCTTTTAAGCGGCCATCAATATCTGCATGAACATAGCCGTTTTTGATTTCAATTTTTGCGCCCATTTGTTCCAACGCTGATAAATGAATATCCATCGGACGAGCACCGATGGCACAACCTCCGGGCAATGACAATTCCACGTGTCCGCAACGTGCCAATAACGGTCCCAAAACATAATAGGACGCACGCATCTTACGAACATAATCATAAGGCGCAATCAAACTGGTAACTTCCGGCGTACGGTAAGAATAAGTTTTTGTCGCATGACCATCCAAAAAATCATCAAATTCATCAATTTGCGTACCGAGCTGCTGCAAAAGTTTATTTAAAGACGTAATATCGGACAAAGCCGGCATATTTGTCAAAGTTACGGTTTCGTCCGTCAATAAACTCGCACACACCAAAGGTAATGCTGCGTTTTTAGCTCCGCTGATATAAATTGTTCCGTTCAGTTGGTTGCCGCCATTAATTCTTATTCTATCCATAGCCATTTGTACTTTAGTCCTTTTGTTTTTCTGATTTTTGCTGTTTAAGTTTTTCGCGAGCCTCTATCTGCTTTTTTCGTTTTTCCAAATTTTTACGTAAAGCAGCCGCTTCTCTTTCAATTCTAGCTGTATCTCTTGTTTTTTTCGGAGTATCTGCCATTTTGTGTCCTTAAAAATTTAATAATGTATTTATGATATTGCTATCTTAAAAAAAAAGTGAGCAAATATCATTTTAAAGCTTGATTTTTTACACAGGCTTTTGTATGTTTCTGACTGTTGACAGACATATCAGTCTACGCCGCTATAGCTCAGTGGTAGAGCACGTCATTGGTAATGACGGGGTCGCAAGTCCGATTCTTGCTAGCGGCACCATAAAAAAGCTCCCTTTACGGGGGCTTTTTTTATGGTTATCGCTACGGAGAAACGGGATTGCGGGGGAAATGCAAGTCCGACGGAGCCGATTGGGAATTGTCAATCGGCGAAGGATGAGGAGCCTTTAGCTTTGGTCGTTCCTCTCTCATAAAGCTAAGAAAAGTTTCAGACTTTTAATGTTTTTT
>CAYTQF010000067.1:0-1126 GCA_964440165.1 uncultured Azospirillaceae bacterium
GCCGCTTAGTTATAGTTAAAAACGCCCTCAAAGCCGAGGGCGTTTTTATTTGATTATTTAATCAGCTCGTAATTTACAAAATCGGCTTTTTTTATCAAAAGAATACCCCTTACTGATACACCATTCCTGCGTTATATGCGGATAAACATATTCTTTGCATAAACGACCGTCGCCATTACAAAAAGACAGCAATCTTAATTTATAAAAATCACCATAATTTTGATATGGAATAATCATCCATAAAAAACAAAAAACAATCGAAAATAAAATGTAAAAACCAAATTTTTTCTTATATAAAAGATATAAACTGCCAAATATCAACATAAATATTATGACAACAAACAAGGGAAGCTGCCAGTTTGAAAAGTATCCTAAACTGGAATCATAAAATTTTATATCGGAATAAACATATATTAAAATTCCCAAATTCATTAACAAGCATAGAATAATACTTATGGATTTAACAAATATCTTAAAATTAATTTGGCTTTTCATTATTACCTCTTAATATATTTGGGATATCTTTGTTCAATCAATTCTTCACAATTTCCTCTGGGATTATCATATCCGTATTTCCACCCCCACATATTGGCACGCATATCATTTAGGCTTTCTTCTTTAGTGTTGGAACCATTTTGCTGCTGGATACTCTCACGTAAAGCACCTAAAACACCGATTGCAGCACGCGCCACTGTTCCATGCTGAGATGCATTACAGCTCATCAATGCATGTGCATTTTTATCATTATACATATACCCTGAAGGTTTTTCTTTTACAAGCGTTTTTATACGATTGTTTGTCAGAGCCGTGCTTTTTGCCGCATATATTAATTGCGTTGCCGGGATTATTTTTTTCATTAAATTTTCTGCTTCATTAAAACGAGCTTCCAGTTCTTGACGCAAAGTCATTTTGTTATAATCATACTGCTCCATATTTCCCTCCTTTATATTTTATATTGAGCACAGACACAATAACATATTGTTATTAAATAAATCAAGTGGTGATAAAAAAAATTTTTATATATCCCTCTGTTAAATTATGTATTCAACATGATTAATAAACGCATCTATAACAAAGGCTACTTGACATATAATGTTTTGTTATATAAATAATATAATAGATTAAA
>CAYTQF010000067.1:1226-7412 GCA_964440165.1 uncultured Azospirillaceae bacterium
GAAAAACGCAACTACAGCACAGCAAAGACAAAATCCCTCCTTTCAGGGCAACTCCCTATCTAATCAAAACAGATCATGGAATAAGACATTAGACCCAAACAATGACCAATATCGACTTGGTTCATTAAGTGGATTATATGAATCTCGTCATACCCCTGATGCAATTGGGATTGATAATGCAGGTGGTCCAAGTTATGGACAATATCAAATAGCAACAAGTCCAGGAACAATGCAAAAATATTTAACCTTTTTGCAACACAATAACCAATATCAACATTATGCCAATGAATTGATTAATGCCGGAGGCAACGAGGCTGCTCAAAGCAGGGCTCCTTCATTTGTAAACACATGGCACAAACTTTCTCTTGATGACAAATTTAATCAATCCCAGTATAATTTTATTGTTAATACTCATTTGAATCCTTTGATAAAATCAATTCAAGAAAAAAATATTTTAAATCTTGATAACAGACACCCTGTCGTTAAAGATGCATTGTATTCTATGAGCGTTCAACACCAAGGAGCTTCAAAAATAGTTAACAATACTCTGCAGTTATTAAAAGAGGAATACGGAAATAACAGCAACAATATTGATGACGCATCAATGCTTAAAGCCTTATATAAAAGTAGATCTAATTATGTTCTTTCTCTGCCTGAAAGCCAATACAAAGGTGATGGAAAAATAACAAAGCAAGAAAAATTAAATATTGTAAATAAACGTTATCCGGCAGAACTACAAAATGCTTTAAATTATCTAAAATAATGTCTAGGGTAAGGCGGCTTAAAATTGATAGCCGCCTTGCTTGCTGTTTAATGTATCTGTTAAAATCCGTACTGTTTGGGAAGTTAACTCTTTTTCAAATAAAAGTTTACCTAGAGACATATCATCATTTATACGTTGTTGGCACCACTCTGTCTGCTCTTTATCTTGGCAAAAAATTAATATTTTATAGATATTGGAAGCAGCCTCTTCCATGCTGTCCAGCGCATTTCTAAAGTTTTCAAGTTCAGTATCAGGTAGATACGATGATGCAACATCAAGAGTCTTATATTTTAAACATCGTCTTAATTTATCTTCTTTTTTTACATCATCAATATTGCCTTGTATCACATCTACAGCTTGCTCTGAAGACAACCCGCTTTCACATTCATTGTAAATTTTGTGTAACTGCATTTGTACCGGATCACTGTCTGCAGCAAATGAGATATTAGAGCAATAACATAGTATTCCCAAGACAATAAAAATATTTTTCATTTTTTCTCCTGTATTTACATTGCATGTCTGTACGATAACATAAACAAATAATAAAACCAAGTATCTATAATAAAAAATCTCTTCATATTTCGCAGAAGCATCTATTCTTAATATTATCTAAAATGATAGAGACAAAGGCTACTTGACATATAATGTTTTGTTATATAAATAATATAATAGATTAAAAGAAAGCCGAAAAATATATTGTTTTGTTATAGCCTATCAGCGTGTACCTTTTAATTTATTATACTTTATTGCAAAATGTTATATAACTGTTATAGCTTTATAACAAATATCACACTAACGATTTGAGGAATAAAAATGAATCAAAAACTAAATTATCAAACAAAAACGGTATTTGCCGGTACTCAACCGTCAATGCCAGAAAACATTCCCGATTATAAGAATATGACAACTCGGGAAGTATTGGAAGATCAATTTGCACGAATGGATCTGAAAAACGCAACTACAGCACAGCAAAGACAAAATCCCTCCTTTCAGGGCAACTCCTTATCTAATCAAAACGGTCTATGGAATAAAGCCTTAAAATATGGAGAATATGCAACATCTGCTGCAGAACAAGGATTAAGTGCCGGAACAGCAGATGAAATTGAGGGGCTTTCTCAAGGATTAGGATATGCGGTTGCCAGTTTAAATAAAAATTGGAATAAAAATAACGAAACATTTGCAGAAGCATTTCAACGCGGTTATACTCAAGGCAGGGATTATCGCCGAAATGTTTTGAAAGAAGGGAAACAAAACGCACCTCATGTTATGATGGGAGGAGAATTTACCGGAACTTTGGTTAATCCGCTTAGCAAAATAGCAGCTCCAAATAAATTAGCTCCATTATCCAGACAAGCGGCATATAATACCAAGAACGCTTTAGCAACCGGAACAATAAGCGGTATTGCAACGGTTGACAATCCGGATGCTCAATGGACGGATATTGTTGGTAATGTAGCTAAAAATACAGGGGCCAATGCCACCGGAAACTGGTATACAAATAAGGCACTCGGAAGAGCCGGAAATGATACATTACGCCAAATACTTCAATTTATCCCTAGCCATGCAGATAGCTACATAAAATAAAAATAAAAATAAAAATAAAAATAAAAATAAAAAGGAGAAAAAGGATGCTTGAAAAATTAAAACAAATTGTTATAGAAACTGTTTTATACCTTATCGCAATAACAGCTTTTATTGCATTAAAAGATATTGCTGCATTTTCTATTTTTTATCCTTTTTCTCCTTTACTTATTATTACAGATATTTTTATTATCTTAATTCTTATTCCTAAACGATTTTACTGCAAACTCTTAGGACGTAAAGAATATTATAATCCCTGGGATTCTCTGTATCTATTTATTGCAGCCGTAATGATTATTGTTTTAGATATTCTTTTATGGAAACAATATAATGAATACATTTCTGATTCATGGTCTAAACATTTTATCGGCCAAGCAGCGGTACTAGCCTTTGTACTTCTTCTATTTCGAAAACTTTGGCGCTATCACTGAAAAAATAATATACAGATAATCAAGCAAAGTTTTTAAATCCAACAAAAAAGCGTTGAAACAATGTTCAACGCTTTTTTGCTTTTTATACAAATTATAAATTTTAGACTGCTTTTCGAATTCGGTTCAGGCTTTCTTCTTTTCCTAAAATAACAGCCAATTCCGTAGCTCCGCCCGGCGTCGTTTCTTTTCCGCTCAGAGCAATCCGGACCGGATATAATATTTGCCCGTTTTTCAAACCGTTTGTCGCAGCTAATTCCTTAAACATCTCAAACAAAGCTTCATTATTCCAATCGTTCTGTTTTTCGAGAGCCGGCACAGCCAATTCCAGAGCCTGTTTAGCGACAACCTCGTCAGTTTTCATCTTTTTATTGATATACAATTCTTTGCTATATTCAGGCAGTTTTTCAATAAAATCAATCTGATCGGAAATATCTTGCAATGTTTCAATACGAGACTGTAAAACTCGACTTAATTCTTCCAGATTAACTTGACGGGTTAAGTTCTTTTCATAATAAGGCAATGCCATTTTATGAAATTCATTAAAATCCAATGCGCGAATGTAGCATCCGTTCATCCATTTTAATTTGACAGAATCAAAAATAGCGGGAGATTTATTCAAACGCTCAGCCGTAAAGCTCTGTTTTAATTCTTCCAGAGAAAAAATCTCCTGCTCTGTTCCCGGATTCCAGCCCAATAAAGCAATATAATTTAAGATAGCTTCAGGCAAATAACCTTTGGCAACCAAATCTTGGAAAGAAGCGTCGCCGTTACGTTTACTTAATTTATGCTGAGCATCTTTCATAACCTGCGGAACATGAACATAGATAGGCGGGGTCCAACCGAAACTTTCATAAATCAGGTTATATTTCGGTGTTGACGAAATGTATTCATTACCGCGAACAACGTGGCTGATTTCCATCAAATGGTCGTCAATCACATTGGCAAAGTTGTATGTCGGCATACCGTCTGATTTAAGTAAAACGCCTTCATCCAACTCATCATAATCAATTTCAATATCACCGTAAACAACATCATGAAATTTTGATTTTCCGGTCTTATTTATTGTTTGACGAACCGTAAATTTTTCTCCATTGGCGATACGAGCACGAGCCTCTTCAATGCTCAACAGCTTACAAGGATCTTTAAATTTGGTAAAATTTGTTGTTTCTTCAGCGTTTTCATCTTCTTCCGCAGCAGCGCAAAAACAATAATGCGCTCCGCCCAAATCAACCAGTTTATGGGCATATTCTGCATAAAGCGGTTTGCGTTCAGACTGGATATACGGCCCATAATTACCCCCGATATCCGGACCTTCGTCCCAGTTCATGCCTACTCTCTTTAATGTGGCATAAATAATATCCGTCGCACCTTCAACATAACGTTTTTGATCCGTATCTTCTATTCTAAGAATAAAATCGCCGTTGTTGGCTTTAGCTATTAAGTATTCATATAAAGCCGTTCTTAAATTGCCTATGTGCATATAGCCGGTCGGGCTTGGTGCAAATCTGGTTCTTACTCTCATTTTTTATGCCTTTTTGATTTTAATTAAAAAGATTGTTCCTAAAATAGCTTAATAATTTTATTTTATCAAGCTCCGATTAAAACTTTTGCTGCCGCACGAGCTTCATCCGTTATAATTTCTCCGGCAAGCATACGCGCAATTTCTTCAGAGCGCTGCGTTTCGGCCAATTCTCGCACATTTGTGGTCGTGATATTTTCAACAGTTTGTTTTTCAACCTTAAAATGATGGTGTCCACGAGCGGCTACTTGCGGAGAATGCGTTACAACCAAAACCTGAACACCTTCAGCCAAGCGAGCCAAACGCTCACCGACAGCCTGAGCCGTGGCACCGCCGACACCGGCATCCACTTCATCAAAAATCATTGTACTGACACTGCCGCCGCGCGCCAAATTAACCTTTAATGCCAACATAAAACGAGATAATTCCCCACCGGAAGCAATTTTATTTAACGGTCCTTGCGGAGAATTCGGATTGGTTGAGACGGTAAAGCATACACTGTTTAAGCCTTTTGCGCTCCAACATGTTTCATCTTGAACCATAATCTGTGTGATAAAGCGCGCTTTTTCCATTTTAAGCGGTGCCAATTCGCTCATTACCTGCTCATCCAACATTAATGCCGCAGCCTGTCTTTTTGAGCTCAGGGCATTTGCCTGCTTTAAATACTCCAGTTTTGTCTGTTCTTCTAAGGCTTGGAGACGGCTTAAATCTTCTTCTCCATGAGCAATAGAGGCTAATTGTTTTTCAAAATCAGCCAACACATTCGGCAATCCGTTAATATCGGTTTGATGTTTTCTGGCCAATGCACGCAAGGCAAACAAGCGTTCTTCAATCGCCTCCAATTCATTTTGATTGACTTCAATATCATGTGAAGCATCTTCAAGTTCATTAATAGTCTCACTGACATCTATTGCCGCTTGTTCCAACATATCAGAAATTGTTTGATATTTACCGTCAACCAAATCATTGATCCGGCTTACGGCTGATTGTGCTTGTCGTAAAGCTCCCTGAATATCCGCACCTTGCGTTAAGGCGTTGTAAGCATGATTAATTCCGTCAATAATCTTTTCGGCATTCATAAGTTGATGCCGCTGTTTTCCTAAACTTTCTTCTTCATCCGGCTGAATGTGCATTTTTTGGAGTTCGTCCACCCAATGGCGCAGATTATCTTCATCCGTTTTGGCTTGAAATATGCTGTTTTCCGCCGCCAAACGATCTTTTTGCGCCTGACGATAAGCATTGTACGCCGCAGAGACTACGGACAACTGTTCTTTATAACCGCCGAAAGCATCCAAAATATCTAAATGGTTTGCCGGATTTAACAGTCCCTGATTATCAAACTGCCCATGAACCTCAACCAAATATTTTCCTAATTCTTTTAAGACTTTGGCAGAAACAGGCTGATCATTAAAAAATATTTTACCTTTGCCGTCGCGACTGAGGGTGCGCTTGATGATAATTTCATCGCCACACTCCAATTCATACTCTTCCAGAAGGCGGCTAAAATCATCATTTTCCGGAACAGAAAAACTTCCGGTTACGCTTAATTTATCTTCCCCCTGACGGATTAAACCGATTTCTGCACGATTACCAAGCAATAAGCCCAAAGAATCAAGCAAAATTGACTTTCCCGCACCGGTTTCTCCGGTTAAAACACTTAAACCTGCACAGAAATCCAAATCTAATTTATCAATCAACACAACATTGCGGATAGAAAGAAAATTAAGCATACGACGCTATCCTATTCTTGTCCTAAAACATCTGCAGCCTGCTTTGTCCAACGACTGTCAGGATAGTTATAACACAAAACTTTATACGCTTTTTGTGCTTCTGGCGTTAATCTAATAATTGTATACATTTCTGCTTTTAGATACAGCGCTTTTTCTATATGT
>CAYTQF010000068.1:0-7124 GCA_964440165.1 uncultured Azospirillaceae bacterium
TCAAAACGACCAAACAAAAAGCCCAAACTCAAGGAGCAAGGGCTTGTAAAGTCTGTGGTGGTTAAAAAAGTGAATGTTTACAAAAATAATCATTTCCTGTTCAGGCAATCGTTATTACTAAAAATATGATAAATGATATATGAAAAACAAAAGCACATATTGCCCGGTTAGGGAAACAACTGGAAAGTATATGCTATGGTAAAAGGTTGACATAGCGTACTGAATATGCTTGAATTTAAGCTATGTAGTTTTAATTTGGAAGTTTCATCGTGAGTAATAAGCAATTAAATATAGCTGAAGATGCTGGGACTGTAGAAGGTACTTTACTTTATATTTTAAACATATACCAAGAACTTCATAAAATCAAAATTACTCCTATTAAAAATGCTTCTTTTAAATATGAAATTGAAATTCTAGATAATAGCATAGAAAAAAAACTAAAACCTCTTAAGCCCAAAACGGTTATATTGGCTCAAATTAAATTTAAAGCGGGTATATTTCGTTTGAGATTACAGGGTATTAATGACCCTATTGATATGAAATTTAAAAAAAGGAAAGGTGGTTATTCTGCTATAGTTTGTGAATTATATAGGGCTTTAGGACAGAAAAAAAATAAAGATACAGAAGATATTGAAAAGCAACTCAAAGAAGAACGAGCCATAGGGCTAAAAAAAGGAAATAGAGCTAAAAATATAGGCGATCAACTGAGTAAATTTTTGAAGCCGCTAGGTGGTAAGACGATGCGTGATTTATTGTTTAACGCAACATCTTCATCATTAATATATAAAAAAATCGTAAAAACTAAAGATTTGAAGAAAGCTGGGGTTAAAAGTTTAACCTTAAAAGGTGTTCGATATGATTTCGATTTTGAACAAAATATTTGGGTCGAACATAAAGAAGATTAAGTAAAGTGCGTTTTACTGCGTAAATATTTTGAGAAAATTAATTTTTTAAGATATTCTGATATTCTTGATTATTCTGTAGAAATGCTTTGACTAGTCGGTATGTTTCCATAGTGGCTTGGTAATATTCTCTGGTTAGCCAAAGTTCGAAATTCATGGCGAAACTATCACCAATTGCAACACCTTCCTTTTTGGAAGGTGTTTTGCTATGTGGAAAAAAGCTTTCCTTGATTTTGAATCTCTCCTAAATCTATGAGTATCTTTTTTATTCTGTTCAATATTTCCCCTCCCCTTGTATTCATGAATTGACGGAATATTTATAAAGAAAAAAGTTAAGATTGGAGGAATATAAAAATGAGCAAATACGACTTTGACGTAATTGTCATCGGATCTGGACCCGCCGGGATGAATGTTAGTGCGATGGCTTCTGAAATGGGATTAAAAGTTTGCATAGTGGAAAAGCATAATCCCGGAGGAGAGTGTTTGAATGTCGGGTGCATTCCGTCCAAGGCAATTATTAAAATTGCTGAAACAAACCCTTTGATGAAACAGCCATTTAAGCATATTCAAAAACATCTGTCTTTTATCAGAGAAAAAGACAAAGTCGCTCTGGAGAATCAAGCCAAGGCATACATTCAAAGAGGAGCTGCAGAATTTGTTGATGCTCACACAATTAAAGTCGGTAAAGAAAAAATCAGCGCCAAAACGATTTTTATTGCTACAGGAACAAGAGCAGCTGTTCCACCGATTGAAGGAATAGAAAAAACAGATTATTTAACCAATGAAACTTTATTTAATCTGAACAAAATTCCGGCAAGTATGACAATCATCGGAGGCGGCGCTATAGGCACGGAAATGGCTGAAGCCTTTGCTAAACTGGGATGCAAATGCACTATTGTTCATAATGAACAACATCTTTTACCTCAGGCGGAAGAAAATGCCGCCAAAGAACTTGAAGCAGCGTTTCACAAACAAGGCATAACAGTTTATAATTCGGAAGCTATAACCAAGGTTGAAAAAAATGGAAAACAAATCATTTTATCAACCGGTTCCGGTAAAAAAATATCATCTGAAAAACTCTTGGTTGCAGCCGGAAGAAAATGTGATTTTTCTGAACTTAAGCTTGAAAAAGCTGGTATCGTTTATGCTAAAAACGGGATTAAAACAGATAAATATTTACGCACTTCTCAAAAAAATATTTATGCTATCGGTGATTGCAACGGAAATTTTCTTTTATCTCATGCGGCCATGCATCAAGGAATGATTGCTCTTATGAACTCCATACTGCCGTTTCCATTCAAAAAAGATTTTAAAAAATTTCTTGTTCCTTGGACTGTATTTACAACTCCGGAAGTATCGGCTGTCGGTATGACGGAAAAAGAACTGTTGGCAAAGAAAATAAAATATGAAGTAATTGAATGCAAATATCAGAATTACAGTGCAGCAGTTGCCGAGGATATTCCCGACGGTTACGTCAAAGTATTTGCCTCAAAATATGGAAAAATATATGGTGCCTCTATTATCGGAAAAAATTCAGGAGAACTGATTAATGAATGGACATTAGCCATTCAAAACAATCTCAGATTATATAATATCCTGCTGACGATGCATTCCTTTCCGACAATGGGATTTTTAAGCAAGCGTGTTGCCGAGATATGGATGATGAACCGTCTTAAGCCAAATTTTGTAAAAAGCACAATAAGATTTATCAAACATATGGGCTAATCGGCCCGGAACCTTAATAGAAACAGCACTCCAATCAGAGTGCTGTTTTTATTCTTGACAAAAAAAGCCCTTTAGACTAATGTTTTTTGGAAAATAAATTATTAATTTTAAATTTTATCATTATGACATTACTATCATTTATCGCAATCATCGCCTCAATATTGGCAGGGGTGGAGATTTTTTTCTCCTGTAATTTTTTCCAGATAGAGCCTAAAAAAGATGCCTCTCGTTGGAAACGTATCAAATGGGACATGTATCGCAAGCTGAGCTTTGATAAGATTTCTGCTCATCGTCGTATGGGATTGAAAATTATCCTTTCGGTTCTGATTGCAGTAGCTTTCGGTTGTGGTTTCTGGGATGCTTATTCCACAAATACACTTGAACATCAAGGTTTTTGGTATATTTTACTCTCGCTTGTTTTATCAGGTGCATCACTTTGTATCGTGTTGGTAACTTGCGTATTTGGTGGTGAGTTCAAAGAAGTTATTACCAGCAGCCGTTTTGAGTTTGGAGAAGGCTCTTGGAAGTCTGTAGCGATAAATATCTGTTACCTGTGCATTTGGGTGGCGATGTTTATTTTTTTGATATGGTATAAAATGGAGACTGTTTTCTGTACGATTGCTTTGTCTCTTGCTTTAGCCGCTGGTGTGAGTTTCCTTCTGACTCTGTTGGGATTCTTTATCTATTTGATTTATCTGGTTTGCAGTCTTATTTTAATCTGCCCTCTGATAGCCTGGATTAAATGGTTGCGCGAGTAATTTCAAAATCCTCCATCACCGATGGAGGATTTTATTATACAGTTTTCTCGATAAAAAAAGCAGGGAAAAATCCCTGCTTTTTTAAAATGCTACTGAAATTTTATTCACGATTTTAATGACACCGTAAACACATATCGCCAACCATACGGCTACAATATAAATGTATACCTCATGAAAACTACTGTTCTCAAGCAAGTACTTTACTGTGCAACAAATTAACGCAGTAAATGAACTACATGAAAGCACACCGCACAACCAAGAATAAGAAAACAGCTTTAATCCTTTTTGAGAAGAATTATCTTCTTCACTTTCTTGCTCTGTTACATTTTCTGTCTTGTTTGCCTTTTCGCACGAACAATCCGCTAAAACAGCGCAAGGAATTGCTAAAAAGCAAAGTGCGGCTAGACAGATACAGGCAATAACGAACAGGCCTATTTTCACAATTTCCGGTTCATAATTGCAGCACAACCATGGTACAAACAGCATAATAATGCATGCGATAAGGATAACGTTTCCCAATTCAAAGAATTCACGATACTTTTTGACGATGCTATAAAAGCGGATCAGAATACCGGTCTCTCCATGTGGTGTTTCAGGGAGATTTTTTTCAATACATTTTTCCATAATTATTTTATTTAATAATAAGATATTCGTTTAAGACTTATATGTACGATTGGCTTTTTTGTCAAGAAAAAACACTGCTATATTGCCGCTTATACCAATCTTATAAATGAAAATATTTTCTTAATTGCAGAGAGGTTTATTTTTTGCACAATATTTTTTATATATTAATTGATTAAATTATGAGGCTTTTAATACATCTCTCTAAAATCCGTTGCATTTTATGTAAGAGATGTTATAAAAAACTAAATCGTAATAATTTTCTGATAGGAAAAAAATGATTATAAAAAATATATTTTGGGATGTAGACGGTGTTTTGGCTAACCTGAATTATGCTTATTACAACTTTTTAACCAAACATCCGAAATATGCTCCGATATATGGTAATATCTCCTGGCAGGATTTACCCAAAGTTTTACCTATTAATCCTAAATACGGCGCATTAGAACTCAAAACACATCCGGAATTGGGAACCGAGTTAGATTATGACTTTTGTCATTCTCCGGAATTTTTTTGCAATCGCCCTTTATATCCGAATGTTCTTGATGTGTTGAAAGAATTACATCAAAAAGGATATCGCCAATTTACAATGTCGGCAACCTTTGATGTGGAAACAAAAAAGAAATTTTTAAATACGCTGCTTGGTGAAGTCGCTGACTTTTTGACAATTGAATGCGTACAACATGGTAAATTTATGCACGATACCGCCAAAGAAGACATGCTGAAAGAATGTTATAAAAAATACGATATCAACCCTGATGAAACCGTTTTGGTTGATGACCGTATTTATAATCAGTATGCAGCTATTGACAGCGGCGCGCATCCGGTACGTATGCGTTGTGAGTTTACTTCTGATTTGCCGGATGATTTAAAATGGATACCGGAAGTTAAGGATATTATCGATTTTAAAAACTGGCTCTATAAAAATACAACATTTGAATAAACAAAAAAGCCCTGCAAGTAAGCAGGGCTTTTTTACAAAACCATTATTTAATCCATTTGCAGGCTTCTGCGTATTCTTCCGGCGTATTAATATCGGCCGGAGCTTCTTCAATCAACTTCATATTTTCAATAAGTTTTGCCCGAATGGTCATTCCGTTTTCCAGAGCTCGCAATTGTTCCAACGCTTCTCGCTCTTCCAACACACCCACCGGCAAAGAAACCATTTTCTTCAAAGAAGATGCCTTAAAAACATAAATACCAATATGGTGATAATAATCATGGTTTTTACATTTTTCCGGATTCCGAATAAATGGAGCTGCCGCACGCGTAAAATACAGGCAGCGACCTTCCGTTTCTCCTTCTCTTAATCCCATACAGATTTTTACCATACTCGGATCAGTTACATCTTTTTCATTTTTAAAGACCATGCCGCAAGTGGCAATATCACAATCCGTCCGTTCAATCATCTCAATTAAATCAAGATTAACTTTCGGATCCACGTTAATACCATCGCCTTGAAAATTTACAACAATATCATATTTGCTTCCGTCAGGATCAATCTGATGCAGAGCAGCTGAAATACGATCCGTTCCGCTTGGCAATTTAGGATCTGTCAAAATAGCCTGAGCCCCGAATTTTTTGGCTTCATCAATAATAACCTGATCTCCGGCAGCAATCACAATATCTCCGGGAACAGCCGCTTTGACATGCTCATAAACATGTTGAATCAGCGTTTTACCGTTAATATCAAGCAAGGGCTTATTAGGAAGACGCGTTGACGCCATTCTGACAGGAATCATTGTAATAACTTTTGACATAGACTTTTCCTTGAATAAATTTTAACTATACCGGAGTATACCACTGTCTCAAAAAAAATAAAGTAGTTTTATAAAATCTTGAATAGAATCAAAAAAATATCTTGACTTAGAGTTCACTCTAAAAATTATGCTGGATTTACAATATTAACTATATTACCGGAGAAAAATATGAAAATTCTTTTATCTGTTATTCTAATTGTCATGATCGGCTGTTTGTGGAAATTTTATCCTTTTAACGCTTGGGATAAAACATTTATAAAAAGCGATTTGGTTGATGTGAAAAAAGTGTCATTCAAAAACAGATACGGCATTACTTTGGTTGGTGATTTGTATACACCCAAAAACAACACAAATGCAAAAATGCCTGCCGTTGCCGTAGCCGGACCTTTTGGTGCCGTAAAAGAACAATCATCCGGACTTTATGCCCAAACGATGGCCGAACGAGGCTTTATCACTCTGGCTTTTGATCCGTCCTACACAGGAGAAAGCAGCGGTGAGCCAAGACTAGTCGCCTCTCCGGATATTAATACTGAAGACATGAGCGCTGCTGTTGATTTTTTAAGCAACCAACCCAATGTTGATGCCGATAAAATCGGAATTATCGGAATTTGCGGCTTTGGCGGATTTGCACTTAATGCGGCAGCAATAGATACCAGAATTAAAGCAACCGTTACTTCCACAATGTATGATATGAGCCGTGTAAACGCTAACGGTTATTTTGATTCAATGAGCTCAGAAGAGCGTTATAAACTGAAAAAAAAGCTTAATCAACAAAGAACCGAAGATTTTAAATCCGGCAAATACGCTGCCGAAGCAGGTCTTCCCGACTCATTAACCGGAAATGAACCGCAATTTGTTAAAGACTACTATGATTACTATAAAACACCGCGCGGTTATCATAAACGTTCAAAAAACTCTAATACCGGATGGAATATGACATCTTCCCTGTCTTTTATGAATATGCCTATTTTAGCTTATAGTCATGAAATTTCTTCTCCCGTACTTATGATTCACGGAGAAAACGCACACAGTCGTTACTTTAGTGAAGATGCTTATAAAAAACTGACGGGCACGAACAAGGAACTCTTGATTATCCCGAATGCCAATCATGTGGATTTATACGATCAACCGGATAAAATTCCGTTTGATAAAATCACTCAGTTTTTTGAAAACAGTCTTAATAAATAAAAATCGCTCAGAGCCTTGACAAGAAGAGATTAAAATCTTATAAAGGCTTTGTCAAAATATTATTTAGATACCAATATGTAAAGATAATAAGCGAAATTGCTTTTTTCATAAAACAATGTGTATTTTTTTATCAAAAACAACGGGAGAATTTACGAGTTACTTTTTCCCTT
>CAYTQF010000069.1:0-7046 GCA_964440165.1 uncultured Azospirillaceae bacterium
ATTACCTGAAGCTTGCGAGGTGATACTTATTGGCATATAATTATTTTATCGCGCAAATATCACCTAAGGCTAAAGCATACATCTCGCCGTTTAATTGTCCGGATACGGTCAAATGAGCTTCTTTACCAAAAAAGTCTTTGGAATAATCAATATTACCGTTCGGAAGCCGAGGCGGATTAGTCATATCTAAGGTTGTTACACGGAACATTTCTCCGGCTCCCTCACAGTCAGAACCGGTAATCAACGGTGTATGAACATAACGAAAACCGCGACGATTAAAAAATTTGTGAATAGCATATGAGAGTTCGGAACGAACACGGAATGCCGCACCGTATTTATTTGTACGCGGGCGTAAATGAGCAATCGTACGCAGATATTCATCCGTATGTTTCTTTTTTTGGAGAGGATAATCATCAGGAGCTAAAGAATATACTTCAATCTCTTCTGCAGCAATTTCATATTCCTGATTGCCGCCCTGAGACCGAATTAATGCACCTTTAATTGCGACAGAAGAACCTGTTGAGAGTTTTTTAATATCTTCATAATTAGATAAATTATTGTTGGCAATAATTTGTATATTTTTAAGGCTTGAACCATCATTTACTTCAATAAAAGAAAAATCTTTAGCGTCTCTGCGTGTGCGAACCCAACCTTTTACCAAAACTTGATCACATGGCATATCCGCTTGCAGCAAGTCAACAATTTTTGTTCTTTTTAGCATAACATATTCCTTAATTTATCTAATTATTCCGCAACTTTTCCATTTGCGGAGCATACTATATAACACTAATCTTTAATTGTCCAGCATTGACAAGTGGTAATTCTATGGATATTTATATAGAGAGGATTTATAAAAAAGGAGATACTCATGAATAAGTTTTTATCTGCTGCCGTTTTGGCTGCTTTATTGCCTATTACAGCCTGTACTTCTGATATTTCACCAAATCATTATAACACAAGCGCTGTCGGAACCATGGGACAAGCTGCCCGCTGCACGGTTGTTTCCGTAAGACAAGTATCTGTTTCTTCCGAAAATAACAATGCCGGAAGTCTTCTCGGCGGTCTTGCCGGCGGTGTTGCCGGAGCGACAATCGGAGGCGGCGATACCGCTCATATTTTAGGAGCTCTGGGTGGTGCCGTTTTGGGAAGTGTTGCCGGAAATGCAGCTCAAAGCGGATTATCTTCTCAAAATGCATATGAATACGTTTTGCAGTTAGACAACGGTCAGCTGTTAACGGTAACCCAAGGAACAAATATTTTATTAAATCCGGGGCAGCAATGCATTCTGCTTGAAGGCAACCCGGCGCGCGTTATTCCGAATTAATAACGTATTTTGTCTTTTTAATATGACTGCCTGATAAATTCAGGCAGTTTTTTTTATTTCTCCACCCTCTGAGTGTATAAGCCACAGAAGAGTATCAACGATACATTTTGATACAAAATGGAACATTTTAGTACAAAAAAGTACATTCCTCAGCTTGACTTCAGATTGTTTGCACATTATCATCACAACTATTATTTTAATTGATAAAGGATAACACTATGATCCGAAATATTTTTAAATGTTTAGAATACATTCTTTATTTTTTTCTGGCCACTATCAATGCTCTTTTTATTTATCGCTTTGCACAAAAAGGGGTACATCCTGACCAAGCAAACATTGGAGATTTTAATCTTGAACTGTTAAAGTACCCATTATACTATCGTATATATGTTGCTATATGGATAGCTCTTTTTGGGATGTTTGCATATTTTTCCTTACTAAATCTTTTGAAATCTCCGGGAAAAGCATGTTTATGGATGTCTCTGCCGTTTTTATTTTTTATACTATCAATAGTATACATCCTCCCTTAGAAGAGCTTTTGAATGGCAAAATTTGAAATCTGAAGCATATGTTCAAAAATAAAGCCCCCAAATATTTGGAGGCTTTTTTATTTTATGCGGCTGTCTTTTTGGATAATTCCTCCAAAACATCCTTTTTAAGGGTTACGTTATCCGCCTTACCTGTTGCAAAGACAGGCAAGCTGTCTCTAAACATGATAATACGAGGCAGATAGAGTTCCGACATACCGTTATTACGAATATAATTCAGCAAGACATCTTGAGTTACATTCTTATTATTGGTTACCAGAACAATTTGTTCTCCCTTGCTTTCATGCGGAACAGCAACAACACCATAATCAAAGTTACTGCCCATCCATTCATAAGCTTTGCGAACCATCTCATCGACAGCATGCAGGGAAACCATTTCACCGCCTATTTTAGCAAAGCGTTTAATACGGTCTTTAATATACAAGAATCCGATTTCATCAATTTCAACCACATCGCCGGTATGATACCAACCATCTTCCAAAGGTACCAATACTCCCGGATTGTCCGGCATAATGTAGCCTTGCATAATATTCGGACCTTTCACCCATAATTCACCGCCTTTTTCAATACCGTCAACCGGTTGAATTTTATATTGAATTGCAGGCAAAAGCTTACCGATAGAACCGAATCTGTTAAAGATACGATTATTTGCGGTAATAACCGGTGAGCATTCAGTAGAACCATATGCTTCTAAAACACGAATACCTAAGCGTTCCATCCAAATATCGCGCGTATCGGCCTTAATGGCTTCCGCGCCACCAAACATAAAACGAACGTTATGGAAGTCAAACGGATGCGCAATTTTAGCATATCCACGGAAAAACGTATCCGTACCGAACATAATTGTAGCACCAATTTCGTATACAATTTCAGCCACGACACGATAATGTAACGGAGACGGATATAAAAACAGTTTAGCGCCTTCCAAAATCGGAAACAGCGTACCCACCGTTAAACCAAAGCTATGGAACATAGGCAGAGCATTAAACACGGTATCCGTAATATTAATTGTCTCCACGGCGGACATTTGTTTAATATTGGAGATAATATTCGCATGACTCAGTACGACAGCCTTCGGAGCGCCTTCTGATCCGGATGTAAACAAAATTACCGCTTTTTTATTTCCCCCCTTGCGATGAGGAACGCGTTTAATTTTATAACGCAGAAAAGCATTAATTTTGCTCCATAAACCTATTTT
Source organism: uncultured Azospirillaceae bacterium (assembly GCA_964440165.1). Classification (GTDB taxonomy): domain Bacteria; phylum Pseudomonadota; class Alphaproteobacteria; order RF32; family CAG-239; genus Scatocola. The sequence continues at coordinate 3,071 of CAYTQF010000069.1, forward strand.
ATCACGCAAGCTCTCCAGATATACAATATTGTAGTTTCCGGCTTTTAAGACTTCGATTACCGACTCCAACTTGGCGGTACGAATAAATGTCATGGAAGTAATAATTGTTTTGACTTGAGCGGTGCGGCACATAGAAGCAATATTTTTAGCACCAACCGAAAAGTTAAGCATAACCGGAACACGATCATATGCTGAAAGCCCGAAAAATGTGCATACGGCAGCAATAGAATTCGGCATCAACAAAGCAACATGTTCACCCAAACGCGTACGCCGTTTAAAATATTTTCCGAGTACAAAAGATTTAATGATAATATCTTTATAACTGTTCGGAATACGTTGAATATCTTCAACAAAAGCCGGACGCATCACCACATGTTTTTTGGAATGAACTTTAGCCGTTTTCATCAATTGTGCAAACAAAGAAATGTCCGGATTGTAATTAACTTCAAACGACATTTCGCGCAATATTTGGTAGACTTCATTACTGATGTGATCACGCTGGCGGCGCAATTCATCTTTTAACTTAAAGCTGCGCGGTTTACCAACCGTAATTAAAATTTTTGGAAGCGGACGATGCGGTAATTTTCCTTTTGTTTTAGAAAAAAATCCGTATTGCGGACCATTAATCCAAATCGGGATAATCGGAGAGCGAGATTTATCGGCAACCAGTCCCGGCGCTTCGTAAATTTTCATCAAGCTTCCGTTTTCAGTAATTCGTCCTTCGGCAAAGATAACGCACAGACGATTTTCACTTACTTTGGCAATCAGGTTTTTAATATCTGACGGCTCAATCGGATTAAAGCAAACAACATCAGCCGTTTTCATCAGCAGACGAATAAGTTTATTACGATAGAGATGTCCGTTCAGGGCAAAAACCGGATTTCCCGGCAAAAAAGCAAACAATAAAATCGGATCCAAATAGGATACGTGGTTAGAGACATAAACGCCGCGTTTTGGTAAGTTCTTTTCTTTAAACTGAATATTGCAACGAACCTTAAACCATCTAAAAACGCAACGCAGGCAGAAACGAACAAAATTTTGCAAATAGGCTCTCCTATTATGTTAACGATGTTTTCATTTAATAAAAAAAATGGCTGTTTGTAAAGCTTTTAAACGCAGCCAGAGTAAAACGGACATAACATATTGTTTTTGTTTAGTTTATTTTGCAAACTACACATAGATGGAATATAAGTGTTGATTTTTGACAAATTACAGAATAGAGTTTTGATGTTTGGATTAACAACAAAAGACTATATATATGAAAAAACTTATGATTTTAGCAGCAGCCGGAACAATTTTAGCTTGTTCTGACGCTTCTGCCGCCGGTTTCTTACTGAGAGAACAGTCTGTTGCCGGCATGGGAAATGCTTTTGCAGGCGCTACAGCCGCAGCCGAAGATGTTTCTTATTCTTTTTATAACCCTGCTGCCATTATCCGTCTTCCGGGTAATCAGGTATCCGTAAATTCCACTTCCATTGTTGGTGATGTTAAAGGTTATGGTGCTGAAGGATATGGTCCTTACGGCAACAAAATCGGCTATACTCCTGAAATGAAGCATGTGGTAAATAAAATTATCCTTCCATCTGTTTCTGCCAGCAAAGCATTAGACAGCAGAAATTCGATCGGTATGTCTTTGAACGCACCTTTCGGACTGGTTACGGATTATTCTAATATGTGGGCCGGTGCTAATCACGGTACCTTATCTGAATTATCTGTTTATGATTTAACCGCCATGTATGCACACCGCACAACCTGCGATTTATCCATCGGTGTCGGTGTTTTTGCTCAATATGTTGACGCAACATTGAAAAACGGTGTTCTCAGAGGTACTCCTTTAGCCAATAGTTCTACAATGTCCGGTGATGCGACAGATATGGGCTGGATTGTCGGTGCCTTGTATGAATACACAGCTGATACACGTCTTGGTATTGCATACCGCAGTCAGGTAAACCATAAGCTAGCCGGTAAAGTTTCTTTTGCAGGACAAAATTATGCAATGGGACTGTTTAACCAAGACATTACAGCCAAATTGACAACACCGGCTATGTTGACTATGGGTATCTACCATGATATCGACTCTAAATGGGCGGTTATGGCTGAGGCTCAAAAAACTTATTGGTCTTCTTTTGATGATTTGACAATTAAAGGTCAATATTCAATCAAACCGCTCAGCGTAACGAATGAAAATTGGAAAGACGCATGGTTCTATTCTATCGGTGCCAGCTATCAGCTGAATGAAGAATGGAAACTTCGTTTCGGTTTGGCATTTGACCAGACTCCGGTCAGCATTAATACCAGAACTCCGAGAATTCCGGATTCAGACCGCGTATGGTATTCTACCGGTTTTGAATACAAATATACGGATGCGCTTACTCTTAATGCCGGTTATTCATACATCCGCGCAGAAAAGAGTAAAGTTCGTCTGCTCGGCGACGGTAATGACGCTACCAGAGGCGCTATGCAAGCCACTTATAAAGGAAATATCCATCTCTTTGGTTTAGGTTTAGTTTATAACTTCTAATCCATAGGATATTCTGCTTTAACACCTGTTTCTTAATGAAGCAGGTGTTTTTTTGTTTATTGACAAAAAAATCATTTTTGGCTATACTGATAGAAGTTTAAAATTATTAATTAAATTATTTATGAAAATAAAACCAACAAGAAAACTTTCAAAGGAAGAACGCCTTATGAGCCGTCTTCTGCCGCGAGCTGAACGTAAAATCTTTTACCAACGGCTCATGGACGGAATCTCGTTTGAGGCCCTGCAGCCTTGGTGCAACAGCATCTTACAGGAAAGAGACAAAGAAATCGCCATCATGGAACAAATCTGGGAAGCTCTGGTTGTCTGTGAAGGCACAAAACGTCCGCCTCTGGATATGCTGGAACAAGCACTGCAAATCTCAACAGAAGAAGACATGGAAACATGGGCTCGCCAAATAGATTTGATTTTGCCGCTCTTCTACGTTCCCAAAGAAAAAAACTATGCCAAAGAATTTAAGTCTATCAGCTATCACTTTATTGATGCATCCCTCACTAAAATGAAATGTATCAATGCCAATCTGATCGATTTTATATTTTTCGGAGATTATTTTTCTTCAGCGAGCGCGACGATTTTGGCAAAATATGCGCATATTCTAATCCAAATGGGTATGGGATGTTACATCCACATGAAACTTAGCAATATGCTCACTCTTTTGGTCTCAGCTGAGAACATCAATGCGGAAACTCCGGAAGATATCGCAAAACAAATATTTGACCGATCTCTTACCAGAGACTTGCGTAAGGAGGAGATATCAATAATGATTCTCTTTGCCTTGAGTCAAGTATATCAGAAAGCTTCCAGTCTGGCCACAGAGACGGGATATGTAGAAGTTCCGACAGTTTTCAGCAATTGTCATCACACGGACAAAGCCCTGAAATACTGTGAAAAACATGGTTTTTCTGATCTTGAGAAGTGGAGAGATGCTCTCAGTATTACAAATGATGATGCTGTCTGGCACCGTCAAGTTGCTCTGATCTCGCGCTTTTTGCTCAACATTGATCTGGCTCAGTATCCTGCTCTGAAAAAAATTACGTATCAGTTCATCGACAGCTGTTTTGCTTTGGGAAAAACAAGCAGTGCTCTCTTGGACTTTGTCTTTGATGGCAATACTTTTTCCTCTGCAAGCACAGTGCTCTTGGCGCGTCATTTCTCCGTTTTGAAAGAAAAAAACATCAGTCCGTTCATTAATCAACATCTTGAACACATGATGTCTAAGCTTATGCAGATGGAAGGTCTTAACTTTTCTAATGCAGAGGCACTGATTTCTTCTTTGTTTGACAAATCTCTGAAATATGACTTGAACAAAGAAGAAATTTCCCTGTTGAATCTGTATACTTTGTTGCAGATTTTTACCCTGTAAAAAAACAAACCGCTGATATTATTTCGGCGGTTTGTTTTTTTTAGTTGCTTTCCTTATGAATAAAACTTGGCATT
>CAYTQF010000070.1:0-6983 GCA_964440165.1 uncultured Azospirillaceae bacterium
CTTTTAGTGAAAGAACAATTTTGTTCACAAGTCGTTGTTTTGTTCCACGGGCAGATTGATGATCGGAAGTGTGTTTACCCAACTGTTGTGAGCGGATGTAATACCCCGCTTCATGTCGTAATAATTCTGCCAGTTCGAGCCATTTTTCGTATGCGCAATGGCAAGGGATGTTTTGTGTAATTCTCCATGTCCTAAAAACACTGAAATTTGATTGTACAAATTCAGGTTTTCGGTCAGTGCGATGATTTGAGTTTCTGTCGGCAGTATACCTGTAAAACCATAGCCCAAAGCTGAGGAACAATATGTTTCAGCTTTGCCGCAGTCTATATCTTCTAGATATCCCGGCAAGGCATATATGGTATTGTCGATGATGACACCGAGCGGTATGCGCTGTGTTCCTTTGTTGTAATGTTCAACATCAAAGGAACGCGTTTTGTCGCTGAAATACACTTCCAACGGAAATTTTTTTGTGCTTTCTATGCTGTCGTCATAGATACTCAAATCCGAGATTGTTACATTCATGTGCTTCATAAGCTCCAGAATGCATTTTACTTTTTCTTTCATATTCGAATTTTTTTAGTGAAAATAATAAGTTAATAATTATTGAATACTTATTTTATTATAGAAGTTGTTTTATTTTGTCAATGAGTTTGTAAAAGTGCAAAAAAAACTCCCTGATCAGGGAGTTTTTTCAGTGTTTTTTATTTTTTTATTGCTTTGACATAAGCGATAGCGGCATGTTCTTCGCAGTAGGTTTGTCCTACTTTTACTTTGGCGCCGCAGAAATGAAAGTTTTCATCTTTAGGATCACCAATCGGCCAACGGCAGGTATGATTATCCAAATCCGTAACGGTTACTTTGTCTCCTGGTTTGCGCGGTGCAGCGGCAACGGGAATAGACATATTAATCATACTTTCTTTTTCTTTAATCGGGGAACGCTGTGGTGCCGGTTTATTTTCTACAGTCGGTTTTTCTGCTTTAGGCGCCGGAGCTTCTTTTTCTGCTTTAGGAGCAACAGTCTTTTTTTCTTCAGGAACAGTTGTTTTTTTCTCTTTGGTTTTTACCGGAGTTTCTTTTGTTTTTTCAGCCGTATCTTCTTTCTTTTTGATAGGAGACGGACGGGCTGTCAGTTGTAAACGATGTACTTTGCCCACAATGGAATTTTTGGAAACGCCGAGCCTTTTGCCGATTTCACCGGTAGAAAGACCTTCGTCCCACATTTTTTTCAGACTGTCAACCATATCATCTGTCCAAGGCATAACTTTTCTCCTAATAAATCTCAAGTTTCCTTTATCTTATTTTAATAATTATTCCGAGTCTAGTAATATTTACATTTATAACTTTTTTTTTGTAATTTTATGATTTATATTAGCTTATCGTTTTTTAACAGGGAGAATGAATATGAAAATTTTATGGCGGACAACAGCAATAGCCTTATTGTTGACAGGTACTGTTCAGGCTGCGGAGACTGAGGGACAAACCTCTCTCAGTATTTATAATAACACAGCATTGGTTCGCGATGTTCGTTCTTTTAATCTGCCTCATGGGCGCAGTTCGGTTTTGTTTTCCGGCGTTGCTCGTCAAATGAAACCGGAATCGGCAATTTTAACGGCAAACGGTGTTACGGTTAAAGAGCAAAATTATAATTATTATATGCTTTCTCCTCAGAATATGGCGGAAGCAAATATCGGCAGAATTGTTAAAACCGCAATATGGGATGAAAAACAGGGTAAAGATGTTTATGGCAAAGCCAAAATTATTGATGTTTACGGCGGCCGTCCCGTTTTGCAATTCAGTTATGGTATTGAATTTGATTTTCCCGGACGTATTTTGTGGAATGAAATTCCGGAAGGAATGGTTTCTAAACCGTCGTTGTCTTTGGAGGTTGAGACGGCTTCCGGCGGCGATAAGGATTTATCTTTAATGTATTTGACGGATGGTTTGCAGTGGAGCGCAAATTATGTGGCAGAGCTGATCAACGATAATGAGTTAAATTTGAAATCATGGGTTAGTATCAATAATACTTCGGGTGCCGATTATGATAATGCTCAAGTACAGTTGGTGGCCGGAACTGCAAATATTGCTTCCTATGCGCGTCCGGTTATGTTGCGCAGCAATATGATGATGAAGTCTATGGCGACGGGGGCAAGTATGGATATGGACGGTGCGGTTGCGGAAACGGCATCCGTTTCCGGAGAAGAAGCTTCTGATTTTTATATTTACCGTTTACCGGAAAAAATCAGCTTATCAGATAATCAAACAAAGCAAATTAGTTTACTCAGCAAAGATAATATTAAAGTTAAAAAAGATTATCGTTTGACATCTCCTTTGTTTTTGGGATTGCATGCTTCTGAAAATAGTTTTAAGCAGCAAAATTCTGAAATTGTTTTTACACTTGTAAATGATATGAAATCTAATTTGGGCGAGCCGCTTCCGAAAGGTGTTATTCGTTTTTATGATAAGGATAAGGGCGGTAATGTTATCTTTTTGGGCGAAGCTGCATTTAAGCAGTTGGCTGTTGGAGAAGAAACAGAACTGAAAACCGGACGTTCGTTTGATTTAACGGCTTCAGGTAAAATCATCAATCTGACGAAAATTGCAGAGAATACGGTAGAGCTTGAAGTAAACATCAGTTTTAAAAATGCTAAACAGCAAAAAACGAATGTAGTGTTTGAACAAAGAATGCATGACAGTTGGACAATCGTTTCCGAAAATATGCAGAGTACTAAACCGGATGCTCATAAAGCGCAATGGATTGTTGATGTTCCGGCACAGGGTACCGCTATGTTGAACTTTAAAGTTAGGTTTGTAAAAGTAAATGCTTAAATTTCTGCTTTCTTTTGCTTTTATATGGCATATTTCTCTTTCTTCCGTTATGGCTGCGCCTGTACCGGCGGGTGATTTCAGCAAAAAATTTGATGTCGATTTAAAAGCAGAATTGCCTGACTATAAAGAGTTGCAAGAACATTATTATAAAAAATTTGCAAGATATGATCGAGGTTATCAGTGGCATTGGAATATCGGGAATGTTTTTGACAATGTATTTCGGATGACAATTACGAGTTACGGTACAACGGAAAAACGTCTTAAAGATGCCAATGAAGAACGTTTGCTTATGATGTTGAAGCATTTACCGCCTGAGTATTACGAGTATATCGGACCTTATTTGCATACGGTGCCTTCAATTTCTGAAAAGATTTTAAATCTACCGGGGATTAAAGAAACAAAAAATAAATTTCCGTCTCGGATTGCTCCTCAGCTTGAGGATGTTGAAGATTTGGAATTTTTATCGCCGTATTTATATTTTTTGTTGATGCCGGAAGCTTGGCCCGGTAATATGCCACCACAAGAGCGTCCTCAACAAAAAATCGCAGCCGTAAAGCAAGAACCAAATAAACAACTTTATAATACCCTTGATTCGATTGTGGCGATTGATGAATTTTTGCCGGGGGCAAAACAAGAGAAAAAACTTGGTGCCAGTGATTTGCGAACGATTAATATTACGGCATCTTCTCCGCTAACCAGCGGTGATATCAAAGCGTTTGTGAGAACCTTGCCTGAGTTGAATAAGCTCAAATCTGATATTTTTGCCATAGCGGATATCGGTGCTGCCGGTAATCTTTTGGATTTATGGGAGAGCGAAAACGGCGGTGATCTGCAGATTAATATGTTGAAGGATTTGGTAAATCCTTGTCAACGTTTGGTACAGAAAATGAGAATGGCCGGTCGGGAACAATATCTGAAAAACGTTGTGGCAAAATCAGGATTTACACCGGAAGAGTGGGCTTTGACCTGCGATAAAACATTGAAGGCTTATCGAATGACCAACTTGAGTGTGGGCAGCGTGGCCAGTATTCGCAGTTATGTTCGCGGTTCTTATGAAAAAGCCATGCGAGATTATACCGATGATAAGGTGATGGAATTGGTTATGGAAAATATTCAAGCCGTTATTCAAATGCATACGGTGCCGCGCAAAGATATTTTGGAAGTTTATAAAAATCGCAAATTAATTGCCGATGCTCTGCAAGAGTCGGAATATACGATTATTGTTGCGCCGGTGATGGTTACTAATTAATTTTACAATATTTTTTCATTTTGTTATTGCAATTGTGCAAGATAATATGTATAAGAATGCAAAAGGTTTTTTTAATTTTTTTTGATGGGATATAAAAATGGCTCGTGTAACAGTTGAAGACTGCATTGATAAAATTCCTAACCGCTACGAACTGTTGATGGTTGCAACTCAGCGTGCAAAAGATATTGCTGCCGGTTCTATGCTTACATTGCCAAGAGACAATGATAAAAATACAGTTGTTGCTTTGCGTGAAATTGCTGATGAAACAGTAAGCATTGAAGAATTACAGAAATCTTTGGTTTTGGGCTTGCAGAAATATGTTGAAGTTGAAGAGCCGGAAGAAGAAGAAATGGAAATTATGGCCGCCGAAAAAGAATTGGCTGATTTGGACGATCAGTTTTCCGGTGTTTTATTGGATACGGATATCAACGATAATATGCAGGTTCATTCTGATGATGATATGGATTTGGATATGGATGCCGGCGCCGCTTTGGATGAAGATATGGATGATGCGTTGCTTGGTGATGACTTCGGTGATGATTTTGATGCCGACGGTTTTGGGGACGAAGAATAATTTTATTTAGATTTATCTTAGAAAAGCTTTCTTGGGCAGATGCCTAAGAAAGCTTTTTTTTAACAAATATTAACTCTATCTGTTATATGATAAAATAAATATTTATGTAAAAAATTGATAATCCGCAAAAATTAGCAGCGGGATTAAGGAAAAGAGAAAAGATGTTAAGACAGTATGAATTGGTTGATTTGGTAAGGTCTTATGATCCAGATGCAGATGAAGATGCTTTGAACAGAGCCTATGTATTTGCCATGAAAAAACATGGTGCTCAACTGCGTGCGTCCGGCGACCCTTATTATTCTCATCCCGTTGAAGTTGCAGGTATTTTAACCAAGTTTAAACTCGATTCCGCTTCAATTGTTGCCGGTTTGTTGCATGACACGGTAGAAGATACAGATACTACGGTTGAGGAAATCCGTTCCTTGTTTGGCGAGCAAGTGGCGCAGTTGGTTGATGGTTTAACTAAATTGGCCATGATTGAACTTAAATCAAAAGATGATAAACAGGCTGAAAATTTCCGCAAGCTGTTGTTGGCAATGTCAGAGGATATTCGTGTTTTATTGATTAAATTAGCGGATCGCCTGCATAATATGCGGACATTACACTTTTTACAGAAACCGGAAAAACGAGCCAGAATAGCTCGAGAAACCTTAGATATTTATGCTCCGCTGGCCGAACGTATCGGTATGCAGGAGATTAAAAGCGAATTAGAAGAAATCGCATTTGCCGAGTTGCATAAAGAAGCGCATGATTCTATCGTTGCTCGTTTGAGTTTTTTGCGTGAGCAAGGCAGCAATTTGGTGCCGAAGATTATTGAACAATTATCTCAGGATATGCAAGACAACGGTATCAGAGCCGTTGTGTCCGGACGAGAAAAGACCCCGTATTCCATTTGGCGCAAAATGCAGCAGAAAAATGCGACGTTTGAACAGCTTTCGGATATTATGGCGTTTCGTATTTGTGTGGATGATATTGCGTCTTGTTATCAGGCATTAGGTATTGTTCACAGTAAATACCATATGGTACCTCGTCGCTTTAAGGATTATATTTCTACGCCAAAACCTAATGGTTATCAATCTATTCATACCGGTGTTATCGGGCCTGAAAATACGCGGATTGAGATTCAAATTCGCACTTTTGAAATGCACGAAATCGGTGAAAAAGGTGTTGCCGCACATTGGGCTTATAAACAAGGACAAAAAGCTGAAGGTAAGCATTATCGCTGGATACGCGAATTATTGGAAATTTTGGAGCAGGCTTCTAATCCTGAGGAGTTTTTGGAAAATACAAAACTTGAAATGTATAATGATCAGGTTTTTTGCTTTACACCGAAAGGCGATTTAATTGGTTTGCCGGTTAACTCGACACCGGTTGATTTTGCTTATGCCGTGCATTCTTCTGTCGGAGATACTTGTGTCGGTGCAAAAATTAATGGAGAAATTCGACCGTTACGGACAATTTTACAAAATGGCGATCAGGTTGAGGTTTTGACATCTAAGGCTCAACATCCTTCAACGGAATGGGAACGCTTTGTTGTTACCGGTAAAGCAAAGGCTGCTATTCGCCGTTATGTTCGTGCTTATAAGCGAGATCAGTTTATTGTTTTGGGTAAAGAGATTTTAGAGCGCTTATTTAAAGGGGAGGCTTTAGAATTTTCCGAAAAAGCAATTGTTAATGTTTTGCAGCATTTTGAGGCTGAATCTATTGATGATGTTTATGCTAAAGTCGGTGAAGGATTAGTGTCCGGTTGGGATGTTCTAAAAGCCGTCTATCCGGCTTATAAACAATCCAAATTGAATAAGGTTGTCGATAAGGTTCCTGTTCTTAAAAAAGTTATGCATAAAAAGAAATCGGAACCTCTTAAAATTAAAGGGCTTATTCCGGGTATGGCTATGCATTTTGCCGGATGCTGTCATCCGCTGCCTGGGGATCGTATTGTCGGTATTGTTACAACAGGTAAAGGTGTTGCCGTACATACAATAGACTGCCCGTCTTTAGAAAATTTTGCGGATGAACCGGAACGTTGGTTGGATATTGCTTGGGGTGAGGAAGCTGAAAACGAGCTTCATACCGGACGTTTGAAAATTATGCTTGCAAATGAACCGGGGGCTTTAGCCGAACTGTCTAATCTTGTTGCCCGCAGTAATGCCAATATCTCTAATCTGAATATTATCAATCGTACCATTGGTTATTTTGAAATTCTTTTGGATTTGGATGTAAAAGATCTGAAACATTTAACCGATATCATTAATACGCTCAAAGGAGCGAAAGAGATATCTTATGTATCGAGAACTAATAAATAAAATTCATATAATAAGTCTATTAGAACAATTT
>CAYTQF010000071.1:0-6713 GCA_964440165.1 uncultured Azospirillaceae bacterium
CGCTGTCTCGAAAAATTCACGTACTTCTATGTACGCTAAAATTTTTCTCGCAGCTGGAAATTATCCTACCAGGCTTATTCTCTGAATTTTAAGAAGATTGATAATGCAGATTTTTTTCGGTACAAAAAGTTCCGCCTTAAAAATAAGGCGGAATCATTTTTTTTATAAGTATCCGACATTTATGCTTTTGTGATGATTTGTTCCAAAAAAGCATCTAACTGTGGTGTCGGAAGGTTTTCTTCCAAATCCTTTTGCGTCGCAAAATTATGCGGATTTTTCTGTGATGTCGGAGGAACGGTTCCTCTTCCTCTCAATGCATCCAATTTAGCTCTGTCTATTCCGCCGGAAGTTGTCGGTTCCTTGACAGGGGTAGGAGCCGGAGAGGGGTTAACCATTTTAGTTCCGCCCTGAACAGAAGCACCGCTTCTACCGCGCAGCGCTTCTATTCTTGCTTTTATGGGATCCGGATTAGGCATCTGTTTCTTCCTGCATACCTTTGACAATTCTTTCCAGACCTTCTGTACCATAAATAGCTTTCAGGTCATGCATCAGTTCTGCCAAAGTATCGGTCAGAGTATCTTCATATGGGATTGTGTCGACTTTTCTTACTGCAACTTGGTAAGCGTTGATAATTTCTTCGCCTTTTTGTTCAATCATCATAATCTCTTCGGCATTCATCAATTTTTGACGGATGTCAGGAATAATATTGGTGAATAAATAGGCTTTTGTATTGTTGCGGATCAGAATAGCGCAGTTTCTGCCATCATATACTAATTCCGCCAAGTCAATAGGTTCTGCTTCCAGTTGCATCGAAATACCGAGTTCTCCGTTATTTTCCAAAAACTCAAATTCTTCAACCAATACTTTTTCAATACTCATGTTTTTTCCTTTACATAATTATTACTACATAGAATGACCTTGCATAGCAAGAGCTCTGTTCAGGACAGCTTGTTTATGGCTTTCCTGTTCATAACCGGCTTTAACCAGTCCGACAGTTTTAGAACTGATATTTCTGGCGTTTGTAACTAATTTTGAACCGGCAATTGTTTGTTTGGCACCATTTATGAAGTTGGCTGCTTTTTGTTTAGTGCCAGTATATCCTTCTTTAATTGCAGAGCCTTTGGCTTTGAACCAACCGGAGATGCCTTTTCCTACATTGCTGACGCTGCGGGAGATGTTTGTACCAATTTTTTGAGCACCTTGTTTAAAGGCTTGAACTTGATTGGCTGCTGCTGTTTTGACTGAGCGAGCTGTATTGCTAATCATTGTGGCGGCAACCCTAGGCGCATTGACTGCAGCGGCGGCACCGCGTCCGGCTGCAACTAAGGTTTTTTTCGCGCCGCTTTTTAATGCTTGAGCTGTGTCTTTGGAGACTTTTTTTGCTGTCATTCTGGCTAAGCGCATTGCGGCTTTGGCTCTGTTTTGTGCTTGTTCTCTTGATTGTTTGGCTGCGGCTTGTCTTGCTTGGAACCAAGCGGAGATATTTCTTCCGACGTTTCTTACGTTCCATGCTGCATGCAGACCTGTTCGTTTGGCGCTTTGTTTAAAAGCTTGGGCTTTATTAACGGCAGCTTGCTTAACAGCGCTTGCTGTATTACTTATTTTTGTGGCTGCAACTCGAGGTGCATTAGCAACGGCGGCAGCACCGCGTCCGGCTGCAACTAAGGTTTTTTTTGCGCCATTTTTTAATGCTTGAGCCGTGTCTTTGGAAATTTTTTTAGCTTTCATTCTGCCAAAACGCGCGAACAGTTGTCCTTTTTGCGCGGCGTTGGAGGCTTTTTGAGCAATGTTTTCTTTGGTTGCATTATATTTAGCTGCGGCTTTTTGTTTTTTTGCTTCGGCTAATTCTTTAAATGCTGATTTGACAGTGCCCCAAAATCCTTTGAAGCTGCTATTATTTTGCGTATTTTCTGTACTCATTGTCTTATCCTCCATAAAAATACTATAATTATAAATATTATATGTGTGGAAAATATTTTTGTCAATAATTTTTGATTTATAGTTTTCTAATTTAGATAGACATAAAAAATGCCGTCCTGTGTGAATTAAGGACGGCTTGTTCTATTCCATTTTTAAGCCCCAGATATCATAACGGGCTTTATCATTACCCCAGTCTGGACGAACTTTGACAAATAAAAAAAGGTGTATTCTTTCTTCAAGCAGCTCTTCAAGTTCTTTTCGGGCCGATTGTCCAATTCTTTTTATCATGCTGCCTTGTTTGCCGAGAATGATAATTTTTTGGTTGTCTCTTTCAACATAGATGGTTATTTCCGCACGAATGGAACCGTCTTCTCTATGTTCCCATAACTCCGGTTCAACAGTCAGTGCATAAGGTATTTCCTGATGCAGGTATAAAAATAATTTTTCACGGACAACTTCTGCTGCTAATAGTTTTAACGGCATATCTGAGATTTGGTCTTCCGGATAATACCAAGGGCTGCAGGGGAGTGTATCTGCCAAATATTTGTAAAAGTCATCAATGTTTTTTCCGGTGAGGGCGGAAATCATAAATGTTTCTGTAAAAGCGTAGGTCTGATTTAGTTTAAAGCTGAGTTCCAGCAGTTTTTCTTTATTAGAGACTTCGTCTACTTTATTGAGAACTAAAACAGCCGGTGTATTATTTTTTTTCAAACGGGCAATGATTGATGCTGTTTCATCATCAAAACCGCGTTTGGCATCAACCACCAAAACAATGATATCTGCATCTTCAGCACCGTTCCATGCTGATGTAACCATTGCCTTATCCAGTTTGCGTTTAGGCTTAAAGATTCCCGGTGTGTCTAGAAAAATGATTTGGGTATTTTCATAGATACCGATACCTTTAACCTGAGTTCTGGTTGTTTGAACTTTAGGGGAAACAATAGACACTTTACTACCGACAAAGTTGTTTGTAATTGTAGATTTTCCGGCATTGGGGGCGCCGATCAGAGCAACGAAACCGCAGCGTGTCGGACAGGTTGTGTTATTTTTTTCCATAATGCTGCTCCAAGATTTTAATCATGCGCGCGGCGGCGTTTTGTTCGGCTTGTTTTTTATTGTGTCCTTCCCCGATTACAGGAGAAAACGGAGTAACGGTTACGCTCATGATAAATGTCGGTTCGTGTTCACTGCCGCTACGGGATACCAAATTGTATTCCGGAATTTTATGCCCGTGAGCATGTGATAATTCTTGTAAGCGGGTTTTGAAATCTTTTGGGGGTGTTAAGTCTTTATGCAAAAGCGGCTGCCAGTTTTTTGTTACAAAATTTAAGGCTTCTTCACAACCGGAATCTATATAGATAGCACCGATAACGGCTTCACAGACATCACATAAAACATTTTCGTTATCGCGTATTTCTTCATTGGCAACCGTCATATATTTATCCATGTGCAATGTTTTTGCCATGGCTGAAACCGTTTCTTTGCAAACTAAACGTGTATGCCGCTGTGAGAGGCTGCCTTCAGGTTCTTGCGGAAATGTTTTGAACAGGGCGGCTGCAACAGCGACACCTAAAACCCGATCTCCCAAAAATTCAAGGCGTTCGTAATTACTGCCGACATGTGAAGTTACGCTGCTGTGCGTTAAAGCTTGTTTCAGCAGATTTTTATTTTTGAAAGTATAACCCAGAATATTTTCCAGTTTTTCCGTCATGTTCTATAAACCTAACGAATAGTATTAAAAATACGTTTCCAGCGGATTTTTTTCGGCCATGTCCAAGGTTTATACCAAGCGCCATCTTGGTTATGTGAGAAGAATAAGAAACGAGCGCGTCCGACCAAGTTTTCAAAGGGCACAAAACCAACATTGACACGACTGTCGTCTGAGCGATCACGATTATCGCCCATAACAAAGTAATAACCTTCAGGAACCGTCAGTTCGCTGAGTTCGTCTTCGGCCTCAGAATCGGAAACTTCAAGAATTTTATGCTTTATGCCGTTGGGCAGTGTTTCGGTATATTGATGATAGCGTTCTGCGTTACCTAAAGTATCGCGAATAACAAAATCTTCTTCTTCTGTGCGCGGCAGCATTTGACCGTTGATAAATAAGCGGCCTTGTTCCAGTTTGATTTTGTCTCCGGGAAGACCGATGATACGTTTAATATAGTCGGTACGATTGTCCTGCGGCAGTTTGAATACAACAACATCGCCGCGTTTAGGCTCATCAGCCCAGATACGTCCGTCAAACAAAGGGATGCTCAGCGGAAAAGAATGTTTTGAATATCCGTAACTGTATTTAGAAACAAATAAATAGTCTCCGACATGTAAGGTCGGGTACATAGATCCGGATGGTATTTTGAAAGGTTCAACTAAAAATGTACGAATTAATACAGCGATTAAAATAGCGTATACCAGCGTTTTAACCGTGTCCATCAAACTTTCTTCTTCTTGCATAGCATCTCTTTATCATAAATTATTTCGCGAAAAACTGTGTGTCATAGTAGCATTATTTTCAGCATCTGCAACAATAAAATCAAAGAATTTCAATAATAACATATGCTAAAGCTGTTTGAGCGTCATCGCTGATGCTTAAATGAATTTTGAAATCTTGTTGATTTACTTTTTCCAGCAGTTTTTGCAGTACGGTGTTTTCTAAATAAAAATACGGGCAGCCATAGTCATCATGTCGGACTGTTATATCTTTCATATAAATTCCATCAATAAAACCGGTTCCCAAAGCTTTTACCAAAGCTTCTTTGGCTGCGAATCTTTTAGCCAGAAAATGACTGATTTGCTCATCATTGGCGTCTTTTGTGCGAAGTTCGTCATATTCTTCCTTAGAAAGAATATGTTGAGACATGCTTTTTTTGAATGTAGGGATAATTTTGAGAAATCTTTGCGTATGGGTAATATCGCAGCCGATGCCTGCAATCATTATTTTTTCTCCTTGTTCGGCTTGAGATGTAATAACATATATTTTATGGTATAATATGAAAGCAGCCAAATCGCAATACAAAAAGGAATGCAGCCGATCAGCATAGGGTAAAATATTGACCAAATATCATGCGTAAAAGCGGAAAAATCAAAAGAAAGCAAAGCATGTGTTGATTCTTTAAATACGTCATAAAAGTTAATATGATGTGCAATTAAGGCATTACCGCCGGTTAACCATAATCCGCAATAAAAAACAGCCAACCATATTAACGGGAATGTCCATGGGTTTCCGATTAATGTTCCGATAACGGCCGCTGCAATATTTCCGCCCGTCAGCCAAGCTATAATAACGGCAATTACCGAATGGAACCCGACAAAAGGGGTGAACGAAACCGCCGCGCCGCAAGCCATACCAATTGCAAGAGATTGCGGGGTGCCTTTAATGGTTTCTAATCTGTTTAGAAAATATTGAGATAATTTGTTCATTATTTCTCCTAAGAGTTTTTATCGCCTGCTAATATTGAATATTGGCGTCTTTTAGGATTTTTTCAAGTTCCAGAATGCTTAATACTTCAGGAAGTACAATACCATCCGGAATGTTTTTGTTGTAGAGAATATAAAACGGCAATCCTCGACGTCCGTATCGGCTCATAAAGTTTAAAACTTCTTGGTTGTAGCTTGTCCAGTCAATATTGATGATTTTAATGTTGTATTGATCTATCAGGCTTTGAGTTGCCGGATTATCAAAAATAAGAATATTATTATAACTGCAGGTCAAACACCAGTCTGCACCGACATTAACGATAACATTATGTCCGGTATTGATGTTATCTTGGATAAGATTGTAGTTGATAGTTGTTTGCTGTTGTATTTGGTTTTGTTTTCTGTTTTGTTCAAAACTTCCGGACGTTATATATACGGCAAGGCCAAACATTATTAGGAGCAATATTATATACAGGGTTGTCAACATTGTCGGGACAATATGTTTAATGTCTTCATCCAGAGGAGTTGTTTCAAGTTGCAATCTCGTATAATAGGCAAGATAGATAATTATATAAAACAAAATACTGAATGTGATTATCCAAATTAAGCTCAGCCATGAGCTTTGAGCCAACAGAATGCTATACAGCCAAATAAGTGTTACAAATAACATGAACAGCATAATTTTGTTCAATTTATGCATCCACGGTCCGGGATGAGGTATGAATACAGATAAGTTTGGCAAGGTAAGCAGTAACAGATAAGGTAAAGATAACCCCAATGCCACCGATAACAAAATCGCAAAAATATCATAGGTATTTCCGGCTAATGCAAATCCTATTGTTGTTCCCAGATATGGTGCCGTGCAAGGGGTTGCCATGACTACGATTAAGACGCCGGAGAAAAAATTAATAAGTTTAGAGCCTGTTTGTGCCGTTATCTTATCGCTAAAAGGTATTTTGATATAAAAAAGTCCGTGTAGCTGGGCAATAAACAACAAAACGATAAAAATCATAGTTGTTATAAAGTATGGGTTTTGAAACTGCATGCCCCAGCCAAGCATTTGTCCGCCGGCTTTTAATAATACCAAAATTCCGGACATTATAATAAAGGCGATGAATATTCCCAAAACGCTTGTTCCTAAATTGGCTTTAATTTGTTTTGTGTTAAGATTGCCAAATTTGGTAAGGGATAAAAGTTTGATAGATAATACCGGAAAAACGCAGGGCATAAAGTTCAAAATAAAGCCTCCTAAAATTGCCAGGAGTATCATGCCTAAAGAAAGTTTTCCTGCAAGAATATCAAAGACAGACGCTGATCTTATGGTTTGTGATAAGCGGTAGCTGTTGTATAAATCTGTTTTAATTAATATTTCGATATTT
>CAYTQF010000072.1:0-6538 GCA_964440165.1 uncultured Azospirillaceae bacterium
GGGGGAACTGAATCTTCCCACACCTGCGGACAATACGGCAACAATTAAAGAAAGATTTATAATTAATTTTAATACCCCGTTACCGGATTTGGATATAAACGGTGCAAAAGCTTATTTAACCGAAGATAAAACAGATAAAGACCGCAAATTATATGCACTTATTTGTTCTCACGAAACAGAGGTTCGTAATTCTATTTTACCGTATCTTAAGTCTTTAAATGCGCCTCACCTGCTTAAATTGGTTGAATATGCGATAACAAAAGCCCCTGATTCTTCACAAAAAGTTATGGCTTTAATATATAGTCGTCCAATGGGTGGACGGGTTATTGACAGCAATCCGTTTAAAAATGACATAGAGGCTGTCAGAGATTTGCTTAAAAGTCTTATTTTAGGTTTAAGCGAACTATACGGCTGCGGTATTTCTCACCGTTCTATCCGCTTGGAAAATTTGTACTTTCTGGATGAAGAAAAAACTAAAATTGTTTTAGGGGATTGCGCAGCTGCTTTTCCGGCATTTTATCAACCTCCCGCTTATGAAACAATAGAAACATTACTTGCCGATAAAGAAGCCCGTGGTACGGGAAGCGAAAAAAATGATATTTATGCACTGGGTGTTTTAGGTTTGTCGCTCTTTCGCGGTGAAGATATTTTTAAGGATATTTCCGATAATGATATTTTAGCGGCCAAAATAAAAAAAGGCAGCTATTCTTTTGTTCTCGGCAACAATAAAATTCCTATCGCTTTTGCAAATCTGTTTAAGGGTATGTTGTCGGATATTCCGTCTCTGCGTTGGAGTGCCGGAAAATTCAGCAATGCCTTGGATATGAAACAAACCAAGTCTGCAGCATTATCCGTAAGCGAACCGACTAAAAAATCAATAACGATCAGCGGAGAAAAAGTTTCTCATCCTTATGATTTGGCTTATGCCATTATGAAAAATCCCGAAGAAGGTTATTCTTTATATACTTCCGGAAAAATCACAGATTGGATTAAAAATGGTTTGGAAGATAATGAATTAGCAGAGGAAATTGATAAACAAGTAAAAGCAACTGCGGATACAACACCGAATCATGAAATTGCAATGGCTAAAATATGCATTTTGCTGGCGCCTCATTTTCCGATTAAAATCGGTGCTATTTCCGTATTTCCGAATGCTTTGTCAAAAGCTTTGTATTATGCCGTACGGCATGATCGGGATATAAATGATTTTTATAAAATCTGCTCATATGATCTGGTTAAATTATGGTATATGACACAAAACAATATTCGTGTACCATCGACTGTTTCCGAGATTAAAGCTTGTGTTAACAATACTTGCCTTGGTTTTGGATTAGATCGTATCATGTATGAATATGATGACGATTTACCTTGTATCAGTCCTTTGCTCGGTAATAATTATGTTAACACGCCGACAAAACTTTTAAAGGCTCTGAATGATAATTATTCCAGCGATAAAGATAAACCATACGATAACGCTATTATTGCTTATTTACATGCTAAGCTCGGTAATAAAATTGACGGAATTATGGTTGATTTAAATTCTAAAATTCCGGCGTTGGAAGCCAGTGCCGTTTTACGTCTATATGCCAACATGCAAAATAAATACGGTCCACAGCAATTGCCCAAATTAGCACAATGGCTGAGTCATTATTCTCTTACTATTATTAAAAGTTATCATAACCTCAAGTATCAGGCGTTTTTGGAAAAAGAGCTTTTGAAAACATATAAAACCGGAAAGCTCCATGATATTGTTGCCTTGCTTGAAAATGAAGAAGCTCGTAAAAAGGATAATCAAGAATATAATATCGCCAAAAAAACAGCGGCTAAATTATTTGCCGAAAAAACTTCTCTTATAAATTCAGGCAATAAGTTGGAAGCTGAAGCGCAAGAATTGGCTTTACGCAGCGCTTGTGTTTTGTCTGTACTCATTATGATTATCTCTTTTGTAATTAACCTTATCGGAGCGCTAAAATAATGCCGCAATCAAAAAGAATAAAATCCTTAAAGCATAAAAACGATCAATTATCGTTCAGATTCAGCAAAACTCAAAAAATCTTATTATTGCTTTTGATTTTTATTATTACCATGCATACCTTACCAATGGTTTTGATTTTATTTATCGGTTTATTACCGACATTTACCTTAATGGTTATTGATATAAAAAACATCAATAAATTAATCATTGTCGGCAGTTTTAATCTGGCCGGTGTCTTTTTTTATATTTTTAATATTTTTAAAAACTTTTCCGTTGGCAATGCTGTTTTTTTATTCAGCGATATATTCAATATGATTCTGATGCTCGGCTCGGCTGCGATCGGTCTGCTGTTATATTATGAAATGCCTTTGTTATTTTCATATTTTTCCAAAATAGCAACAGCCAAACGTATTGCCAATATTGATAATCGCTTAGAAAAAATGCAGGAAAAATGGGGTAAAGATATTGTTGCTCAATAGCTATTTCAATACTATTGATTGAAACTGAAAACCGTTCAAAACATCTTTTATGTGCATTTTCTTTTTACCTTGGCGCTGCATTTCCTGAACATCAAGAGATTTATTTCCGCAAGCAATAAGCAGCTTATCATGTCCTTGCAGAATTTTACCGGGTTCACCGCTTTCCGGACTGACTTTGGCTTTTAAAACTTTAAAACGTTCGCCCTCATATTCAAAAAACATTCCCGGATACGGATTAAACGCACGGATTTTTCTTTCTAACATCTCTGCAGGTTGTGAAAAATCTATTTTAGATTCAGCCTTATCCAGTTTTTGCGCATAAGTAACCAAACTTTCATCTTGAGGCTCAGGCTTAATTTGTGTGATTTTATCCAAAGCTTCCAAAATTAAATCAGCTCCGACTTCAGAAAGCTTATCATGCAGAATTTCTCCCGTTGTTTCTGCATCAATCGGGACTTCTCTCTTTAACAGCATATCCCCTGCATCAAGAGCTTCCACAACCTTCATAATTGTGATACCACTGCTTACATCACCGGCTTCAATCGCCCGTTGAATCGGGGCTGCACCACGCCAACGCGGCAATAAAGAACCATGAATATTAATACAGCCTAACGGAAAAGCTTCTATTATTCGTTTGGGTAAAATCAATCCGTAGGCAGCCACCACGGCAATATCTGCTTGCAGAGTACAATATTTATCCTGTTCTTCCGTATTTTTAAGGCTGCGCGGTGTTCTGACTTCAATTCCCTGCTCTTCCGCCCATTGATGAACTGGAGACTTGGTCAGTTTTTTTCCGCGACCGGCAACTTCCGGTGCACGGGTATAAACACAAACAACTTCATGCTCCGCCGCAATTTTTTGTAACGCTGTTAAAGCAAAATCCGGTGTGCCTAAAAATACAACTTTCATATTTAACCTTCACATTTATGATTAACAATTTTTTTTGTTATACACTACTTATTTGAAGATTTAAATATTTGCCGGATTTTATCCGCAGGCTTTCAGTAATTCCAGCACCGAATGAGCCAATTTTCGGTTTGAAATGCGAAAATAACTGTACAAAAGCTCTTGCCCTTCTTCCGTATTTTCCGGGGCTGCTACCGGACATCCCCCTTCTACCGTAATCAAACCGTTTCCAAACATTCTGGGACTTTGTTCCGCTGTTTGAAGCGGCATATCTTCATAAAAAAATTGCACATCAACCCCTAATATCCGACTGAAATCCCATAGTCGGCTGGCACCGATACGATTGATCCCATTCTCGTATTTTTGAACTTGCTGAAAAGTCAATCCCAACATTGCGGCTATATCTTTTTGACTTAATCCTAAAACTTTACGGCGCAAATGAATCCTGCGTCCGACATAAATATCTACAGGATTGGGCTGTCCGTTTGCCTGTCTGCCACGGCGTGTTTTTAAATTGATATCTCTTCCCACTGCCATTGTGTATTCCTCCGAACTCTAAAAAAAATCTCCACCTTTTTAAGGTGGAGGAGTCGCAAATATACACAGACGTATAGCTACATATTCAGCATGTAGCTTATTTTGTAGCACTCCTCCGTTATTACACTTAAGAGTGCCAACTTTTCACCATATAACATTGGCTTTGTTATGTCTGCGAGGTTTGCGTCCTCATGGTTATTTATAATAATAAGCAGAATTTAATCTGCTTTTTCAGTATAAACATCAAAACCAAATATGCAATAAAAAAATCTCCGCCGTTATTTTCCGGCGGAGTTTCAAATTATTTGAAATAACGATTGGCAATGCCATATTGCGCATTATTATCCAATTCTTCTTCAATACGCAGAAGTTGATTGTATTTTGCCATTCTATCCGTACGAGACAGAGAGCCCGTCTTTATTTGTCCGGCATTTACAGCTACGGCAATATCCGCAATCGTGGTATCCTCAGTCTCTCCCGAACGATGCGACACAATAACATTATAACCGTTTTGCTTAGCCAGTTCAATTGTATGCAGTGTTTCTGTTAATGTACCGATTTGATTGACTTTAATCAAAATAGCATTTGCAACTTGTTTCTCAATACCTTCTTGCAATCGTTCATAATTGGTTACAAATAAATCATCCCCGACTAACTGGATTTTGTCGCCTAATGCTTCTGTCAGTTTGCGCCAACCGCTCCAATCATCTTCTGCCATACCATCTTCAATTGATACAATCGGATATTTTTGGCATAACTCTTGGTACCAAACGATTAATTCTTCTGCCGTATACGTTTTTTTCTCTCCGGCAAAATCATATATGCCTTTTTTATATAATTCGGTAGCGGCTACGTCTAAAGCAATTGCAATGTCTTTACGCGGCTTATATCCGGCATTGGTTATAGCTTTAACAATAAAATCTAAAGCTTCTTCAGCGGTTGACAGATTTGGTGCAAATCCGCCTTCATCTCCGACATTCGTATTATGGCCGGCGGTCTGTAAATCTTTTTTGAGTTCATGAAAAACTTCCGCGCCCATACGGACAGCTTCCGACAAAGATTTTGCACCAACAGGAACAATCATAAACTCTTGTATATCCAAAGCGTTATCTGCATGCTTGCCGCCATTTAAAATATTCATCATCGGCACAGGCAAAACTCTTGCCGAAACGCCACCCAAATAACGATACAAAGGCATATCCAGTTCGTCGGCCTGCGCTTTGGCAACAGCCAAAGAAACCGCAAGCATGGCATTAGCTCCTAAAACGGTCTTATTCTCGCTGTCATCCAATTCAATCATCATTTTATCAATTGATAATTGATCTTCCGCATTCATACCGTCTAATGCTTCGGCAATATCTTCATTAACATTTTTTACCGCTTTTAAAACACCTTTCCCGTTATAGCGTTTTTTATTGCCGTCTCGTAACTCCAACGCCTCATGGCTTCCGGTTGATGCCCCTGACGGAACGGATGCTCGTCCTTTGGCTCCGGAATCCAAAACGACCTCGGCTTCAACGGTCGGCCAACCGCGAGAATCTAATATTTCACGAGCGTGAACGCTAAATATGTTCGTCATAAATCTACTCCTTTGAACGCATACAACAAATGATTTTACTTTCGTGAATTTAAATGTATACTTATATTGGAAAAATTAAAGAGGGAGAGCGTAATGTTTTCACAAAAATGGCATCAACGGTTTATGGACGTTGCTGAACTGATTGCAACATGGTCAAAAGATCCGTCAACCAAAACCGGCGCAATTGTTGTCGGTCCGGACAGAGAAATTCGAGCAACCGGATATAATGGTTTGGTACGAGGTGTAGATGACGATAAACCCGAACGTATGGAACGCCCGACAAAATATGATTTTTTTGAACATGCCGAACGTAATGCCATTTATAATGCTTGTTTGACGGGAACTTCTTTGAAAGGCTGTGTTATGTATGCGACACATGCTCCTTGTACGGATTGTGCCCGCGCTATTATTCAGTCCGGTATTAAAATGGTTGTTACCCATGAAGTTGAAATCAACAGCTCTACACCGCAAAATACTTGGCGTGATAAACTTCAATATTCAGCGCAAATGTTTAAAGAAGCCGGTGTTGAATATATTGTGTTACCTCCGCGTTCTGACAGCAACCAATAGTTAAACGGAATTATCGGTTATTTTGATGCCCCTCGGCTTTCGAGGGGCTTTTATTGTTCTTCTTGTTATTCCCTATATTTCTCTCCCTGATATAGAAGTATTGTTGACCTGGATGCCCCATCAAGTGGGGCATGACCCGCACAGCGGGTCGTACGACGACAGCGAGGGGAAGGAAGTATCCTATTGTCATCCTCAATCACTTTTCCTTATCGTCATCCTCGACAACCTCCCCTCTCTACGGTCATCCTCGACCTGATCGAGGATCCAGGTAGAAAATAAGGCTATATTGATAACCTGGATGCTCGGTCGATGCCGAGTATGACGAAGGGCTTAAAATGTAAACTGATTGAGAACATTGCTGTTCTCAATCAGAACCACCCCGCCCCTAAAGGGGCGACCCTCAGAGAGGGTAATAGGTAAAGGGGTAAGAAATTTTTAAAAAGCTAGAACTGGACGAACGTAATTCGAATTATACTTATTGTTCGTGTTCCT
>CAYTQF010000073.1:0-6251 GCA_964440165.1 uncultured Azospirillaceae bacterium
CTTGCAATGATCCAAAACATACAACCAATCACGAACATTTTTACCATCACCGTAAATCGGAATATTCTTCTCGCTTAAAGCATTAGAAATAATCTTCGGAATTAATTTTTCCGGATGCTGTTTCGGTCCATAGTTATTAGAACAATTAGAGACTGTAATATTCATGCCATACGTATGAAAATATGCACGGGCAATCATATCAGAACTGGCTTTTGAAGCCGAGTACGGAGAACTTGGAGCATAAGGTGTTGTTTCATAAAAGAAACCGGTATCCCCCAACGCACCGTAAACTTCATCCGTAGAAATATGATGAAAACGGCAATCTTCATAACCGGCTTTAACTTTATTCGGACCGTCCATCCAACAATTACGAGCAACATCCAGCAACGTGAACGTACCCAAAACATTAGTTTCAATAAAAGCTTTTGGGCCGGTAATAGAATTATCAACATGGCTCTCGGCAGCAAAATGAATAACACCGCGAATATCATTTTCCTTAAACAACTTTTCAATTAATTCACGATCACAAATATCACCTTGAACAAATTGATAATTCGGCATATCGGCACATTCAACCAAGTTTTCAAGATTGCCGGCATATGTCAATTTATCCAAATTAATAACTTTATAATCCGGATACTTTTTAGCAAAATACGGAACAAAATTTGCACCGATAAAGCCGGCACCGCCGGTTACTAGAATTGCTTTCATTTTTTCTCTCCATAAAGTTCGTTATATTTCAAAAAACGGTTAAAATAACGTTCAACCAATTCATCAATTACCAAATCAGGTTTATACTCAGCTATCAGCTTTTCCAAACCTTCTCTGGTATTCCATTTATTATGCACAAAAACACATCGTTCAAAATCATGCTTTAAAAGGTGAATAAGAGGAATACCAAAAGAATCTCTGATCATTAAACACGTTTTTTTATTGGCAGCCTGAGGATTGAGCCAAACTTGAAAGAAACCGTTATCTTCATTTTTCTCATTAACAACAGACACATCAGATTTATAAGAAATATCAAAATTACGATCTTTGTCTTGCCAAACACCCAAATCAGAGATTTGCTCGCCGCGTTGTTTAATCATATCAGCCGTTAATTCGGGAACCTGAATTTTATATCCAAACTTTTTCAACTGCCGCCCCATTTCTTCATACGCG
Source organism: uncultured Azospirillaceae bacterium (assembly GCA_964440165.1). Lineage (GTDB taxonomy): Bacteria > Pseudomonadota > Alphaproteobacteria > RF32 > CAG-239 > Scatocola. The sequence continues at coordinate 1,165 of CAYTQF010000073.1, forward strand.
ACATAAGCTCCTATTTCATTCCAATGCGAATCTTTAAAGAAATAAAGCTCATAGGGTAAGACTTCTTTAGCTTTTTCTAAAACTTCTCGAAAATTAATTACAACAACATCGCTGTTCGCTTGAACATATTTAACAGCGGCATCCATACGTGAAACGTTAGAAACTCTCTCCCGTTGCATACGTTCCGGCATATACTCGGAATAAAGTCCTTCTTTATTCGGCGCAATAATGATCATATAATCAATCCCGCGGGCAGCATAAAAATCCTGAGCGCGTTTCATTCCGGAAGCTATTTTTTGCAGTTCATCATCATTAAAACGTACCGCACCGTAATAATCAAGCAAAGTATAACCATCCGGCACTTTTGCCGAATCATAAAAAGCCCAACCGTTTAAACCGTTAATCGTATAACCGCTGTCCATACCCAACGCATACTGAATTTTACTGTATTTTTTTATCAAACGTTTGCGACCGGCAAAAGTATCATTAAAATAATCTTCATACTGACGCGTAAAATCACGTGAAAATTCTGTAGGCTTCGTTTTTAACGGACGATTATCCAAAAGAAATTCATTTGAATAAAAACAATTTGCGACAAACCCGACCAAAACACCGCCTAAAAGGACAACTGCCGGCAAAATGTTATAAATATGAGCAATTTTCCGTTTCCACATTTTATTGCCCGCCGAAAAGTTTATTATATTTCTTAAAACGGCTGAAATATCGTTCAACCATACCGTCAATGACCACATCCGGCTGATAGCGTTCCATCCACTCTTGATAAACGGACAAATCCTTCTGCCCTGCAGGAACATTTATAACCCGTTTAAAGTTTTTAGCCACATAAGGCAAAATAGCTTCCGCAAAAGAATCTCCCATAAACAAAAGTGTTTTATCGTTAACGGGATTTTTATTCTCATAAATAACCTCAAACTTCTGTCCGCTGTCTACAATCTCAAAATGATGATCCGACAAATAATCTACACGATAACTCATATCTTTTTCCGTAGGATGCATATCTTGAGCAACTTCTCCGTTAGGATGAATCATTTCATTTTGCAACGGCTCAAAAAAGACCTTGATCTGCATGTCATTCAAAGCTTTCGCCAATGCGCCAAAACCGATATAAGCACCAATTCCGTTCCAATGAGTATCTTTTTTATAATACAAAGGAGAACTTATTTCAGCCTTAGCAGATAAAATAGTCGGTTTCATATTTATAATCGGAGTACGACCGTTTTCATTAAGATATTCAGAAGCAACATCCATTCGTGATTTATCAGACACTCTGGCTTTTTGCATTCTTTTAGGCATATACTCGGAATAAATTCCTTCTTTATTGGGAGCAACGGCAATTAAATACTTAGCACCGTATTTTTCAAAAAACTGCTGAGCCGCAGTTATTCCTTCCTGCATCAATCTTAAATCATCATCACTAAAACGTACATCACCGTAATAATCAACCAACGTATTGCCGTTTTTCACTTTAACGGAATCATAAAACATCCAGCCATTTAATCCGTAAAAATACTCACCCGTATCAATCTGCAAAACTTGCTTAAGTTTAATATACTTAGAAATCAACTTTTCTCTTCCGGAAAAGGTATCATTATAATAAGCTTCAAAATCTTTGGCAAAATGACGTGTTAAATGAGTAGGACGCGTATGCAGTGCTCTATTATCCAACAACTCTGTATTACTGCTGAACAGATTACAAAAAAACGGAACCCCAAGCATCACCAACAAGAGTGCTGCAGGCATTGATTTATATATGTTCCGAACTTTTTGCATCAATTAAAACCTGAAATAAATAAACGGATTATAAGTGTTGCTGGCAAGCATTAAAACACTAAAATAAGCTACGGCGACACAAAATGCCGGTTTTAACACTTCAACAGCACTGGATTTATATTTCTCAGGCACGGGCAACTTAGCATATAACGCACTCAGCAAACCGCAGCTCAACACGGCCAATACAACTCCGATCTCAAATTCTCGAGACAAATAAGCGGAATAAACATCCGTTTTATAAGGCACAAACATTCGGTGTAAATACCGAACTGCCTGTTCCAGCGTATCCGCCCGGAAAAACACCCAACCGCACATTACAACCAACAAAGTATAAAAACTTTGCACTAACCTGAAACGCAAAAACTTTTCCAATTGTACAATTCGCTCAACAATTAAAAAGAAGCCATGCCAAAGCCCCCAAATAACAAAACTCCAGCTTGCACCATGCCAAAGACCCGTCATAAAAAATACAACCAACAAGTTTCTGTAGGTTTTAACCGTACTTTTACGGTTTCCACCCAGCGGAATATAAAGATACTCTTTAAACCACGTTGACAAAGAAATATGCCAGCGCCGCCAAAAATCTTTAATGGAATTTGCCAAATAAGGATAATTAAAGTTCTCGTTAATATGAAAACCAAACATTTTACCCAAGCCGATAGCCATATCCGAATAACCAGAAAAATCAAAATAAATCTGAAACGTATACGCCACAATACCAATCCATGCGATCGGCGTTGATATACTGTCTACATGCAGAGCAAAAATTTCATCGGCAGTTTTTGCCATAATATTCGCAATAATAACTTTCTTTGCCAAACCGAGCAAAAAGCGAACCGCTCCTTCGTTAAACATTTCCCAACTGACTTTACGGTTGTCAATCTGAGCGGCAATGTCATAATATTTCAAAATCGGTCCGGCAATCAACTGAGGGAAAAATGAGATAAATAATCCCATCTTCACGATATTCCGCTGCGGTTCACACACACCACGGTAAATATCAACCAAATACGATACGGACTGAAACGTATAAAAAGAAATACCGATCGGCAACGGCAACGGTTTAATCGCAATATCCCAACCGGTTACGGCATTAATATTTTCGATCACAAAACCGGAATATTTAAAAACACCGAGTAACAACAGATTAATGATAATCCCGGCAGCCAAAACAATGCGATTTTTACTTCCGTCTTTATTATTGATTTTGAGACCGCAGATATAGTTGATAAAAATGGAAACAACCATCACCATCAAATAAATCGGCTCACCCCAAGCATAGAAAAATAAGCTGGCAACCAATAATAATAAGTTGCGGTAACTGTCTTTTGCCAAGAAGTATAACACCAATACAACCGGTAAAAACAACCACAAAAAGACAAGGGAGCTAAAAACCATTATTCATTTTCTCCACACACTCAGCCAGACTTACAGCCCAATTATTGATTTTCAGATTAAAATCCTTCTTGATTTTAGCCTTATTCAATACAGAATAACTCGGTCTGTGAGCAGGAGTTGGATAATCTTTACTTTCAATCGGTAACACTTCACAATCAATATCTGACTGGGCCATAACGGCTAAAGCAAAATCATACCAAGAACAAACACCTTCATTAGAAAAATGATAAATTTCCTTCATCCCCGGTTTCAATTGCGATAAAATAACAACAATAGCATTAGCCAAATCTGCAGCATACGTCGGTGTTCCAACCTGATCAAAAACAACTTTCAGAGAATCACGCTCTTTACCCAAACGCTGCATTGTCTTTACAAAATTATTGCCAAACGTGGAATACAACCATGCCGTACGAATAATAACTGCAGTTTGAGCATTATCCAGAACAGCTTTCTCTCCGGCAAGCTTGGTTCTGCCATAAACAGACTGCGGATTTGGCTCATCCGTCTCAACATAAGGACGACAGTTCGTTCCGTCAAAAACATAATCCGTAGAAATATGAATAAGAGGAACACCTGTAGCGGCCAAATTTTTAGGCCCTTCCACATTAATCAGTTCGGCCAGTTTTTCATCACTTTCTGCCTTGTCAACCGCTGTATAAGCGGCACAGTTAATGATAGCATCAAAATTATGAGAAGACACAAAACTCTTTACCGCTTCGGCATCGGTAATGTCTAACTCGTCTTTATCAACATAAACAGCTTTATCCTGCAGCTGCAGCTTAAGCTCATTACCGAGTTGACCGTTAGCACCTGTAACTAAAAACATGTTATATCCTTTAAAAAAGGCGCATTTTTATCTTTTTCAGACAAAACAGCATCATTAAGATTAATCTTCCAATCGACATTAATATCCGGATCATTATAACGCAAACCGCCTTCACTCGCTTTGTTATAAACATTATCGCATTTATAAGCAAAAACGGCTTCCTTGCTCAAGACGGAAAAGCCATGTCCGAAACCGCGCGGAATCATTAACTGTTTTTTATTTTCGGCAGTTAATTCCACAGCCACATATTTTCCAAATGTCGGAGAATCTTTTCTCAGATCCACGGCAACATCCAACACCGCTCCGGACAAAACCCGAACCAGCTTTGCCTGAGAATACTCACCTTTCTGAAAATGAATGCCGCGGATTGTACCATAGCAAGATTTAGACTGATTATCTTGAATAAAATTATAATGCAGTCCGGCTTCTTCCATTTTAGCCTGATTATAGCTTTCAAAAAAATAACCGCGTTCATCTTCAAATACTTGGGGTTCAATAACATAAACCCCTTCGATATCAGTCTTAGAAATCTTCATGATAATCCTCAAATACACGTTTAAGATATTCTTTATAATCCACACCATCTTTAAGGGAATTAATTAATTCCAGCATTTGCTCATCATTAATAAAACCTCTGCGATATGCGATTTCTTCAATACAGGCTATTTTCAAATCCTGACGTTTTTCAATAATACCGATAAAATTAGAGGCATCCAACAAAGACTGCGGCGTTCCGGCATCCAACCATGCATTTCCGCGTCTCATGGTAACGACATTCAAACGCCCTTCCTCCAGATATTCTCTGTTCAAATCAGTAATTTCCAACTCCCCACGAGCAGACGGCTTTAATTTTTTTGCTTTTTCAACCACATCTGATTTATAAAAATACAAACCGACAACAGCATAATTGGATTTCGGCTGTTTTGGCTTTTCCTCAATAGAAACAGCTTTGTGATTTTTATCAAACTCAACCACGCCGAAACGTTCCGGATCAGACACATGATAGCCAAATACGGTACCCCCGACATTACGAGCCACTTCTTCGCGAAAATAATGCAGCTGATCGCCCATA
>CAYTQF010000074.1:0-6087 GCA_964440165.1 uncultured Azospirillaceae bacterium
CGCTGTCTCGAAAAATTCACGTACTTCTATGTACGCTAAAATTTTTCTCGCAGCTAGAAATTATCCTACTAGGCTTATTCTCTGAATTTTAAGAAGATTGATAATAAGTCTATTAGAACAATTTTACGCCGTCTCGAAAAATTCATGTACTTCAGTGTACACTCCGCTTTTTTCTCTCTTAAATCTTATTATTTTCCTCATTCTTCGGATTTTATGGATGCTGTATAATGGGAAACTAATACAGGTTTTTTGAATAGAAAAATGTTCACGTACTTCTTGTACGCTCCGCTTTTTTCTCTCTTAAATCTTATTATTTTTCTCATTCTCCGGATTTTATAGATGTTGTATAATGGGAAACTAATCCTCATGGGCTTGTAAATCTTTGATTATGGTTTATATTGCAAATTAATTGTTATCATTTATCGAGAGGTTTTATGATGAAATCAGGAAAAGCGTTGTTGGCGTTAGCCGTTGTTTTAGCCGGTTTTTTTCCGGGATATTTTTATTATCAAGCTAAGCAGAAAGATAATTTTGTTACGGTTAAGGGTTTGGCTGAAATGGATGTAAAAGCCAATCTTGCCGTTTGGAATTTGCGTTTTACCGTAACCGGAAATGATTTACAGACAGCTCAAAAAGAAATTAATACGCAAGCACGGACAATTATTTCTTTTTTGAAAGAAAGAGGTTTTGTTGATGCTGAAATTACTTTACAGCGTTTGGAAACGAATGATTTATATACGAATCCGTATCGTGATGCCCATTCAACTCAAGCCCGTTATATTTTAAATCAGGTTATTATGGTTCGCAGTGATAAGGTTGATTTGGTTAATCAAACTTTAGGTCAAAGCGGTGATTTGGTTCAAAAAGGTATTGTATTTGACAGCCAAACTTATGGTTCTCCGGTTTCGTATATCTTTACGCAATTGAATGATATTAAACCGCAAATGCTTGAAAATGCAACAAAGAATGCGACAGCCGCCGCTCAGGAATTTGCTAAAGCTTCAAATAGCCATGTCGGTAAAATCAGACGTGCGCAGCAGGGTGTGTTTTCTATTTTACCGAGAGATGAAGTTGCCGGAATGTCCGAGAGCCAGCAAATTGATAAAAAAGTTCGCGTGGTTTCCACAATTGAATTTTGGTTGGAATAAATTATCCCGCCATATAAGTCTTAACAGCATCGTCCCGTTCGAACAGGTATAGCAAATTTTTCAATGCCTGTCCGCGCGGGCTTTGTAATTGCGGGTCTATGCTGAGAATGAGCAAGGCGTCTTTGTGTGCTGTAATCATTAAATCTTTATCAAAAGCCAAATCAGCCAGTATAAATTTATCAAAACCGGATTGTCTGTTACCTAAAATTTCTCCAAAGCCACGTATTTCCATATCTTTTTCGGCAATTTCGAATCCGTCTTCGCTTTCTCGCATTATATTTAAGCGTGCGTGAGAGGTTTCACTCAATGGATAACCATAAAGCAAAATACAGACAGAAGCCTGAAATCCACGTTTAATTCGACCACGCAGCTGGTGAAGCTGTGCCAGTCCGAAACGTTCTGCGTGTTCAATAATCATTAATGTTGCTTCGGGAACATTCACACCGACTTCAATCACTGTTGTGGCTACAAGAACCTTTATTTCACCTTGTTTGAAGCGAGACATGACGGTATCTTTTTCGGCTTCTTTCATCTTGCCATGAATTAAGCCGACTTTATCGCCAAAAATTTGTTTGAGAGAATTATATCTTTCTTCAGCGGCGGCTAAATCTGATTTTTCTGATTCTTCAACCAAGGGACATACCCAATAAGCTTGGACACCTTCTTTAACTTTTCTTTGCAAAGCGGCGACGATTTCATTGATTTTACTGACAGGCATGACACGGGTGTCCGTCGGTTTACGACCTTCCGGGGCTTTTTCTATTTTTGAATATTCCATATCGCCGTAAGATGTGAGGATTAAGGTTCGGGGAATTGGGGTGGCTGTCATTACCAGAATATCTGCCTGATTCCCTTTGTTAGATAAGGCAAGACGTTGTTGAACGCCGAAACGATGTTGTTCATCAACAACAATAAAACCCAGATCTTTAAATTTTACGTTTTCTGTAAACAGGGCATGTGTTCCGATTAAAATGTTTATTGTACCGTCTTCAAGTTCCTGTAAAATACGGGTACGGTCTTTCTTTTTGGTTTTTCCTGTCAATAGTTCAACCTTTACACCATTTTCTTGGCATAAAGGAACAATACTTTCCATATGTTGTTTGGCAAGCAGCTCTGTCGGAGCCATAATTGCAGCTTGGGCACCGCTTTCAATGCAATTCAGCATGCTCATTAAAGCAACGATGGTTTTACCGCTGCCGACGTCTCCTTGTAATAGACGCAGCATGCGGTAAGGAGAAGCCATATCTTTATAAATTTCTTGTAAGACTTTTTCTTGTGATTTTGTCAGCTTGAACGGAAACGATGCGAGAGTTTTTTGTCTGAGACTTCCGTTGCCGTTAAATGAACGTCCGGATTGTTTTTTGACTTTTTCGCGGACAATAGCCAATGCTAATTGATTGGCAAGTAATTCATCGTAAGCCAATCGCCTGCGATATGGGCTTTCAGGACCGCAATCTGCCGCATTTTGCGGATGGTGAATGTTCCATAACGATTGATGAAAACTGCAAAAATTCATGTTTTTCATGAATTTTTCATCCAGCCATTCAGGTAACTGCGGTAAACAGGATAATGCCGTATTAATGTGTTTGCGCAGAACTTTATTGCTGATACCTGCCGTTAAAGGATATACCGGTTCAATGGTTTTGATCAGGTTTTCTTCTTCGGGTTTACCGATATAATCAGGGTGATTCATTTGTAAGGAGCCGTTAAAAGCATCTAATTTGCCGCTGATGATTCGTTCCGCACCGATTGGGAGCTGTTTTTGTAAACTTTCAGGATATGCTTTGAAAAAAATCAAGGTTAAATCATCTGTGCCGTCGGTACATATTACACGATACGGTTGGTGTCTGTTTTTTGGGGGAAGATGTTCGCTTACGGTTACTTTGACCGTGCAAATACGGCCGACTTGGGCGTTAATAAGACGTGGTGCGTATGTTCGGTCAATAACGTTATATGGCAGGTGCCAGAGCAGGTTCAAAATCTTTTCGCCGCAGAGTTTACACATGAGCGGAAGTGTTTTGGAGCCAACGCCTTTCAGTGTATTTAACGGTGCGAAAACAGGATAAAGAATTTGAGGTCTCATTTATACCCTAACAAAGAGAAAAATCTTGCAATACAGCCTGATTGTATATATTTTATGCTTAAAAGTAAATGATAAGATACACAAATGCAATGCGATTTTTCAAATAAAAAGATAATAGCTTCGGTTGTTGACGGTTATGATGCCTTTTTGTTACGGCAGCTTTATGCTGAGAGCAAAACGGATATTTTGTATATTGTCAGCGATGGGGTTACGTTGGAAAATACTGTCGGTATTTTACAAGTGTTGGCTCCGGATATTGAAGTTCTTAAACTTCCGGCTTGGGATACCGTGCCGTATGACAGGGTATCGCCGAATGTTAATATTGTGGCTGAGCGTGTGGAAACATTGAGCCGTTTGGCGCGGCAGCCGTCAGCGAAAAAGCCCAGAATTATTATTGCCAGTGCCGGTGCAGCAATGCAGCGTTTACCTTTAAAGAAGATTTTTCTCAATTCTGTTCGAGAAGTACATGTCGGCGGTGAGTTAAGATTTGAAGAGTTTATTCATTATGCATCCGTAAACGGCTATAATCGTGTGGAACAGGTTATGGAACCCGGAGAATATGCCGTACGGGGTGATATTTTTGATATTTTTCCGGTTGGAACAAATGAGCCGTTGCGTATTGATTTGTTTGGCGATGAGGTAGAAAAAATCAGGACATTTGATGTTTTGACGCAGCGAACCCTTCGTGAATTAAAGCAATATACATTTCAGGTTATGGGTGAGTTTAGTCTTGATGCCAACAGTATTAAGACATTTCGCGGTAAATATCGTGAACTTTTTGGTGCTGTGAGCCAAAGTGATGAATTGTATGAAAATATTTCCAACGGTCATAAATATATCGGACAGGAAAATTGGCTGCCTTTGTTTTTTGAGGAGAGTTTGCCGATGATTTTTGACTATCTCCCTCAGGCGAAAGTTGTTTTCGGACGACAGGTTGAAGATGCTTTGCTGGCAAAAAACGAAAGTATTCAGGATTATTATCAAGCCAGACTTGAAGCGCTTAGTGTTAAACAAGTCGGTGAAGTAGATATTTACCGTCCGATACCTCCCGAACTGTTGTATATTAATAAAGAACAGTTTATGAATTTGGCTAAAGCAAAAGATTATTTGACGTTTACCAATTTGGCGTTGCCGGAAAGTGATGTCGTGTGTAATGTCGGTGTTATTCCCGTTATTAATTTTGCCAGTGCCAAAAACATTAGTGCCGCTAAGGTTTATGAGGAATTAAAGCTTTATCTTGCCGAAAATAAAAAATTGAAAAGAATTATAGCCTGTTACGGAGAAGGCAGCCGAGAACGTTTGTTTTCTTTAATGTCGGAATACGGGATTGAAAATTTATCTTTAGCGGACAGTTGGGGCGAAGCGGAGCAGAAAGCAGCACTGCAAAAAGTTGTTTTGATGTTGATGAATATGCCGCATGGTTTTCGGGGAGATGGTTATTGTCTTATCAGTGAACAAGATATTTTGGGTGAACGTCAACATCGTAGAACTGCTAAAAAAGTTACGTCAAAAGATTTTATTGCAGATGTGTCGTCGTTGAGTATCGGTGAATTGGTCGTTCATATTGAACATGGTATTGGGCGATTTTTAGGTTTGGAAAATATTACTGCCGGCGGAGCTCCTCATGATTGTTTGAAAATTTTGTATGCAAATGATGCTAAGTTATTTGTTCCGGTAGAAAATATTGACGTTATTTCTCGATATGGTATTGAAGATGACAATATTCAGCTGGATACGCTTGGCAGTACGGCATGGCAGGCTAAAAAAGCCAAAGTTAAGAACAGAATTCGTGAGATTGCCGCCAAATTGATACAGATTGCGGCTGAGAGACATTTGAAAACATCTGATATTTTTATTCCGGAAAGCGGGCTTTATGATGAGTTTTGCGCCAAATTTCCTTATAGTGAAACAGATGATCAGCTTAATGCCATTACGGATGTTTTGAAAGATTTAGGGCAAGGTTCGCCAATGGATCGCTTGGTCTGCGGCGATGTCGGGTTCGGTAAAACGGAAGTTGCGTTGCGGGCAGCGTATGCTGTAGCTTCATGCGGAGCACAAGTGGCTTTGATTGTACCGACAACGTTGTTGGCTCGCCAACACTATTATAATTTTAAGCAAAGAATGGAAGGTTTTCCAATCCGTGTTAAGATGCTGTCGCGTTTGATTACACCCAAAGAATCTGCTTTAACCAAACAGGGATTGGCGGATGGTTCAGTCGAGATTGTTATCGGTACGCATGCGCTTTTGGCGGATAGTATTAAGTTTTGCAATCTTGGTTTGCTTATTATTGATGAAGAGCAGCATTTTGGTGTGGCGCATAAAGAAAAACTCAAATCCTTAAAATCTGATGTTCATGTTTTGACTTTGACAGCAACTCCAATTCCCAGAACTTTGCAGCTTTCGCTGACAGGTGTTAAGCAGCTTAGTATTATCGGCACGCCGCCGGTTGATCGTTTGGCTGCGCGTACCTTTGTCATGCCGTTTGATCGTGTAATGATTAAGGAGGCTATTTATCGTGAAAAGTTTAGAAACGGACAGGTGTTTTTTGTTTGTCCTCGAGTTTCTGATCTTCATGGTGTGGAGCAAGAACTTCGAGAGTTAGTTCCGGATGTTAAAATTTTGGTGGCGCATGGGCAAATGCCGGTCAAACAGTTAGAAGACGTGATGAATGAGTTTGCCGATGGTAAAGCTGATTTATTGTTGTCGACGACGATTATTGAATCCGGTATTGATATGCCGAGTGTTAATACGATGATTGTGTATCGTGCGGATATGTTCGGTTTGGCACAATTATATCAATTGCGCGGACGTGTCGGGCGCGGTGAGGCACAGTCGTATTGTATCTTTATGGCAGGG
>CAYTQF010000075.1:0-5970 GCA_964440165.1 uncultured Azospirillaceae bacterium
ATCCGTATATAATGATTATTTCTGTGATGTCGGCTGCGATACGGAAAAGAAATATCCGTACACGTATCATCCGGGAAATACTGCGGGTACGGTACAAAAATGTGTTATGGCGGATCAAACATATTATGGTTATTCATCGTGCAACAAAGGCTGGATTGGTGGTTGGTCTGGCGCTTCCGGCGAAGGTCGTTGTGGTTTGGATGACTGTGATATGGTTGATTATCCGTATCCATCTGAACCGAATGCAAACTATTATGGCGAGAACCGAGGCAAAACGGAAACCTGTAAAATCGGCGGTGCGTCATATTATCGCTATACAGAATGTAGCGGCAGCGACTTTGTTTTGAAGGGTGTTAATATCAATGATAAAAAGGGAACGGTATGCGCTCGTAAATGCCCTGTAACCAATTGTACCAATACGCCCTTTACGTATACGTATCAGAATGGTGATACGGCAGTTATTAATGATTGGTCTTGTAAAATAGATAGTAAATGTACGATTGGCGATATTGCAACATATAATGGAAAAGAGGTTGGTACAATTTTTTCGATTACGGATGATAAAATATTGTTAATTCCTTTCAATTATCAAAATACCACCATAGCATGGTGTGTTGATGGCTTACAAAGTGTGAATATTCCTCAGCTGAAAGATAAAGATGTAACAACTTGGGGAAAAATTCAAACTCGAGGTTTTTTATTGTATAAGGAACAAAGCGGAAATTCTTATCCGGCGGCAGAATATTGTGCGCAATATTCTTTATGTAATAGTGGATCTTTTTGTTCTTCCGGGGAATGGTTTTTTCCAAATATTGCTGAGTTACGTGAATTTTACAATGCGATAAATATTGTTGCTAATGTTATAGAGTGGCGAGGTCTTATTAGTGGATATCTTGCTTCTTCGGCAGAAGCATCAACAGATGCCTATATTGGTTTTAACTTTCCTTCAAATCAAGAACAATGGGTAACAAAATGTGGTTTCAGATTGATACTTCCGATGCTGGCTATCTGATTTAATAAAACATCAGAAGGAAAATATTGTTTAAGCGTGCTTGCTTCAGGCAAAAAAATGTGATATATCCATAAATCTAATATTTTATTTTTATGGTAACTTTTATACTTTTCTTTTTGTTGGGATATTTTCTGACAAAAAAGGCCGGTTCTTCCGGTTGTTGTCTCAGCGGCTGTCTCTTATCTCTTGTCGGTTTAGCACTGATCTTTTTTCCGCTGCTGTTATATTTTATAACGGATGAAACATGGATAAGAGTTGCGGGCTTGCTGGTGTGGTGTGCTGTCTACCGGCGTTATTGGCTTCTCATTTCGCTTTTTGCGATTGTGGGCTTTGGTATCGGTTTCTTTTTTGATGGCGCATTATTGGGCGCAATCATTGGAGCCTGTATTGCCTTAATGTTTTCTATTAAGGATGAATAAATTAAAGCGTGTTTGTTTTCGGATGAGAACGACACGCTTTATTTTTTATGCTTTGTTGACATAGTCCTGATGAAGTTTTTTATGCCCGTATTTATCAAATTTAATATCGAGTTTGTTGCCTTCAACATTTGTAATTGTTCCGTATCCGAATGTGGAGTGGTAAACTCGGATGCCAATCAATTGTTTTTGATTTTCGGATTGATGAGAATAGGGCGGGCGCTTGTTTTGCCAAGGACGATTGTTGTAACCGTAATTTTGTTTTTTATTGGCATAACCGTCATTATATCCCTGATTATAACTGCTGTAGAATTGATTGACATTATTACAGATTTCCAAATTCTGAGGCGGTAGTTCGTTAATAAAGCGAGACGGAATGTTGTTTTGCCATTGTCCGTAAATTTTGCGGTTCATGGATGTTGAAATATATAGTTTTTGGCGAGCGCGTGTAATCGCAACATAAGCCAGTCGGCGTTCTTCTTCCAAGGCATTGCCGCCGCCTTCATCCAGACTGCGTTGGTGCGGAAACAGTCCTTCTTCCCATCCGGGCAGGAAAACAACATCAAATTCCAAACCTTTGGCGGCATGGAGTGTCATTAAGGTTACTTTGTTGCTGTTAAGCGCTTCATCATTATCCATTACTAGACTGATATGCTCTAAAAATTCAGCCAAAGACGGATATTTATTTGTGTCCGTTAAAACGTTGATAAGTTCTTTTAAGTTTTCAATGCGTCCCGGTGCTTCTAAGTTTTCAATGCGTCTCGGTGCTTCTACGGAAGTGTCGTTTTTGAGCATGTCAAAATAGCCGGATTCCTCTAAAACTTGTGCGGCTAATTCATCCGGAGTGATGGCCGGCATAATTTTTCGCCATTCTTCAAAGTTACGGATAAGTTCAGACATAGCCGCTTTGGCTTTTCCCTTAAATTCACCGTTATTAATCATTTTCTCTACAGCCATATAAAGAGAAATTTGTTCAGAGCGGGCAATATCGCGCAGGGTGTCTAAAGCTTTATCTCCCATACCGCGTTTGGGTTTATTTATAATACGTTCAAAAGCCAGATCATCGTGCGGCTGTAAAATTACCCGAAAGTAGGCGAGAGCATCTCTGATTTCTGCCCGTTCGTAGAATTTTTGTCCGCCGATAACCTGATAAGGAATAGCTTCTGACATAAATTTATCTTCAAACTCTCGGGTTTGAAACGCAGTACGAACCAGAATAGCCATTTGGGCATATTCAAAGTTTTGGCGATGGAGCGTTTCTATTTCTTCCATAACATATTTAGCTTCATCTTCACCGCTGTATGTACTGATGATTTTCACCGGTGTATTGTCTGCGCTGCGTGCCGGACTGTTTTCCGCAACTTTCAGTGTTTTTCCCAAACGTCCGCTGTTGTGGCTGATGAGACTGGAAGCTGCAGCCAGTATATTGGCTGTTGAACGGTAGTTGCGTTCCAGCCGGATAACCTGACAATTTTTGAAATCTTTTTCAAAACGCAGAATGTTTTCAATTTCTGCTCCGCGCCATGAATAAATAGATTGGTCGTCATCGCCGACGCAACAGATGTTTCCGCTTTGCTGCGAGAGCAGACGCAAAAACAGATATTGAGTAACGTTTGTGTCTTGATACTCATCAACCATAATATATTTGAATTTATTTTGGTACAAAGCCAGAACATCAGGATTAGCTAACAAGATATTTAATGTGTACAGCAGAATATCGCCAAAATCGACACAGTTTAATTCCAGTAAACGTTGTTGATAACGTTTATAAACTTCCGTTAAAATATTGCTTTTATATTCTTTATCAATCTTATCTGTTGTTAAGCCTTTATCTTTCCAACGCTGAATATGGTCGACGATTGCCTGCGGCGGATATTTTTTATCGTCAATACCCATATCGGCGCAGATTTGTTTAACGACGCGTTTTTGATCGTCTTCAGCAAGAATCGTGAAATTACTGTTTAAGCCGGCAAGTTCGGCATGGGCACGCAGAATTTTAACGCATATACTGTGAAATGTTCCAAGCCAGACATTGTTAGCTATATCGCCGATAATATTTTGAACGCGTTCTTTCATTTCTCGAGCAGCGCGATTGGTAAAGGTTACGACCAAGCAGTTCCATGGCTGTGCTTTCATTTGAGATAAAATATATGCCAGTCTTGTTGTCAGCACTTTGGTTTTTCCCGTTCCAGCGCCGGACAAAACCAAAACCGGTCCTTCCGTTGTTTGAACAGCCTGTTTTTGCTCCGGATTCAGAGTGTCCATCCAAGGGCAGGAAGGCATTAACGCGTCTGTATTGTTATAAACGGGGGCGGCACTGCTGTCGTCCAATGTAAAAATATCGTCCATATTGTGTGATTTCGTAGTTTAAGACAATGCTTATTGTTTTTTTAATCTTTAGGCAATATATATGATAATAAAAGCTTTGCAAAGATATTTTTTATATTTATGCCTAGGGAGGATTATATACAGATGACCGATACAAAAGAAAAAATTATTTCTTTGAAAAATTATTTGGAGACACAAATTGTTGGTCAGGAAGATTTGGTAAAAAAATTGCTGATTACGTTGTTGGCTGATGGTCATGCATTGGTTGAAGGGGCTCCCGGTTTGGCTAAAACTAAGGCGATTAAAACACTGTCCGAATGTATTGATGCGACTTATAATCGTATTCAGTTTACACCGGACTTATTGCCGTCGGATATTACCGGCAGTGAAATTTATGTGGCACAAAAAGGTGAATTTGAATTTCGAAAAGGTCCTGTTTTTGCAAATTTGGTTTTGGCGGATGAGATTAACCGTGCTCCGGCAAAAGTTCAATCTGCTTTGCTGGAGGCTATGGCCGAGCGTCAGGTTAGTGTCGGCGGTAAAAAATATGTTTTACCGGAATTGTTTATGGTTATGGCAACGCAAAATCCGATTGAGCACGAAGGAACTTATAATCTGCCGGAAGCACAACTTGATCGTTTTTTGATGTATATCAAAATAGATCAACCGGAGGCGGAAACAGAACATAAAATTTTGCGTCTTGTCCGAGGGGAAGAACGTTGTGAAAGTCAGGAAAAATTTACTCCGTTGGCGGTTGAAGATATATTATCCGCACGCCGAATCGTGTTAGATGTACATATGAGCGCGGCTGTAGAAGAATATTTGGTGCAATTGGTTGTAGCGACCCGTCATCCGGAAAAATACAGTGAAGAATTGGCCGGCAGAGTATTATATGGTGCCAGTCCCCGTGCGACAATAGCTTTAGATAAATGTGCAAAAATTAATGCATGGCTTAACGGACGTGATTTTGTTACGCCGGAAGATATTCATGCCGTGGTTTATGATGTTTTGAGGCATCGTATTATTTTGAGCTTTGAGGCTCAGGCAGAAGGCGTTTCTGCCGATAATGTGATCGCCGCATTGTTGCGTACCGTTCCGTTGCCATAGAGGTTATATATGAAACAACTGAAAGAAATTGCAGGAAAGTTGTTTAAAAAAGAAACATTGCCGCCTAAGCAGGGTAACGGTTTATATGTATCTTTGGATGAACTTATAGAACAGCGGCGTTATGCTCCTTTTTTGCGCAGTAAGCAAACATCTGTCGGTGTCGGCGATGTGCGTTCGGCGTTTAAGGGACGCGGTATGGAATTTGAAGAAATCCGCAGTTATGCTTTTGGGGATGATGTTCGGGATATTGATTGGCGTGTAACGGCGCGTAAGCAACAACCGTATACTAAACTTTATGCTGAAGAAAAAGATCGTGAAGTTTATGTTTTGCTGGATTTGTCTCCGTATATGCTCTTTGGGTCTCGTAAGGAATTGAAATCAGTTTCAGCGGCAAAAACAGCGGCAAGAATTGCATGGATGTGTGCCAAAAATAAGGATCGTTTCGGTTGTGTGGTTAATGATGGAGCCGAGGCTGTTTTGTTAAAAGCTCAAAATACCCAAATCAATATGATGATGATTTTGAAAAAAATTGCGGATACATCTCAACGTATTTTGAAACAATCTTCTTTTGAGACGGAAGGTAACGGATTTGTTAAGGCAATTAAATTATTGCAGCAAGCCATTAAACATAGGGCAATTATTTTTGTTATCAGTGATTTTTCCGACTTTGGGGAAGAAACGCGAAAACTTTTGGCTCAGTTGGCAAAAAAAGCCGATATTACCTGCGTTAATGTTTTTGATGTTTTGGAAAGTTGTGCGCCGGCAGCCGGAGAATATATGGTTCAACAAAATGAAAAACAATTGGTTTTTTCTTCAGAACCTCAAAATTTTCGTCGAGAATATGCTTCGTATTTTGCTGAAAAACATGCTGCAGTTAAGAATTTTTGCCGCCGGTTTAAAATGCATTATTTGGAAAATATATCGGAACATTGTTAAGATATTTTATTTTTATTCGTTATTGTTGATTTTGTAATATAACAATTTGACATTTTGCTTATTTGGTGTTAACGTTTAATCTAAAATTATTCTGTAACTATAATTTGAGAAGAGATGAACTATGGTTAAATCAAACGAAAACAGTGCTTATAAAAGAGGTCAGGAGTTATT
>CAYTQF010000076.1:0-3323 GCA_964440165.1 uncultured Azospirillaceae bacterium
TTCGGCAATGCGGGTAATCATTGCTGCTTTGTTAACCTGATACGGAATTTCATGAACGATAATGGCTTCTTTGTCTTTGCCCATCTGTTCAATGGAGGTTTTAGCGCGCATCATAACGGAGCCGCGACCGGTCAGGTAGGCTGATTTTGCGCCGCCGTAACCTAAAATTAAGCCGCCGGTCGGGAAATCAGGACCGGGAACATAATTAATCAGTTGTTCTGCCGTAATTTCAGGATTGTCGATATATGCGCAGCAAGCATCTAAAACTTCGCCGAGATTGTGCGGCGGAATATTGGTTGCCATACCGACGGCAATACCGTTTGCACCGTTAACCAACAGGTTAGGGTATGTTGCCGGCAATACTACCGGTTCTTGCATGGTTTCATCATAGTTCGGCATAAAGTCGACGGTGTCTTTGTCGATATCATCAATCAAAGAGTGAGCCACTTTGGCTAAACGAGCCTCCGTATAACGCATGGCGGCGGCACCGTCTCCGTCCATAGAACCAAAGTTTCCTTGTCCGTCAACAAGAGGCACGCGCATAGAAAAAGGTTGAGCCAAACGAACCATGGCTTCATAAACTGAAGAGTCGCCGTGCGGGTGATATTTACCGAGAACTTCACCGACAATACGGGCAGATTTTCTAAACGGACGGTTATAATCATAACCGTTTTCAAACATAGAATAAATAATACGGCGGTGTACGGGTTTCAAACCGTCTCTGGCATCCGGCAACGCACGCGAAACAATAACGCTCATGGCATAGCTCAAGTATGAGCGGCGCATTTCTTCCGAAATGTCAACCGGAGTAATATCTTCTTTGTTTTCCACAACCGGGATTATATCTTCACTCACTTTAACACCTATCTTTTCATTATTAAACTAGGCAAAATATAGCAGACGCCGCTTGATAAAAAAAGTTTTATTTGTGATTTATCCCCCTCTCAATACATTAAAAATCATAAAAAAGACAAGTTTGGCGTGTGGTTAACCATATGTTAAGAAAGAGTGTAGTACACTGCGATCAGCATATAGACTGGTCTAGTATTTTAACAGCACTGTATGCTGTTAAAAGTTAGAAACTATATTAACATCCACAGAATTTAGGAGAAAAATAATGTCAGGTATTTCATTAACAGCAAGTATGCGTTCTAACCTGTTATCTTTGCAGAATACTCAAAAATTGATGGACACCACTCAAGAACGTTTGTCTACCGGTAATAAAGTAAACTCTGCTATTGACAATCCGAGCTCTTATTACACAGCTCAGTCTTTGAATAACCGTGCTAGCGACTTGAGCTCTTTGCTCGACAGTATGGGCCAGGCTATTTCTACAATTAAAGCTGCTGACGAAGGTATTACAGCTATTACTTCTTTCGTTGAACAGGCTAAAGCTGTTGCTTCTTCTGCTTTGGATACAACAGACGCTGAAGAAAGAAAGGAGTATATGGCTCAGTTTAACTCTATTCGTGCTCAAATTGATTCTTTGGCTAAAGATTCCGGTTATAAAGGTATTAACCTGATTAATGGTGATGATTTAACCGTTACATTCAACGAAACTCGTACATCTTCTATGACTATTAAAGGTCAAAATGCTACAACAACCGGTTTGGAATTGGATGCCGGTGCTGATTGGGATAAGGATTTGGCTACTGCAACTGCAGCTTTAGCTACTGCTGAAAAAGCTTTGGCTGACAATACAGATGCTGATCAAGTTGAAACGTTGACTACTGCTGTAACAACAGCACAAAGCGATTTGAAAAAAGCTCAAGATGACAGTAAAGCTGCTATCAATACATCTATTGAAGCTACTACAAATGCCATCAACAAACTGCGTACAATGTCTTCTGAATTGGGTAACAACTACTCTATCGTTCAGACCCGTGAAGACTTTACTCAGAACTTGATTAATGTTCTTGAAGAAGGTGCTGATAAGTTGACATTGGCTGATATGAACGAAGAATCAGCAAATATGTTGGCTCTGCAAACCAGACAGCAGTTGGCTATTAACTCTTTGAGTTTGGCTTCTCAGGCTGCACAGTCTGTTTTGAAACTGTTCTAATCAGTTTATACAATAAACACAAGAAAAGAACCGGAGGTTTTGCCTCCGGTTTTCTTTATTGTTATTTCTGATTTTTTTCTTGTCATGTCTCGCGTTTTTCTCTTTCTTCCTGTCGCATCCGCTGTCGTTGTACGACCCGCCGTGAGGGTCATGCCCCACCATTTCTTCTCTTTAGTCATCCCCCGCTTGACGGGGGATCCAGGTCAACAATACATCTCTATTGTCATGCTCGGCACTGACCGAGCATCCAGGTTAATGATATAGCTTTATTTTTCATTGGATCCTCGATCAGGTCGAGGATGACAATAAAGGGAGAGAAGTGGCTGAGGATGACAGAGGGAGAGAGGTTGTCGAGGATGACTGTAGAGGAAAGTGGTTGAAGATGACGGGAGGAAAGTAATCAAGAATGACAATAGGGGGCGAAATGGCAATAAGAGATTACCAAAGCGGCTTACACAGCCGGTATGGCTCGCTCTGTCGTACGGGGTACTTTGCTGTTTTTGCAGATGGGTAAAATAAAAGAGATATTTTGGATGAATAAGAAAGCAATTATTTTTGATACAGATTGTAAAATAAGAGCTTTTCTTCTTGCTTTTTAGGAATGAAAAATTAGAATAATAAGAAATTTATAGTTGAGAAGCGAGATTTTATGATTAAAAAAATTCTTTTATTTCCTATTACATTATTGCTTTTATCCTGTGCAACTCCTGAGGATGAACGTTTTGTGAATCCGGTGTTTTATGAGACGATGGAGCCGATTTCCCGCATGAGTTGGGAGACGCACATTACCCCGACTTCTAAAATGGAAATCAGCAGTAATGGATATATTGAGACAGCAAAATGTAAGATGCTTGAAAACACAGAAGATACGGTGTCTTTAAAATGCATAGAATTTAATCAGCTGACGCATGAGTTGAATAAACAGGAAGGGGTTGAGAAACGTGATGAATATGATTGTTGGATAAGCACATTTAAACTTACGCCGTGTACAGATTATTGGTATTGTAAACATTATGGTTATAGGTATGATGTAACATTATTTACCGCTACGTGCGGGGAAAAAATTTCCGGTAGTGAAGCGCTTGCTATTAAATAAGAAAAAAGGAGATGTTTTACCAAACATCTCCTTTTTTAATTACCATGATGTTATTGAATCTATCTGCTCTTCAGTCCAAGTATTGCGTCTTTCCGAAATATCTTTTCTGTGTACGTTTTCTCGAATATCTAATAGAGATTTTGTTTTAATTGCGTTATGCAATTT
>CAYTQF010000076.1:3423-5692 GCA_964440165.1 uncultured Azospirillaceae bacterium
AACCCATGATAACGTTGATATTGTTGTTTATCAAGTGATTTTATGGCAATATCTGATTCTTATCGGATAAGGGGGAGAGCGGAGAAGAAAAAACAGCGCCTGTTCTGTGCGCTGTTTGTGAGTTTTTTATGATTTGCTTTGTTTGCGATAAGCTGCGATTTCATCCGCAAACGGGGAGCGTTCTGATGTTTGTTTGGCGCAAAGTTCTGCTCTGGCACGCAGCTGACTAACAAGAAAATCTCTATTTTCAGCGGCTTGTTTGGTTAATAAAGTTCTGGCCGGCTGAGAGAGGGGAGACTGTGCAATTTCTTCCAGTGTATTATGGTAAGCACGGTCAACTCTACTGATTTCGCAATTTAAAGTTTGTTGTTGTATGGAACGGTTGCTTTTTGTGTTTTGTTCTTCTTGGTTTTGATGTTCCTTTTTGTTTTTATCTTTTTTATCTTTATTGGTATGTTTTTTATTTTTTTCTTTGTTTTTATGATTTTTTTCAATTTTTTGTGTTTCTTTAGATATTTGCTGTGTTGATGCTGGCTTGTTTTCGGCGTGTTTTGCCTGAACGTCTGCGGCGCTTATTGTGAGAGGCAGCAGCATCGCAAACATATATAATATTTTTTTCATTGCTTGTCCTTTCATAAAAAATGTATTGAGAATACATTAAATAAATAATCGCTTGCTAATCAAAATTAAATGGATTAAGCTGAATTATTATCGGAAAGCGCCGATAAGATAGGATTAACCTGTTTGTGAGAAGGATAAAACAATGGCAACAGGAACAGTAAAATGGTTTAATAATAAAAAGGGTTACGGCTTTATTACTCCCGATGAGGGTGGACAGGATGTGTTTGTGCATATTTCCGCTGTTCAGAAAGCCGGTCTTTCAACCTTAAATGAGGGTGCTAAAATCAGTTATGAATTAACAAGTGAAAGAGGAAAAACTGTTGCCGGTGATTTGAAAATCACAGACTAAAATGTGTTACTTTACAAATAAAAAACCTCCCCAAACAAGGGAGGTTTTTTTTGAAGTATTATTTATTGATTTGTCCTTCGGAACCGGTGCCAAACGGCATAAATTGACCGACACCGCCAAAATATTTTTCAAAAAATCCGGGTTGACTGCCCAATGTTTCCGTTTTATCTTCGCAGACTTCTATTTCTTTGCCGTTTTCTTTGGTTATGCGAGAAACTTCGGCAATTTGATTGTATTGATTAAAGCGGATGGTTAAGACATCACGATTTAATTCTTTGGGCGCAAAAAAAGCAATTTGCTCAATATCTGAGGACATATAAATCCAAACGTTTTGATCCAGTGATATAACAGAAGACGGTGTGCCCAAAATTTCAAGCACTTCATCTTTTGTTTGTCCTTGTTTGATTTGGGAAATTCTTTCATTAGACGGCATATTACCGCTGTGATTGATAAAAATGTCGCGGCTGCAGGAAGACAGAGCCAAAACGAAAAACAGGTTCAATAATAAAGTTTTGCTGGTTGACATTTTTGTATCCTTATCGTTTTATAATCACAAAAGATATAACATAAGGAAAATATTAATGCAAAAAGATTTTTCATATCCATTAACAGTCTCGGATATTTCTTCTGCCGAAAAAAAATATACAATTAATGCAAATATCGAGGAATGTGCTGCTTTGGCAGAGATTTTGAAAGTTCCGGCAATTAAAAAATTTGCGGCAGATGTTTATACAAAGATGAAAAATAAAAGCTCTCTTTTAGAAGTTTGGGGTAGTGTGGATGCTGTTGTTACGTGTCAAAGCGTGATTAGTTTGGATTTTTTTGATAAGGCTTATCATTCTGAATTTTCTCGTGTCTTTGATATTAAGGCAACGCCGCAAATGCAAAAGGAAATGGAAGAAGAGCTGGGAGATGATACGCCGGATATTATTTTTAATAATCAGATTGATTTGGTTCAGATTGCTTCTGAGCAATTGGCGCTGGATTTAGAAGATTATCCCCGTAAAGAAGGAGAAATTTTTAATTTTAAGAGTGAATTTTCTGATGAGGAGGATAATAAAAAGAATCCTTTTAAAATCTTGGAAAAACTAAAAAAATGAAAAATGTGCTTGCAAAATAATAAAATATTGGCTAAAAGAGCACTAACGCTTTCCGGCCGTCGTGTAAATAACTATTGATTATTAGAATGAAATAGGGTATTACTTGCGTCTGGAAAATTGGTTTAATTTATTTTTAGAGTATTGAAAAATGGCTACACCAAAACATAAAACATCAAAATCTCGTCGCAATATGCGTCGT
>CAYTQF010000077.1:0-5649 GCA_964440165.1 uncultured Azospirillaceae bacterium
TGAAATTATCAAAAAAATGCTGGATAACGGACAGGATGAAGAAGTTAAAAAAATTCTGAGTGTTCGCACAATGGTGCGTCGTAATGGCGATAGCCTGAAGGCCATAGATTATACAGAATATTTCGCGGATATTTTTTCTAAAGTTGCTAACGAGCTTGAAGTGGCCGCTCATTATACAACCGATGAGGATTTTAAGGATTATCTGACATGGCAGGTACAGGCTTTATTGCAAAATAATGAAGATATGGATATGTTGGCGGACAAACATTGGGCCGTATTGCAAAATAACAATCAGCTTGAATTTACGCTTAGTCGTGAAAGTTATGATGATGAGATGACACCGACGATTTATGATAATCAAGAACTTTTGCATGAACTGGAAAAACGGGGTATTGAGGTTAATGCCAAAGATATGCTTGGTGTTCGTGTCGGTATTATTAATAAAAAAGGTACGGATTTAATCCTTCAATTTAAAGAATATATGCCGAAGTTAGCAGCTTTAATGCCGCTCAGTGATAAATACGAACAATCGGTCGCTTCCGGAGGAGAATTGAAACAGACAATGGTCGATGTGGATATTGTGGCTCTGACCGGAGATTATGCGCAGTGTCGCGGTGCGATAACAACGGCTCAAAATTTACCGAACAACGATAAACTTTCCATAAAAACAGGCGGAGGACGCCGTAATGTTTATCACCGTCAGGTTCGTCAGACCGGAGATAAAGTGCGTAATCAAAAACTTTTAGAAACATTTGTTGCACCGGAACTGCATAAATATTTTGATTTGGAGGCAGATCATTTGTTTGTTATCGGGCATGAAAACGGACATTCTTTAGGGCCGGATAACACTTATCAGCGAGCTTTGGGTTTACATAAAAGCACAATCGAAGAACACAAAGCCGATGTCGTATCAATAACCTTTATGCCGGAATATGTCAAATTGGGGGTTATTGATGACGAAATGCTGAAAAAGATTTATACCACATGGGTCAGTTATCGTTTACTGCCGAAAGCAAAACCCAAAGAGGCTCATCGTGTGGCTGATTTAATTCAGTTTAGTTACTTATTGGGACATAAGGCTGTCTTTTTTGATGAGAATAAAAAATTGCATATCAATTTTGATAAATTCCATCATGTCATGGAAGATTTGTTGCGAGAAACCATAGAAGTTCAACTGTCTAAATCTCCGGAAAAAGCAAAACAATTTATTGATAAATACACGGAGTGGACAGAGCTTTGCCAATACATTGCCGATACGCAACAGAAACTCGGATTAAAGAATTATATTGAAATCAAAGATAATTTCTAAAAATCTGAAAACCTGATTAAATCGCTTGCCAAAAAGAGCAAAAAGCTTAAACTGGAAACAATATTTTTGTTAAGCCGGAGAAACAGCTATGTATAAAAAATTGTTAGCAGGCGAATTGAGTTTAAGCGAAACTTTTTGGAAGTTTGGTGTATTAGGCAGTCTGCTGGGTGTTTTTATTGTGCGCTTGTGCGGGAGTGTTTTAAAGCCGCAGCTTCATGGTTATAGCATCTATGGTTATTATACCAATTACTACAATCCTTTGCAAAACGGTGCGGATATCTTATTGTCAACAGTTTGTTATTTAACAAGTTTGGCAATTTTCTGCGCTTATTTATTTTCCGTTTTGTTAGGTGTATGGCGTAGTTCCGCAGAATATGATAAAAGTGCTTTTTGGAAATATACATCTCGCGGCGGTGTTATGCTGTTGGTGTATTTTTGTTTCAATTTAATTTTTTAGGGTATGGAATGAAAAAATTTTTGATGGCATTTTTGCTGGCTGTGATTGTCTCGGGATGTGTCGCCGGTAAGTTTGAAGAAAAACGTAACCGCCTGCACAATATGGGCAGGGAAGGTATTTGCGAACAGGATGCTTCCCGTTGTATTGACGGTGTTCCTTGGTAAATTATTGACGGCGTAAATATCTTTTTGCAGCCGATTCTTTAGCCGCATCCAAATAGTGGCTGGATGTATTTGGCGTACCGTGATAAGCCAAAGAAAAACTTTTAACCAAAAAACCGAACGGATTCATTAAAGCCTGATTCTTCTTGGGGAAAGAAATGTTGCTGTAAGCAATACGCAATGTCGCAGACCAGATCGTTTCTTCCGGCTCGTCTTTATCATAAAAATAATCAAGTGTTCTGAATTGGACTTGCCATAAGCCTCGTGTCGCCGGTCGTATCCAATCAATTTCCACATCGCGGCGTAAACCTTTTATGCGAAACATTTGTTTGCCGTATTCGGCTTCTGTTTCCATAAACTCACGGAATACCGAGTTGCTGGACATCCAGTATAATTTTGATCCGGGAGACCAACGTTGTACCAGTTCTTCATAATGCGGTGTAATCAGATAGCGCAGCATAATATAAGTATAAATATTTTCCTCAGCCAATAATGTTGAGGCGGAAACATTCATTTCTGCAGGCTCAAGCAGTTCAAGCTCATTAAAGTAATCATTAATCGTATACAACTTGGGGGCTGAGCTTCGTTGAGGCAACAGCAGATAAATGGTGCAGGCAATCATAATGTTAAAACAAATGCTGAATGTGGCGCAAATAACCAGAAAACGAGAAGTCCATAGATAGCGGCGTTCCGGCATGGCATTGACATGTACGCGTTCAGGATACGCCCCGAGTTTATCGGGACTTTTCTTTTCTTTGTATTTGAAAATAGTATTAAAAATATCAAACATCTGAAATCGGAACCTGCAAATAAGCCTCTAAAATATTTTTACATGAAAGTTGAATAAAATCAAATAAATACTATTCAGTTTCATTTTATTGATATAAGTATATAACATAGAAGTATATAAAGGGTTTATATTATGAAAAAAATTTTGCTTTCAGCCTGTTTGATTGCTGTTTTAATTTCCGGCTGCACACGCCATGCGAAAGAAGACGTCATGATCGCCGGTCCTGAGCCTGTTTATTACAGTGATTGGGATAGAGCGATTCGCGTGGATGTTGATATGCAGAATATGTATATTGATGCCCCGCAGAAAATTGAAAAGCCGATAGATATGTATATGGCTATGGCTTTGGCGCTCAAATATAATTACAGCCGCCGTTTAGCCGGATATGAACAAAGCATTATCAATGCAGGTAAAGCACCGATATCTAAACTGCCCGATATTATGGCGGATGCCGGATACAGCAATCAGAGTCTGAATCCGCATATAAATCCGGATATGAAAGTTGCATGGAATATTCTGGATATTTCCGGAATGTATTATCAAAGCGTCGATTCTAAATATCAAGAAGGTGTAGCTGCCGAACGCAGTCGTAAAGTTATTCATAATATCCTGCAAGAAACGCGCAGCCTCTATTGGTTGACGCTTGCTGCACAGAAATTAACGCCGGTTATTGATAATATGGCTGAATATATGGCACTTGAAGTAGACGAAATGAATGCCAAAGCCAAAGAACTGCGCAAAAAAGGCGGCAGTCTTACAACGGAAGAGTTGTTGAAAAAGCGTCAGTATATGGAATCTATTCAAAAAGTTATGGCGCTCAAACGCAAAATGGAAACAGCGGAAACCCGCCTGTCCGGCTTGATGGGTTTCCATCCCAATACTCAGTATAAATTGGTGGGTAAAGAATATGGTAACTTTGCTTTGCCTGAAATGAAAAATGAATTATCTCAGTTGGAATGGCTGGCTTTAACAAATCGTCCGGAGTTGCGCGTATATGATTTGTATACCAATGTTGAAGAACTTCAGATTACAGTTAAAACTTTCCGTCCTGAAGATAAAAGCCGTTATAAAAATGATCCGAACTATTACAATCGTTTGTGGTCAAAAGAAGCCAAAGAAATTGGTATGACGATTCTTGAAGATGTCAGTAACCCCAAAATTAGCGAATTGGATTCGTTGCGTCGTCAGCGTATGACTAATTTGGTTTTGAATCAGGTTTATGTTGCTTGGGCACGTTATACCTCGGCTGTGGAAGATTATCAAATTAATATGGAAATTGCGAATACCTCGGAAGATATCGCTGAAGATATTACTTTGAAAGACGGCAGTTCGGCAGAAAAGAGTCAGTTAGAATCAGCCCGCGCTGTTGAAGATGAGATTAAGGCGTTCCAAGCTTATGCTGAAGTTCAAGATGCCTTAGGCAATCTGTATGCGTCAATTGGTTTGGATGCTGTTCCGGCTTCTTTATTAAATAATAAACCGTCTAAAATTGCCGTGGCATTGCGTAATATGATGGAAAAATGGCGCAAAGGTGTGTTTATTCCGGATACTCGCCCTCAGACTGTAGAGATTCCCGGAAAACGCCCCGCTATTAATCTGAGCGGTGAGTGGCTGCCGGACAGAACTTTTGAAACCGGTCAGAGAATTTATATTAAAGTTCCGGAGTCGGCTTTTGCTAAAATGCAGATAAAAGGTAATTTCACAACACGTGCCGGTCTTTCTAACGGTGAACCGCTTCCCAAATGGCTGAATTATGATTCGGAAACATATACTTTTAGCGGTGTCGCAATGCCGTCCGCTCAAGGTACATATCCGATTCGTGTTCATATTAATGATAAAGACGGTCGCGTCGGATATTTAGAATTCAAATTGATTATTATTGAAGTATTTGAAGAGTCTTTGCGTATCCGAGGCTTAACCGACGGCAGTCGGGCAACAGTCTTAAAACGCTGTGTCGGCGCGCACTGTAAGGATAATTATGTTGATGAATCCGAACTGGGACGCGATGTCGAAGTTCGAGCATATCATTGATTTTGCTTGGAGAATCTTAAAGCACCGCGGAGTCGTTTTCCCGGTGCTTTTTTTGTTTTTTTAGCGTTTTGCTAATATGTTGATTTTGCATGTAAAAATTTTATTCCACAAACTTATCCAGAGCCTGAAAAATAAATATGATTGATTTATAAAGGGATAGCTTTGTCAAGCCCGATAATTCTTTTAATGCTATTGATAATCAGGGATAAATCTTTCACAATACACAACGAAAATAGAGGAAGAACGGATAAGATAAAAAAATTGTGTATACTATATTTAGTGTTCTTTACATTTTTTTAATACTAGATATCGTATACTACTGTTAAGAGATAACCCAAGGACTATAATCAGATTTTTTAGGAAAGACCCGTTAGAAATGTCAGAAACAACCTACCATAGCACCTTAGCTAATGAAAATATTAATATTGCCCAGGTTACCAAAAGAGATGGTACTTTGGCCCCGTTTGACAGTAATAAAATTTATCAGGCCATTATTAAAGCCGGTACGACGACCGGAGAGTTTGGTGAAAATGAATCCTGGCTGTTAACTTCTCAGGTTTTGAAAGTTTTAAAGCACAAATATGCAGAATCTCTGCCGACAATTGAAAATATTCAAGATATTGTTGAACAGGTTTTAATTTCTGCTAACTATTTTGCAACAGCAAAAGCCTATATTTTGTATCGTGATCAACGTAATCGTATGCGTAGTGATCGCAAAATTATGGTTGATGTCGAAAGTTCAATTAATGAATATTTGGAGCGTTTAGATTGGCGTGTTAATGCTAATGCCAACCAAGGTTATTCTAACGGCGGTTTGATCCTGAACGTATCCGGTAAGGTAACCGCTAACTATTGGCTGAGCCATGTATATCCGGCAGAAATCGGAGAAGCTCATCGTAAC
>CAYTQF010000078.1:0-5568 GCA_964440165.1 uncultured Azospirillaceae bacterium
GAAGCTCAGGATATCGCTAACGTTGTTGCTTTTCTGGCTTCTGATGAAGCTCAGTACATTACCGGTCAGACAATTAATATTAATGGCGGTATGGCTATGATTTAAGGCTTTGTTTTTCAAAGTTGTGGAAGCGGGAATACTCATTCCCGCTTTTTTTGTAAATTTTAAAAATAAAAGTTTGTTTTCTGTAAAAAAATCAGTATAATCAGCTTAATTTTAATCGCATATTTACGCACAAATGAAAAAACTTGATAAATACATTGTTAAACAAATCGTTGTCGGATTTTTGGTTGTAACTTTTTCGTTGATGTCTATTATTTGGCTGACGCAGTCTCTAAACTTTGTGGAAATGGTTACAAATAAAGGTTTGCCGGTCTTTCTCTTTGTAGAAATGACATCTTTGTTGATGCCTCGTATCTTTGTTATTTTGGCGCCGATAGCATTGTTTGTTTCTGTTCTGTTTGTTTATAACCGGATGATTTCGGACAGAGAGCTTATGGTTATGAAGGCCGCCGGTATCAGCCCGATGCGTAATGCGATGCCTGTTGTTTATGTCGGACTTTTCCTGTCATTTTTTAATATTTATGTTAATAATGTTGTTATTCCGAAAGCGGAAAAAGCTTTTGCCGAACTCGAGTGGCAGGTTAAAAATGATGCCTCCCATTTGATGTTTAAGGAAGGTGAATTTACAACAATTCAGTGGTTTATGACGGTTTTTGTTGCTTCTCATGAAAAAGACGGTTCTGTCAGCGGGATTTTGGTCAGTGATGAGCGAGATCCCAAACGTAAAGTTACTCTTTCAGCCGAAAGAGGGCGCATTGTTTATACACCGACCGGTCCGCGTTTGATTATGCTTAACGGTGTCCGGAACGAACTCAGCAAAGATGAAAGCAACCAATTTTCATCGCTTGCTTTTGATCGTTATTCGGTTGATTTTGGCGTAAGCTCACACAGTAAAGCAAAAACTGTCGGGGCAAGAGAGTTGTCTCTTAGCGAACTCCTGTCTTCTTATAAAAACGAATCTTTAACAAAAGCTCAGATCAATCGTTTTATGACAGAAGGGTGCAAACGGCTTTTAATGCCTTTTTATAATCTTGTGTTTGCTCTGATAGCTTGTACCGGGCTTTTGGTCGGCGTATTTAATCGCCGCGGGCAGCATAAAATTATTACATATTCAATTTTGGCTATGGTGGCTGTCCAGTCGGGCGATCTGATTTTTGGTAATTTAGCCACAAAAAATCTTTATTGTCTGCCGTTGTTGTTTTTGAACTTTTTGCTGCCGTTATTTACTTGTTTTTATTTTTTAGTGTTTTATAATCCGGCAAAGGTCAAAAAACATCGTCAAACAGAGGACTACATGAATGCTTAAGTTTAAAAACGGCATATACTGGTTATGTATTGCAGGCATACTGTATTCTTCTGCTGCATATGCCGACAGAGGCGGTGAAAACCATGTGGCCGGTGAAGTGATTAAAAAAACGAGCTATTCTCCGACATTTGATTTTTCTCCACAACCGAATATGACGGGCTTTTTTACTCGACGTCCGATAGAAAAAGAAACGGATGATATTTATTTTAGCGCTAATGAAATTCAGAATAACAACAAGAATAACGTTATTACGGCGTTAGGTGATGTGTATATTATTCGCAACGATGTTACTTTGAAGGCGGATAAGGTTGAGTATAATCAGAATTTGGATGCAATTGTTGCGACAGGAAATGTCAGTCTGATTGATGCCTCAAATAATGTTGTTTATGCCGATATGATGGTTCTTGAAGATAAAATGAGCAAAGGTGCTTTAGAAAATATTAAAGTCGTTATGCTTGATGAGAGCCGTGTTTGGGCAAAAAGAATGCGAATGTTAGATAACAAGGATAAGGTTGTTTTTAATGCATCGTATACGCCTTGTGATTGTTGTGCCGATAATGCTGAAAAAGAGCCGTTATGGAAAATTTCCGCAGATAAAATTACGCATGATGCCGGCAAACAAAATGTTTATTATCACAACGCTTATCTTAAGGTAAAAGATGTTCCGGTTTTTTATACGCCTTTTTTGTCGCATCCTGATCCGGAGGTTAAAAGAAGAAGCGGTTTTTTGATGCCCGGTTATGGTAGTTCCGGTTATTTGGATACATATATTCGTCCAAGTTATTTTTGGGCGATTGATGATCATTCTGATTTGACTTTTTCTCCGTATTTCAGTACTAAACGCGGCTTTGTTCCGAGCGCTTCTTATCGCGCCTTTGTTTCTCAGGGTGAGTTTCAGGTCAGCGGCAGCGCGGTAAAAGATGATGATAAAGATAAAACCCGTGGCAATTTATTTGTTTCATCTCGTTATGAGCTTAATGATAACTGGCTTGCCGATTTGGATTTGAAATATGTTTCCGATACTTTGTATCTGAAGGATTTATCGTTGCCTGAAAAGACAGATGCATGGCTGCCTTCCAGCTTAAGTTTGCAATATTTTGACAGTCGGGATTATGCGAGTATAGAAACATATTATTACAAAATGATCAGTTATGACCTGATTACCAGTAACCGTCGTGGAAAATATGACGGCTCATATGTTTTGCCTTTGATTGATTATGAAAAATATAATCAGTTAAATGATTCCGGCTTATATATGAAGAATACGTTTAACTTTGCGTCGGTTGTGAAAGATCATCAATCCAGCTCTTCAAACAGAGCAACGATGATTAATCAGGTTGTTTTGCCATATACCAGTCGTTTTGGTGAAAAAATGCGGATCGTCGGATCTCTTAAGTCTGATTTTTATTATATTGATAAATATATGAATCCGGATCAAAAAATGTTTACGGGAGATGTTGGACGTGTGTTCCCTCAATTGGGCGCTGAATGGAAACTGCCGTTTATTAAAGCCAATGAAGAATCTCGTCAGATTGTGGAGCCTGTAATCGTTGCTGTGTTGGCGCCAAACGACAGTAATAAAGTTGACCGAATTCCAAATGAGGACAGCCAAAATTCAGAGCTGGATGATACAAACGTTTTAGATTTGGATCGCTATAACGGTTATGATCGCAATGATACCGGCAGTCGTATCAGTTATGGTTTTAATTGGAGCTCGTATGGAAATATTTTAGGTCGGACGCAAGCTTTTATTGCTCAAAGTTATCGCTTTGACAAGAATGAGAGTTTTACCAGAAGTATTGATGAGGATGGATATTTCAGTGATTATGTCGGTCGTATTTACGCTAATCCAAGTGATTATTTAGATTTGAATTATCGTTTCCGTTTGGATAAAGATAATTTTGATATTCGTTATAATGAATTAGGTGCAGGATTTGGTCCGAGAATGCTGCGCGGTTATGTTTCATATATTTATTTGAATGATAAAGATGAAAATAAAAACGGTCAGGATGAACGTCATGAATTGTATGTTTCTGTTCGTGCGGCATTGACAAGAGATTGGTCTGTTGAGATTTATAACAGGCAGGATTTATCACCGATGTACCACGGATCATTGGAGCATGGAGGTTCTTTGATTTATGAAGACGAATGCTTTAAGTTGATAGGAAATATTCAACGTTATAATTCAAATGATCCTGATGTTGAAAATGATTATGAATTTAATGTATCTTTTATGCTGAAAACAATCGGCGGTTTTGGTTCTAAGCAATAACGGAGAGAATAAATGAATAAAATTTTTGCAGTTGTTTGCGGTTTATGTTTTATCAGTTTTCAGGCTGCTGCTCAGTTTTTGGATGTTAATAGAATCGGACAACCCAAAGCATCACGTTCTATTATGTTTCAAGAATCTGCGCCGGAACCGGTCGCTGAACAACCGGCTCCGGAAAAACCGAAAAAGAAAAAAACAACACCCGCTGTTACTTCTTTGTTTAAAAAAGGTGATGTGAAGATTGTGGCTGTTGTTAACGGTGAAGCTATTTCTTCCGATGATATTGAGAATTACGGAAAATTATTTTTATTGAATACCGGTGTACCGCTTAATGTTCAAACCAAGCCGATGATTTTGGGTAAAGTAACTCAAACAGTGATTGATGAAAAACTTAAGACTCAGGAAGCTGAAAAGAACGGTATTACTGTCAGTGATAAAGATTTAAAGGCGGCGATGGATAGTTATGAATCTGCCAGAAAATTGAAAAAAGGTGAATTAGCGAAGGTTTTCAGGCAAAAAGGTATCAGTATGGAAACCTTAAAATCTCAGCTGCGGACAGAAATTTTGTGGGCACGTTTGGTACGGCGGAAAATGATGTCTGAAAGTCATATTACTCAGCGTGAAATCGAGGACGCCATTAATCGTTCCAATAATGATATGAGCAGTCCGAAGTATATGGTTTCTGAAATTGTTATTCCTCAAAAAGGTGCTAAAAATATTAACACGTTGGTTGAAAATATTCGCAGAGACGGTTTGTTTAATATGTATGCAGCTCAGTTTTCCAAAAGTCCGAGTGCTTCTCGCGGCGGCAGTCTGGGTTGGTTAAAAGAAGGACAGCTCCCGGCGGTTTTGGAAAATAAAATTAAAAGAATGAAAGACGGACAAGTTTCCGAGCCGATTAAATACGGCGAAAACTATTATATTTTGAAGTTGGATCAAAGTTTTGATCCTAAACGCAATAAGCCGGAAAAAATAACATATGAAGAAATGAAAAATATTTTGGAAGCCGAGCGTTTTGAAGGATATGCTTCTAAGTATATGCAGAATTTGCGTCAAAAATCCGTTATTGAGTTAAAAGGCTGATGAGTTCTTTAAGTGATAAAATCAATTCTTTGCCGTCTTTACGGGTAACTGTTGAGGCGTATGGTCTTATGGCTAAAAAAGCTTTAGGACAGAATTTTTTATTGGATAGAAATATTACGGATAAAATCGTCGCCTCGACGTTGGAAAAGCAGGGTATTGTTGATTTTAGCGGTGCGCAGGTTTTTGAAGTCGGACCTGGTCCGGGGGGCTTAACTCGTTCAATTTTATGTCGAAATCCGGAAACATTGACTGTAATTGAAATGGATGATCGTTGTATTGCGATTATGCAGGATATTCAGCGTTTGTGTGGTGATCATTTGCAAATTGTGCATGGAGATGCTTTGCAAACGGATTTGAGCGCCAGAGGCTTTTTGCCGCGGCATATCATCAGCAATCTACCCTATAATGTTTCTGTTCCGTTGCTGACGGGATGGCTTTATCAGATTGGCGCTTATAAGAGTTTGACATTGATGTTTCAAAAAGAGGTTGCAGACCGTATTATGGCGGTAACTCGAACCAAAGATTATGGTCGGATTTCTGTTTTGAGCCAGCTGCAATGTCGGATTGATCGGTTGCTGGATTTGCCGCCGGAGTGTTTTGTTCCTGCGCCGAAAATTTGGTCGAGCGTATTATTGTTTCGTCCGGTCGAAAAGCCTTTGTCTTTGGAGCAGATACATAAGGTTGAAAAGTTGACGGCAATGGCTTTTTCTCAGCGACGGAAAATGATACGTCAAAGCTTAAAAAGCGTTGCCGGTTTGGCGGATAAATGTGCGCAAGTCGGAATAGATTTAACAATGCGTGCAGAAGAAATAACACCGCAGCAATATTTGCAATTGGCTGATTTGAT
>CAYTQF010000079.1:0-3154 GCA_964440165.1 uncultured Azospirillaceae bacterium
AAATTGACCAATCACGGGCGCCTTCCAACCATTTACCGAAACGACCGTCTTTAATGTGTTCCGGAACCCAATTGATTTCTTGATTGTTTTTAACCATATCATCACGGAAATCGGTTACTTTGACAAACCAGCTTGACATAGCTTTATAAATCAACGGTGTGTCTGTGCGCCAGCAGAAAGGATAAGAGTGGGTATATTGTTCTTTTTTGACCAATAAGCCGTGTTCTTTGAGCCATTGCATAATCGGCTCGTTGGTTTCAAATACTTGTTTGCCTTCATAATCAGGTACTTCGGCTGTGAATTTTCCGGCTTCATCAACAGGGCACACAACCGGGAAATTTTCATCATAGGCGCGACAAGCATCAAAGTCATCTTGTCCAAAACCCGGTGCGATATGAACGATACCGGTACCGTCTTCCGTAGAAACGAATTCTCCGTTTAATACTCTGAATGCGCCTTTCTCTTTGAGGTGTTTAAAGTAAGGGAACATTGGTTCATAACTTAAGCCGATCAGTTCAGAGCCTTTGATTGTTCCTGTTTGAGAAGCATGTTCAAGCTGTTTTTTATAACGACCAAGCAGAGCTTGGGCTAAGATATATTTTTCTCCGTTTTCTTCCATAACGGCATAATCAATATCTTTACCGACAGCCAGCATTAAGTTTGAAGGTAAGGTCCAGGGCGTGGTTGTCCAAACCAAAATGTTCATGCCGTTTTCAAGTTTGAACATGACGGTAATAGCGTTGTCTGTTTTGTCTTGGTAGCCTTGATTGACTTCAAAGTTAGACAGAGGTGTTTCCGCAGCCCAAGAGTAGGGCAAAACACGATAGTCTTCATAAATCAGGCCTTTGTCATAGAGTTGTTTGAAGTTATTGATAACACTTTCCATAAACGGTAATTGCATTGTTTTGTAATCATGGTTGAAGTCTACCCAGCGACCGATGCGCTTGAACATATCAACCCAAATGCCTGAATATTTAAGGACGTCGGAACGGCAGAAATCATTAAATTTTTCAACACCGTAAGCCTCAATTTGTTTGCGACCGGAAACGCCGAGTTGTTTTTCTGCTGCCATTTCTGCCGGTAAGCCATGACAATCCCAACCGAGGCGGCGTTCTACTTTTTTACCGTTCATAGTCTGAAAACGGGCAACAACGTCTTTGACATAAGATACCATAATGTGTCCGTAGTGCGGTGTACCGTTGGCAAACGGAGGACCGTCATAAAATACAAATTCAGCTGCGCCGTCGCGATTGTGTACTGATTTTTCAAATGTTTTATCTTCTTCCCAAAATTTGAGAACTTCTTTTTCCAGTTCTGCAAAGTCTGCCTTTGCTTTTACTTCAGCATAATGTTTGCTCATGTTTAGATACCCTGATGAATATTAAATTTAGTAAAATGAGAAATATTTTTAAGAAATATGTATAAAAAAATGCGCATCCCCTAAGGGATAATAATAGAAGTAATGTGTATGACAAAAGCGCGCATTAAAATTTCCTTATTTATAAGCTTCGGAAGACAGACTAATACAAGATATACGGCGAGTCAAACAAAAATTGTGATTAAAGAAGATAAAAAAAATCCCGCAGATAAGATGTATCTGCAGGATTGGACGGCTTATCCCTTTTTTTCGGGAAACTTCAGTGTAACCTTATGGCCGTTGTTGAATTTGACGACGGCATTGGTCCAGTCGAGCACGGGAAGTTCTGCGGCGGCATCCTTGAACCAGACAGTAACTTTCTCATTTTGCTTGGTCATCAGGACGAGGAAGGTTGTTTCTTCTGTCTGTTTGAACCAGTAGCGGATAACGCCTGCTTTGACATTGATGTCGATGGAGCGATCTTTGCTTCCGGGCGAGAGGGTGAGAACCTGTTTGGTGGGCGCTTGGGAGAAATCTGTGTACTGTGCTGCAGTGGGATGTTCAACATACAGCGAGACGGTTTCCTGTGCGGAGATGGTGATTACAGCTGCTACAGCCATAAACAACGCTAAAAAAAGTTTTTTCATTGTTGTAATTAAAAAATAATAAGTAAATAATTCATGTCTAACGTTAATATTATCAGAAAAAAATATTTTTGTCCAGAGTTTATTTGGAATAAAAAAATGCTTAAACCGCTAAAATCGGAATAAGCATTTTTTTTGATCAGAACATAATACCTATGGCAAGGTTAAAACCGGCTTGGTATTTGTCATGCAGGTTGTATTGGGTTAAATGCTTAGCTGTTCTGTCAAAGCCAAAGTTTTTAAACTCAATACCGCCACGGAGAAAAATCTTTTTAAGGTAGATTTTTGCACCTATGCGAGCCGCAAAACTGGAAACATCTGTTTTTAACCCGCCGATTGTGCGGCCATCGTCTCCGGAATCAAGCCTGTACATGCCGGCAAATAATCCGCCGAATACGCTGAGGTATATATCATTAGCAGGTTCAAAGCGAGCCAAGTCGTAATCAATACCGACACCGCCGCCGTAAGCTTTGAAGTCGATGTGGTCGGCGTTAATTTTGTTACCGTGAACGGCCGCATAAAAGTTGACGCGTTCAACGGTGTAGCCGACTTCTGCTCCGAAGAGAGGATCTTTGGTTAATGAACCGACAGCTGTAAGGGTAAAACCTCTTTGTGCCGATGCTGAAATGATGCAAAGCAGGCACATCGCGAAGATAGAAATAATTTTTTTCATATGTTTGGTTTTAATAAGTTACACAATAATTGGTTATTGACTTAACTTTATCATATTTATGCAAATATGTAAACAAAAAAATGGACAAAATTTATATGTTATACAAAAAAAGCCTCTCAAAATTATAAGAGGCTTTGACGTTTTTTTATTCGACCGGATTACCTTGGCCATCAAAGTTTGTGTTATTGACGGCATCGTCGTTTACAAAACTTCCGGTACGGCTGACGGTGTTGTTCAAACTGTCCAAAACGCTGTCGAAATATCCGTTTTCATACAGCCATTTTCCGCCGAAAAACAATCCTCCTAAAATTATCAGAAAAGTAAGCATTCTCATTTTTATTTCTCCTTATTTTATGATTCATTCTATTATATGATTAACGATAAATGGTTAATTATTGATTTAGCTATGGGAGATGACTTTGTCATTTAAAACAAAAAAACACCACAAGGGTGCATTTTTGTTTTAATGGTGATTCCAAC
>CAYTQF010000079.1:3254-5542 GCA_964440165.1 uncultured Azospirillaceae bacterium
TTTTTGTTTTAATGGTGATTCCAACGAGATTTGAACTCGTGTTTAAGCCTTGAGAGGGCCTTGTCCTAGACCACTAGACGATGGAACCTTAAGTTCTGCTATTCTATAGCGGAATTTTATATATTTAGCAAGAACTTTTTTAGGCTTTTTTCAGAATCGCCTCATCCCATGTTTTAAGACCGATTTGTGTCCAATCTACAGGAATTTTATCGACAATCTGCATATCAACGTAGTAGCTTTCTTTAATGTTTTCTAAAATCGTTTCTACCACGATTATTCTATGGCTTTTTCTTAAAGAATTGCGAACTTCCGGATGAATATAGTCCAAAATGATTTTTTCTTCAGGAGCACGTAAAAATACGGCGTGATCATTTCCATCGTAAATAATACGCGGATTATCCGGATGATTCTTTTTAGCATTTATAAAGATATAAAGCTCATTGTTATCATCGCAGGCAACGACAAATTGTTTTTCTGTTGTATATTCTGACATTTAGAAACTCATACCGTCTTTAAAGTTTGCTATAAAACGATTCATAACCTTGCGATTATCTTTTTCGTTTTCCTTTTCTGCTAATTTTTGCACGAATAAAGCGGCGGCGGCAGCGAATGTTAATGCCGCAAGAGCATTGGGATCTTCGTGTTGTCCGGCATCGGCTTCCCGTCCTTCGACGACTTGTATGAATGGTTTGCCTTTATTGTTGTCATGGGCAATGTCAGCGTGATAAAGCATAGCTGGCGAAGCGAGAAGAGCACCGCACGCGCAAATCGTGTTTATTTTTATATCTTTACCGAACAAGTTTACTTTTTTATAACTCATAGTTTTTCTCCTTGAGCTTTTTTCTTTAAACTTATTATATCAATTTTAGACAAAATAAGCAAGATTATTTTCATATTTATTGAATTAAAGCATATATTCATTAAAAAGCAATTAAATAAACAGGCTGTTTATAATTTTTGGTTTATGGATGGAAATATTGTGATAGTTGGTGTTTTAAAAAAGATTTATTCCGGTGAAAGATTTCAGATTATATATTTGGGTAGGCGATTCTTTGTTTTTAAGGAAGTAAAAGCCTTTAATTAGACTTAATTCTCGTAATGAAAAAAATTTTGATAAAAACTGTTGAATTTTGTCTAATTGTATGCTAAAGTGCTTTTAATCTAAAAAATTATTTATTCACTTTATATATTATTGTTATGAGGTTATATGGAATCAATATGCAAGCAGGAATGTTTGTATATGCTGATGGTCGGGTGTCATACGATTTGCATCCCGGAGAGCGTTCTGGCGCTAATGAGGTTGTTGCTATTTTTATAGGGGCAAATGTCAGAACTCGTCGTGCATTGTGTATGACTTTGGAAGAGGTTTTGCTGCCGTGGTCTTCTGACGAAATTGATGTCGTTCAGGGAAATGCTTTTGCTTCCGGTGCTGAATTTACTCAGCAGATTCTGAAGGCTGCAGATCCCAAACATCACGCCGAAGCAGCGTATTTTTGCTCTAATTACAGTCATTCTGTCATCAAGTCCGGGATGGCATTCTTGCCGACCGTACGTGATGTCTTAGCTTTGGAAAGCAGTGTAAGAGTGATCAACATTGCTTTAGAGCGCCTTAATCTTTCCGGTTTGTTCGAGGATGGACCAATCTGGACAGCCGAAGCTGAGAACTACGAGGCCAAACTGGTAATGTATGGACGCGTTATTCCGGAACGGAAGCTGTTCAAACACAGTGTGCGCCCCTTTGTGGAGTTTGAATTCTAAAAAAATCCCCTCTGAATATTCAGAGGGGATTTTTTTATTTCCAGCTTACTAAGTTGTTGAGGTAAGTGTCTACAAAATCACCGCGGCGATTTTGGTAATCCAGATAATATGCGTGTTCCCAAACATCGCAGGTGATAATTGGCGTCAGACCGTAAACCAACGGATTATCGGCATTTCCGGTTTTCATAACAGATAATTTGCCGTTTTTATCTTGCACCAGCCAGGCCCATCCGGAGCCGAATTGTGTTGTTGCGGCTTGTTTAAATTCTGTTTTGAAGTTTTCGTAACTGCCAAAATCTCTGTTAATTTGTTCATTAAGCTCTTTAGGCGGCAGCTGTCCGCCGTCGGGAGACATTGAGTTCCAGAAAAACGTATGATTCCATGCTTGCGCGGCATTGTTGAATATTGCTGTAGATTTGTCATCTTTTGCTGTTTTGATAATAATTTCTTCCAGAGGCATGTTTTCGAAAGGTGTGCCTTTTATTAATTTGTTTAAATTATCAATATATGCCTGATGATGTTTATTATAA
>CAYTQF010000080.1:0-5498 GCA_964440165.1 uncultured Azospirillaceae bacterium
AATCAAAGAGTTTAACGATGAAGTCGTCTTTTTGCATGAAGTTATTAACGGAGCAGCTGATCGTAGTTACGGTATTCATGTTGCCAGATTAGCCGGATTGCCGTCATTAGTGTTAGAACGGGCAGGGCAGGTTCTTGAAAATCTTGAACATGGCAGCAAACAAAAAAATATAGCATCTTTGGCTGATGATTTGCCTTTATTTGCAACATTAAATGAAAAAGAGGTGCAGTATCAACCCTCTGAAGTGGAAGATTGTCTGCAATATATTAATCCCGATGAATTGACGCCGCGTGAAGCTTTGGAAGAACTTTATCATTTGAAATCTCTCTGCCAAAAATAAACCTCGGTTTATATTCGGCATTTCCTCTTACGGTCATTCTCGACCACTTTTTCTTTTCCTGTCATCCCCCGCTTGACGGGGGATCCAGGTTAATAATATAGCCTTATTTTCTACCTGGATCCTCAATCAAGTTGAGGATGACAATAGGGTACTTTCTTCTTTCCTCGCATTTCTTTTAGTCGCACCCGCCGTGCGGGTCATGCCCCACTTGATGGGGCATCCAGGTCAATAATGTATCTATATCGTCAATATAAACAAAAAACCGCTTCTAAAAAATTAGAAACGGTTTCTGCATGAATTCAACATATTATAAATCGGCAATAACATTCATACTGATAATCTCATCGGGTTCGCTGACCATACCGTTGGCGCCGGAACCGCGTTTAATCTTATCAACAAATTCCATGCCGGCAGTAACTTCGCCCCAAACAGTATATTGACCGTTGAGCCAATCACAATCGGCAAAACAGATAAAAAATTGGCTGTCAGCGGAATCCGGCATCATAGCGCGTGCCATAGAAACCGTACCGCGTTTATGCGGACGAGTATTAAATTCTGCTTTCAGTTTTTTTCCCGTGCCACCGGTACCCGTACCGTAAGGACATCCTGTTTGAGCCATAAAGCCGTCAATAACACGATGAAATTTTAAGCCGTTATAAAATTCCGCGCGGACAAGCTCCTTAATTCTTTCAACATGGTTAGGGGCTGCATCCGGAAACATTTCAATAACGACATCGCCATCCTTGAGTTTTAATAATAATGAATTTTCAGCATCTTTAACTTGATAAGAATGTTTAATTTTTTTTGCTCTTGTTGCGCTAATATCCAATTGTTTTACTTCTGATTTCGGCAAATTTTGAGTCTTGGATTTTGCGAGTTTTTTTGTGTCTTTATCTTTAATCAGTTTTGTTTCATCAGTCATAAAAAATCTCCTGAAAGTTATTTTCTTTATATATATTTAGTGATTATTCAAAACAAAATCAACGCGCTGTGAATAAGTCAAATCTTTAGGATAAGTTTCTTCTATTTTTTGAATAATATCAGCCAAGCCTCGACGATTGGCGATCTGAATTGCTAAACCGGGACGAGCATTTAATTCCAGCATCATCGGACCTTTATCTTGGTCTAAAACAATATCTGCACCGAGGTATCCCAATCCTGTCATATCATAAGCTTTGGCTGCAATCTCCAAATGCTCGCGCCATAGCGGAACATGAATCTGAAACAAATCAGCCTTTGTATCAGGATGAATAAATACCGGACAATTATGCTGTACGGCATGCAGTGCTTTTCCTGTTTGAATATCAAGCCCGACACCGACAGCACCTTGATGCAGATTTGCACGTCCGCCGGATTCAGCGGTTGATAAGCGTGTCATGGCCAGAGCCGGAAATCCTCTGTAAACAATAATTCGCACATCAGGAACACCTTGATAACTATAGTCAGCAAAAATATCGCTAAAATGAACCAGTTCTTCAATAACGGCAACATCATATTTTCCACCCAAGCTATATAAACCGCTGAGAATATTGGAAATATGCTGATATACTTCTTTAAACGACATTTTCCGTCCGGACGGTGTAATAAAAGTATCATTTTGATATGATTTGATAATCATAACACCTTTTCCGCCGCTTCCATGAGCAGGTTTAACAACAAATTCCGGATAGCCTTTGACAATATCCAAAAGGTTTTTGACTTCATGCTGATAATGAATAACTCCGATCAAACCGGGAGTTGTAATTCCTACTTTGTTGGCTAAGGTTTTGGTTTTGACCTTATCATCGACCAAAGGATATAGGTTACGTTTATTATGCTGAGCGATAACAGCATAATTTCTGCGATTCATTCCGAGAACGCCGGCTTCCTGTAATCGTCTGCCTCGAGATAAACAGTCTTTGAGTTTAGCAAACATTATTTATCTCCCAAGAGCGGAGCAAAACGTTTAAGTTCGGTCAAACGATATCCGGTATAAGTACCGAGCAGCATAACCGTAAATAAGATAACTAAATTTAACTCATTAAAGACAAACATAACGTGGCGAATATAATCATTGCTGACGATAAAATAGGTAATAACGGCAGCCAACAGACTGAAAAATAATTCGCGTCCGGCATTAATCGGTCCGTCTTCTTCCCAAGTAATTGAAGCACGTTCAATAATCCATGCCGTAATAATAATCGGGAAAAATACGGCAGACAAGGCAATTTGCAAATCGAAACGGAAACCGCAAATTGTTAAGATCTGCATAATCAGAATTACAAAAATCACAACAGCCGATATACGCGGAACCAGTAATAAGTTGAGACGAGACAGCAAAGAGCGAATCAAAAGACCGAGCGTAATCATAATAGAAAAGCAGATTAATCCCGGGAAAAATCCTGTTTTAACCAAAGCTAAAGCCAACAGCATAGGTGTAAAAGTTCCCATTGTCTGAATGCCGACAACATTACGCAATAAAACAATGACTAAAATTGCCAGAGGATAGATTGTCAGCCATTTAATCGTATTTTGTTCCATTAATGGCAGACTGTAAACAGAGAATTTAAACGAATTTTCATGTTTAGAAAGTTTTGCTCTTTTACCG
Organism: uncultured Azospirillaceae bacterium; assembly: GCA_964440165.1. GTDB lineage: Bacteria > Pseudomonadota > Alphaproteobacteria > RF32 > CAG-239 > Scatocola. The sequence goes on from CAYTQF010000080.1 coordinate 2,928, forward strand.
GCGAGACTCAGTGTAGAACTGATTGACTTCATAACGGAGAATTGAATGGTTGAATCTTCACCGCCTTCGACATCAATCAGAGATACGCCGCCTCTTTGGTATAGAACAAAATTCTCAGGCTTACCTTTTTTTCCGGTATTAATATCATAAAGTTTCCATGCTCCGTTAATATATGCTTCTAACATATAATCAGCCGTGAATGATTTTTTGTTTTCTTCCAAGCGGATGCCGCGAACCGTACGATTAGGTATACCTTTCAAATTTAATAACAACTGAATGGCATTAATCATGTCTTGCGGAGATTTTTTTATCGGTAATAAAGCTAAAACAGCGGCATCTTGCGTATCTTGATTAATAAAGCGAATAATTTGCTGAATTTCATCACCGGGAATCTCTTGAGCCAGATGTAAGATCTGGTTAGCATTAGCCAGAGCCTGTTCATCCAAAACGGGTTTTTTCGGTGTTGCCGGAACGGATGATTCTATTTTTCCTTTAGCCTCGGCATTATCAAACAATAAGAGTTGATAATATAAGTTTTGCTCATCTTGACGGCTTTTAGAAGAAAGAATTATTCTGTTATTTTTAGGCTTTTTTTGTATTTTATAACCTTTAGCGATAACATTTTCATCCAAAATTTTGAAGTCATTGCTGATGGTTGGCGTTGCAATGGAAACTTTTATCGGTTCATTGTCTAGAGGCATAAAATTAATATGAGCCTCAATTGTCCATACATTGGCGGTTTGTTTTGGGTTAAAAGAAAATCCCCAATATTTGGTTTTATAATAAATGCTGAATGCGGCAAAAACAATGGAAGCAATCAACCCGAGTGTTAAAAAAGTCCGTACAGATAAAAATTTTTTCAGCATAATTTCAGTCCAATTCTGTTTTAGTTGAATTTAGCGTAAAGTATTGGAAAGGGAAGTATCCACAATAGCCCGTCCGGTTAAAATATTTCTGCCGATAAGAACCTGGTACTCAAATTTTTCACGGTGAGCAAGAGAAAATTCTGCTTTTATAATTTTACCGCCGAATTTGACATCCATTTTAACAATGGTTCTTTTTTCACTGGTCTGAATACGTTTTACAGAGGTTTGGCGCACAACCTTTTTTTCAAAAGAATATTTTTCACCTGTTGCCGAGTTCGTTATATCAAAAGCTACCCATTTTTGCCCATCACGCTCAAAATGTTTGATTGCGGTTGCATCAATAGAAGATGTTTCCGCTCCTGTGTCAATTCGAGCTTGAAAAGGAGTCTTCAGCGGCAAAACATAAATAGGTTCCACGGCGCCGATAATTCCGAGTGTATGCTTAACCTGAGGCTGTGTTTTAACTTCAATGGCAGGAATAAACTCCGGTTGCTTTTCAGGGGTGTTTTTGCAGGCGCTGCTCATAAGAATAAATCCGGCAAGTATCAAAAAATTCAATATTTTCATCATTTTAAATCAGACATTAATAAAAAGTTAACTGATTTATTTACAGACAAAAATGCCGAGTTGTAAAGCTAATTTATAGATTTTGCACATAAAAAAGCCGGAATAGATCCGGCTTCCTCTCGCAGAAATCAAGGGAGTAAATTTTTTATGTTTATGCCCTGTAAATGAATTGATATTAATCATTTAAGCATGCTTTTTCACAAATAAAGGGGTGTTGACATCTTTTTTGAAACAGATAAATTCAAAGATGTTGCAAAAATATGGAGATAAAAATGCCTGATTTTAGTTTTGAAGATGAGTGTAACGGAGTTGTTTGTGGAATTGATGAGGCCGGCCGCGGACCATGGGTCGGTCCTGTTGTTGCCGGTGCGGTAATTATTAAAGACAGAAATTTATCTCCTGATTTATTAAAATATCTCAATGATTCTAAAAAATTAAGTAAATCCAGAAGAGAACAATTATATGCTTTACTGAGAGAAGAAGAACAACAAGGAAAAGTTTTGATCGGTGTCGGAGAAGCATCCAGCGAGGAAATAGATGAAATCAATATTCTGCAAGCTACGTTTTTAGCAATGCATCGTGCCGTAAATAATTTAGGACAAAAACCGGATATGGCTTTAATAGATGGTAACCGGACACCGAAAGAATTTCCGGCCGCGGCTCGATGCGTCATTAAAGGCGATTCGAAGTCGTACAGTATTTCTGCCGCTTCAATTATTGCAAAAGTTTATCGAGATCGCCTTATGGAAACATTAGCTGAAAAATATCCGTATTACGGATTTGAGCGCAATGCCGGTTATGGCACTAAGGAACATATTGAAGGAATCAAAAAGTACGGTATAATTTCTGAACATCGAAAAAGTTACCGTCCTATAAAAGAATTTTTATAAAACTTACAGCTCCAAATCTTCTTGGAGCTTTTTATTTGTCTTTTTTAGTGTCGTTTATCAATAGTGGGAATAACTGTTTCTTAAAACAAGCCCGTGAGGGGTTGTTTAAGGATTCAGGAGTGATGATGATAGAGAAAAATAGAAAAAAATATTCCCGACCCCAAATAGTACTTTACAAGTAGTATTTTTTAGAGTAGTATAGACAATAGGTTTTGATTTCGCAACGAGGTGTCTTATGATAAAGATAT
>CAYTQF010000081.1:0-5383 GCA_964440165.1 uncultured Azospirillaceae bacterium
GGGATCACCCACAATGTGGGATACGTCTACAACGGCATCTTCAAGCCCTCCTAAAAAACAAAAAAATCCCCGCATTTTGCGGGGATTTTTCTTATAACATTTCAACCAGCCTGATCACAATATCAAGACGATAAAAATCTTTAATTTTATCATTACAGTTATAATATCTCTGCAAATCTAAAGCCAAAATATTGGATTGTTGCAACAGAAAATTTCGGTTTTCGGAAAATGTTTCGCTTTGAGAACGAAGGAAATCCCTCAAATTCTGTGCAGACTTGACAGCATTCTGTAATAAAGCGCCATCATCCATAAAGCGACGAACAAACACAGACATCAAGCCAATGGATATACAAAGCATAACAGCAGATACAACATGCATATAAGCCGCAAAGACAATAAAACCGCCCAAAACCAAAATAAGAGCAACGCTGCGCTGTAAAATCCTGGCTATACGATACTCTCTGTCTCGCTGCCAAAATAAAACACCGGCAATAACCAAAAGATCTGCAAACAAGCAAGCAAAAAACATCATCATATTATCAGCCAAAAGCGCCATACCTAACTCTGCACACAACAATATAACGCTATTAAAGAAAATATACATTCCGCTCAATTTCAAAACAAGTTTTTGCTTTTTCTTTTCCGTATCAGTAATCACCTGTTTCAAAACCTGCAGCAATTTATTTTTTGATTTTAATCCCACTTGCAGAATATTGTCTTTTTTACCAAATAACAGAGATAATACCTTCTTTTCAAAAGCAGACAAAGATCGACCCAGCATATTTTTCCTTACCAGAAAAATATCATTATCCTGTTCTTGAATATCAATGGCATTTCTGCGAAATAAATCCAACAAACAGCAGCCGACAAGAGTTTTATCTGTTTTGCCTTTCCACAAATAACGGGACAAAGCGGCATTATCCGGAGTAATATTTTCAAACTTCAGTCGGTTCTTAATATATCTCCACGATAAGAAACATGAAACACCGGCAACAACAAATAGAATAAAGGATAATAAAATATCACCGTATTCTTCAAAGAGCCATACTGTTTTCTTACTAAAATCAGGAGCTGCAAAATCAACTTTCGGCAACATCATAAAAACATGCATACCTTCACCGATACGCAACGGACGGATATTCGAGAAAGCAATACGATTTTCAGAACCATCCAACATAACGGCATTATTGCCGTTCAGGCGTCCCGGAAAACCGGTTACGACATATTTACGCACTGCAGGTTCGGTTCCAGGTAATTTAAATGAAACAACCGCATTAGAAATGATCAAATTCAAAAAACTTCCGGTCGCATTCCAATAAAGTTGATAAAAATCACCGTAATTCCATAAATAACGATCAACCACATAACTGAAATTATAAATATACACACCTGCCGGCAAACGATAATTTTGCTGCGGACGAATCAGATAATTTTTACCTTGTTCAACCACTTCATACGGAATAACCGTTCCATTAACCGTTACCTCATTCAACAACAGTTTAACCTTATTTTTATGAGACGGTGCTTCTTTTTTGAAAACACGCACCATCCCTTCACGCACCTTCCGTCCGTCAGCAATCAAAGTAAATGTTTCACTGACCTTGAGCAAACCGGAAGGCAACACTTCTATCTGTGTTCCCAAATAAGGAATATGCTCATAAGCCGGCACCAAATGCTTTTGACCGTCAGGTAAAGTAATACTGATTTGAGGAATTGTGCGGCCGGCTATGGTAACAGCAGTCTCTTCTTCCGGCTGTAATTCATAATACTGAATATTTTTCAGTTCAATATCACTGGCCTCCGGATTCGTTGAAATCCGAGCCATTGCCTCATCATATACTTTTTCAAAAAAAGATCGTTTATCCGAGCGGTCTTCCTTCACCGTACTCATGGAAGACATTTTATCCATACGATCATTTTCAGGTAATGTCGAAATATCAACATTTTCCAAACGTTTTTGCAAAAATTCTTTCCATTCCTGCTCATCCATTGTCTTTTGCTGCGGCAACTCTCCCTTAAGCCGAGAACCATTCTGTTGATAAATCTGAGCTTCTTCCATGGACCCGAAAGCTCGTGTCTCCGCCTGAAGAACAGACGGCATCAACAAACCGCCGATCAAAACAAAAATAAAACTGCGCATTAGGAAATCCCTCATGTTAATAAATAAAATCTGATTGTATTATATGTCTGAATGTATTAAAAAAATCTTATAACAAACTTTATATAAAGGAGATATTGTTAATGACAAATACAAACGTTGCCGCCATTATTCTCGGTGCAGGTAAAGGCACTCGAATGAACTCTGATTTACCAAAAGTAATGATGCCTCTTTGCGGCAAACCAATGATTCGCCATATTTTAGATTCCCTTGAAGATATGAATATCTCCAAAATTGTAACCGTTACGGCACCTGACGGAGAGATCGTTCGTCAAGAAGTTGCTCCGTATAAAACCTGCATACAGCACAAACAACTCGGTACGGGAGACGCCGTTAAAAGCGCCAAAGAAATCCTCAATGGTTTTGACGGAGATATTTTAGTTATTTTCGGAGACCAACCATTGTACACACCGCGTACAATTCAATCCTTAATTAATAAACGCCGTGAAGGTTTCAGTATCGTATGCTTGGGCTTTACACCTGATGACGCAGCACGTTACGGTCGTCTTATAATGGAAAACGGCGAACTCATGCGTATTGTCGAATACAAAGACGCCTCAGAGGAAGAACGAGCCGTCAAATTTTGTAATTCAGGCATGATGTGTTTTGACGGTAAAGAAATGTTTTCAATTTTAGATGAAATCAGCAATGAAAATGCCGCTCAGGAGTATTATCTTACAGATGCCATCGCCATTGCTCGCAAACGCGGATTAAAATGCAGCGCCGTCGAATGTCCGGTAAATGAAGCCGCTGCCGCAAACACAAGAGAGGAATTGGCTTATTTGGAAAAACTTTTCAAAGAACGTAACGGAAAATAATTTATGAGCAAAATACGACAACACTGGTTCAATATTCTGATTGCTTTAATCCTTTTTTTCAGCATCTGCTTTTTTACGATTATTGCATTCTCTCCAAGAGTCGACGCGCAAAAAAGAGGTTTTATACCATGTACGGAGGCTTTATCCGAGCAAATAGAAGATTGTAATACCAGGATCTTTTGCTCTCTGAAAGCTATTTTAAAAAATTCATGGTGTGATGCGAAAGTTATCGGCCGCGGAATGAAAGATTGGGTCAAAGGCACTCAACCGACCCCTTGGTCAAATTACATGTTTATCCCCGAATTATATGATACGGCTGATGATGAATTTTATCGGGAAAATCCGGATTATATTAAGGATTTTACTCAAACAAAAAAACAAGGCATACAGCTTGAACAAACAATTTCTGACACACTCAAAGCAGAGGAAGACAATAATGAAAAATAACAAAACACAGCTCCCCGCATGGGATTTATCCGATATGTATAAAAGTATCAATGATCCGAAAATAAAAACGGATTTAGAAAAAGTACGCAAAGGCAATCTGTCTTTTGCCAAAAAATACAAAGGTAAAATTGCGGGGTTAAATGCCGACGAATTTTACAACATGTTGAAAACAAAAGAAAAATTTTCAAAAATTGGTAGCGTCATTGGTGAATTTGCTTACTTAAATATGTGCACTCAAATGCAAAATAAAGAGGCCATGGCTTTTTATCAAAACATCAGCGAAACATTGACAGAATACTATAAACCGCTTGTATTTTTTGGTTTGGAACTGAATAAGCTCCCTCAGGAAAAGATTAACGAATTACTTAAAGATAAACGCGTTGCTTTTTACAAACCATATTTAACACGTCTGCGCAGTTTCCGCAAATACGAATTATCAGAACCCGTAGAAGAAATTTTGCTTGAAAAATCAGTAACATCTTCAGATGCTTGGGTTCGTTTGTATGAAGAAACATGTTCCCGCTTAAAATATTACGTTGACGGCAAAGAATATAATGATGCCGAAATCAGTAAACTGTTATTGGATAAAGATCCTAAAATCAGAGAAAAAGCCGGCAAAGAGCTAAATCGCGTCAGTAAAGAAAACGCCCCGCTTATGGCTTTAATCTATAACATGATTATTAAAGATAAAGCAATCGAAGACATTAAACGCGGCTTCAAAACGCCGGTATCCGCACCGAATTTAAGCGAAAACGTCAGCGACAAGGTTGTTGATACATTGGCACAAACAGTACGAGATAATTATGCGAACATAGCCCATCGTTTTTACAAATTAAAAGCCAAATGGCTTGGTGTGAAGAAAATTCAATACTGGGATCGCAACGCACCGTTACCTTTTAGTAAAGATATAAATTATACGTGGGAACAAAGCGTTGACATTGTCCTGAAGGCATATAAAGAATTTTCGCCTAAGCTTTATAACATTGCCAAAAACTTTTTCGAAAACGACTGGATTGATGTTCCACCCAGACAAGGAAAACGCAGCGGCGCTTTTGCTGCGTCAGCCTCCACAGCAACCCACCCTTATCTGTTGCTAAACTTTGTCGGAAAACAAAATGATGTCCTCACTTTAGCTCATGAACTTGGTCATGGCTGCCACATGATGAGCCGTATGAAAAACGGAGATTTGAACGAACATTCTCGTATGACAACAGAAGAAGTCGCTTCTGTATTCGGAGAAATGATGACCTTCCAATCTTTGGTCAAACAGCTTGACGACGGACCGGAAAAACTAAGCCTGATTGCTGGTAAAGTTAACGACATGATTAACACGGCCATTCGCCAAATTGCTTTTCACTTTTTTGAATTACGCGCCCATAACGAACGCCGCAACGGTGAACTGAGTGAAGAGAGATTAGCCCAAATTTGGCTGGAAGAAATGCGCGCCAGCCTTGGTGATTATGTTGTTGTGGATGAAAACTCTGCAAACATCTGGCTGCAAGTCGGACACTTCTTCTTCCGCCCGTTTTATGTTTACGCTTATTCATTCGCCGATTGTTTGGTTAATTCACTTTATCAGGTTTCTCAAGAAGGCAGCGTTAAGGACTTCCCGAATAAATATCTGGATATGTTAACCAAAACAGCCATTACGGATTATGATAAATTATTCAAACCGTTTGGATTAAATCCCAACGACGCTGATTTCTGGAATAAGGGTCTCAGCCTGATATCATCTTACATTGATGAACTGGAACGCTTGGATAAAAAATTGGGAAAACAACTAAAAGCATAATAATATTAACTAATATAAAAAAAGACTTGATTTATTAGTTAAGAGTATGCTATCAAGAGTATCGCAATTATAGAAATATTCTTGCGATTTTAGGGGTATAGCTCAGTTGGTAGAGCATCGGTCTCCAAAACCGAGTGTCGAGGGTTCGAATCCTTCTGCCCCTGCCAG
>CAYTQF010000082.1:0-5375 GCA_964440165.1 uncultured Azospirillaceae bacterium
TTAAGCAACAGCCAAGCGCTGACAATACCTACCAAATATGCCATTGAATACAAACGTATGGCAACCGGTCCTAAAAAAAAAATTATGGGGAAAATATCAGGGTATGCTAAACAATAAACCATATAAAAAACCTTTCGTTGTCCAGAATACGTAAACAATATATTAATATAAAAAATATATCCACATCTAAAAATCAAAAAACTTTTCCACAAGGTGATAACCAATTGATTTTAAGCAAAAATAAAAATAATCCACAAAAAATTTATTTCCACAGGTGGAAAACTCTTCTAAATAAATTGTGTTCTCCGACTCGGTAAGGCAATCTGATTTCATACAAACACGCAGCCGTTTTTAACAGGTGGAGAATACCATGAATCTGGCAAAGAATTATGCCGCTTTAACATACAATCCGATTGATGCCGTTGAAAATATTTTCAGCGAAAAATCTTATGAACTGGATCGTCGTAATCTGAACGAAATCGCAATTGAAGTTCAGGGCAAATGGAACAATATGCTGTTGTTTTTCGCCTGGGAAGAAAATATGGGATGTCTTCATCTTTCCTGCCTGATGGATATAAAAAGTACCATTGAGGACCGCAGTAAAATTTTTGAATTATTGGCTTTGGCGAACGAAGAGCTCTGGGTCGGACATTTTTCTTATTGGACAGAGCAAAATATGCCCGTTTATAAACACGCTGTTATTATAAACGGAATGGAAAATGATTTTGAAGGAAAAATTTCACGAATGATTGAAATTGCCATCAAAGAATGCGAACGTATGTATCCTGTATTCAACATTGTGCTGACAAAAGGAATGTCTCCTAAACAAGCCATGTACCCGTTCGCTATGGAAACCATCGGACAAGCCTGAAAAATAATCTAAAAAACACTTGCATTTTGCTTTAAGTGCGTGTATAAACTCAAAGCGAATGAGCAGCTTCAGGCTGATTGGCATGCCTGACCGCTCGTAAAATCCAATCTTAATTAATATTTGAAAGGGATTAAAATGCCTAAAATGAAAACTAAAAGTGCCGTAAAAAAACGCTTTGGCGTTACCGGCACAGGCAAATTAAAAAGAAATTTTGCAAAAAAGAGACACTGCCTCTTCTGCAAATCTCCCAAAATGAAAAGACAAGCAAGAGGTTCTACTCTGTTATCTGAGTCTGATACCATCATTGTTAAGAAATTTTTACCGTATTTGTAGGAGGATATAAGAGATGTCTCGTGTTAAAAGAGGTGTAACGGCACATGCTCGCCATAAAAAAATCTTAGCTATGGCAAAAGGCTACAGAGGTCGTTCTAAAAACGTATTCAGAGTTGCTGTTGAAAAAGTAGAAAAAGCATTACAATATGCTTATCGCGACAGAAAAGCTAAAAAGAGAAGTTTCCGCGCTTTGTGGATTCAAAGAATTAACGCTGCAACTCGTTTGCATGATATGACTTATTCTCGATTTATGAGCGGGCTTAACAAAGCCGGCATCGAACTCGACCGAAAAGTTCTTGCAAACATCGCTTTGAAAGAGCCTGCTCACTTCGCCAAATTGGTTGAAGCAGCAAAATCAGCATTAAAGTAATTCTTTTTAGTTATTTTAAGCAAAATACATCAAAAAGGATTAGCCCACATTTTCGGGTTAGTCCTTTTTTATTTTAAATTTATTACAAGGTGAAACTATGCAAACATTTCCTTCCATTACCGAAATGCTGAATACCGCATTGGCAGCCATCGCTCAAGCCGATAATTCAGCCGATCTTGAAAACGCCAGAGTTGCCGTCTTAGGAAAAAACGGTAGCTTTACGCAACTTAGTAAAACACTGGGCGCATTACCGGTAGAACAAAAAAAAGATTTCGGACGGGAATTAAATATTGCCAAAACGCAAATAGAAAATGAACTTTCAGCTAAAAAAGAAAAAATTGCAGCAAAAGAACTCAATGAGCGTTTGGCTCGCGAAACGATCGACATAACACTCCCCATACGAGATGAACATCAGGGACGTCTTCATCCTGTGTCTAAAATTTACGAAGAGGTTGTAGCGATTTTCGGACAAATGGGATTTGAAGTTGCCGAGGGTCCGGATATTGAAGACCAGTTTCACAACTTTAACGCATTAAATATGCCTGCCAACCACCCTGCCCGTCAAATGCAGGATACATTCTATATTGCAAATCCGGACAGCTCGAATTTTGATGACAGTTACGTCATTCGCACGCATACATCAGGCATACAAATCCGTACAATGGAAAAACAACAACCGCCTATTCGCATTATTGCGCCGGGACGCACTTATCGTTCCGATTGGGATGCAACGCATACTCCTATGTTTCATCAGGTTGAAGGTTTAGTTATTGATAAAAACATTACGATGGCTCACCTTAAGGGCTGCTTATACGATTTTGTTAAAGCCTTTTTTGAATTGGATGAAATCCCTGTTCGTTACCGTCCGTCCTATTTTCCGTTTACCGAACCGTCTGCTGAAATGGATATCGGCTGCCTGAAAAGTAAAACGGAATTAAAAATCGGCGCTGGTAATGACTGGCTCGAAATTTTAGGCTGCGGCATGGTACATCCGAATGTTCTAAAAGCCGGCGGTATTGATCCTGACGAATATCAGGGATTTGCTTTTGGTGTCGGTATCGACCGTTTAGCAATGTTAAAATACGGCATTCCGGATTTACGTACATTTTTTGAATCAGACAGCAGATGGCTGAAACACTATGGTTTCACACCTCTTGATTTTTCATCGATGACCGGTGGTTTAAGCAATACCGGCGGACAAGCCAGATAGAAGGAGATAAATATGAAATTCACAATTTCTTGGTTGAAAGAACATTTAGACACCGATGCTGACGTAAACGAAATCGCGGCAACTCTCACAAAAATTGGTTTGGAAGTTGAAGAAGTATTCAATCCGGCAGAAAATTTAAAAGGCTTTATTACAGCAAAAGTCGACACATACGAACGTCATCCGGATTCAGATCATTTGGGTTTATTAAGTGTAGATACAGGTAAAGAAAAATTACAGGTCGTCTGCGGTGCCCCTAACTGCAAACAGGGATTAATCGGAATTTTTGCACCGGTCGGCACGCTTATTCCTTGCTACAACGAAACCTTAAAAGTCGGCAAAATCCGCGGCATCGAAAGCTTTGGCATGATGTGCTCCGAAAAAGAACTCGGTATCGGTGAAGATCATAGCGGCATTATTGCTCTACCGACCGATACCCCAATCGGTGTACCTGCAACCGAAGTTTTGCCGATTGATCCGGTAATTGAAATCTCTATTACCCCGAACCGTGCTGAATGTTTGGGTGTTCGAGGTATTGCGAGAGATTTGGCGGCAGCCGGACTTGGAACCTTAAAACCGTTAAAAATAAATAAGATTTCAGGTTCTTTCAAAAGCCCCGTAAAAATTAATCTGGAAGCCAAAGATGCTTGCAAAACATATGTCGGACGCTATATCCGTAATGTAAATAACAAAGCAGAAACACCTAAATGGATGAAAGATCGTCTGACAGCAATCGGTTTACGTTCTATTTCTCCGTTGGTTGATATTACAAACTACATTAATTACGACATGGCTCGCCCTCTCCATGTATTTGATGCCGATAAATTAAAAGGCAACATTTGTGTACGTATGGCTAAAGAAGGCGAAAAATTTGTATCTCTGGAAGAAAAAGAATATAATTTGGATAACCAGTCATTGGGTATTTGCGATGATGAAGGCATTCAATGTCTGGGCGGTATTATGGGTGGTGCAGAAAAAGGTTGTTCGGCAGAAACCGTCAATGTTTTGGTTGAATGCGCTTTGTTTACACCGGAAAACATTGCCCGTACCGGACGTAAATTCCAAATTGATTCGGATTCCCGTTACCGTTACGAACGTTGGGTTGATCCTAAATCCAATATTCTCGGCTCTGATTACGCAACTCAAATGATTTTGGATATCTGTGGCGGTGAAGCTGCAGAAGTTGAAATTGCCGGCTGCGAAGATTGTGAGCCTCGCATAGCTTATCTGAGACCGGAAAGAATCAAAAACTTCATCGGTATTGATGTCAGTAAAGAGCAAATCTGCGAAATTTTAAACAAATTGGGCTTTACCTGTTCCGAAGAAAACGGAAAAATTAAAGCCGTATCACCAACTTGGCGCGGTGATATTGAAGGCGAACACGATTTAGTAGAAGAAGTCGTAAGAATGATTGGTTTGGACAACATTCCGGCGATTTCACTTCCGCATGATAAATTGCCAAAGATAACACTTTCACCAAAACAACACCGTACCATGGTTGTGAAACATGAACTGGCAAATCGCGGCTTATTAGAAACAGTAACTTGGAGCTTTACGGATGAAAAACTGGCCGACATGTTCCGTCAGCATTCAGAACATTTAACTCTGATAAATCCGATTGCCACAGATTTAAACGAAATGCGGCCTTCAATTTTGCCTAACCTGCTCTCCGCTGTTCAAAGCAATGTCGCCAAAGGATTCGGCAATGTTGCATTGTTTGAAGTCGGTCCCGAATTTTTTGGACGCAAACCGGGAGATCAGCGTCTCGTTGCTGCGGGTATTCGTTACGGCTTAACCAATGCTAAACATTGGAGCCACAATGAACGCAATGTTGACATTTTTGATGTCAAAGCTGATGCCATCGCAGCGATTGCCGCTGCAAACGGTCCGGCAGATAACGCCCAAATTACTGCAGATGCACCGGCATACTATCATCCGGGACGCAGTGGCACGCTCCGTTTAGGCAAAAACGTATTGGCTTATTTTGGAGAATTACATCCGACTGTCTGTGCAAAATTCGGATTAAAACAAAGAGCCTGCGCATTTGAGGTTTATCTGGATAATATTCCATTGCCGCGTGATGGACAAAGTAAAGCTCGCAAAAAATTGGAGCTGTCTCCATTGCAGGCTGTAGAAAAAGATTTGGCATTTGTCGTTGATAAAAAAGTCAAAGCCATTGATGTGATAACTGCCGCCAAAACAGCAGATAGAAACTTAATTACGGATGTCAGATTGTTTGATATTTATGAAGGTGATAATCTGCCGCAAGATAAAAAATCTTTGGCAATCAATGTTACTTTCCAACCTCAGGACAAAACCTTTACCGATAAGGAATTGGAAGTTCTGATGCAAAAAGTCATTGTTGCCGTAGAAAACAAATGCGGCGGTAAACTACGCCAGTAATAAATCGTAAAAACCTCAAAACCCTTTGACCGACAGGTTCAAAGGGTTTTTCTGTTTGCAAACAAACTATACAAAACAATCATAAAGTTTAGATAATGAGAATAGTAACAGGAGTTGAGATTTTTGAAAATTCTAGCGCACAATGAAGTACATGAATTTTCAAAATATTGAAAACGACGTATTAATATTCC
>CAYTQF010000083.1:0-5372 GCA_964440165.1 uncultured Azospirillaceae bacterium
GATCCTTTGGGCGATATGCTCACACGCATTAGAAACGCACAAAGAGCGAAGAAAACAGAGGTTGTATCACCTGCTTCTCGCTTGCGTGAAAATGTGTTAGAAGTTCTGAAAAAAGAAGGTTATATTTCCGGTTATGAAAAAGTTAATGTTCGTGCCGGTATTGATGAACTTCACATTCAATTAAAGTACCATGAAGGTACTGGTGTTATTACTGAAATTTACCGCGTTTCTACTCCGGGTCGTCGCGTTTATTCAAGCGTTAAAGACTTGCCGAGAGTTTACAACGGCTTGGGTATTTCAATCATTTCTACACCGAGCGGTGTTATGAGTGATTATGATGCCAGAAAAGCCAATGTCGGCGGTGAAGTTCTGTGTCAAGTATTCTAAGGGAGAAAATGGATGTCTAGAGTTGGAAAATATCCCGTTGTTATCCCTAGTGGTGTAACTGTTACCATTAACGGCAATGTTGTTAATGTTAAAGGCAAATTGGGTGAATTAAGCTATACATATGATGATGGTCATGTGGCTGCTAAATTAGAAGACAATACAGTTGTTGTTTCCGTTTTGTCTGCTTCAAAACAGGCCAGAGCTTTGTGGGGAACCACCAGAGCCACAATCAATTCTTTGGTTAAAGGCGTAAGTGAAGGTTTCAGCAAAAATCTGGAGCTGGTAGGCGTTGGTTATAAAGCCCGCGTTGAAGGAAGCCATAAATTAGTTCTTTCTTTAGGTTTTTCTCATGATGTTATTTTTGAGGCTCCGAAAGAAATTAACTTGGCTTGCCCGACACCGACACAAATCACAATTTCCGGTGCCGATAAACAACTTGTCGGTCAAATTGCTGCGGAAGTTCGCAAATACAGAAAACCTGAACCTTATAAAGGAAAAGGTGTAAAGTATGAGGGTGAATATATCCGTCGTAAAGAAGGTAAGAAGAAGTAAGGGAAAATTCAGATGAATACGCCAAAAGAATTATTTCAAAGAAGAAGAGAGCGCATTAGAACTGCTTTGAAAAAAGCTGCTAATGGAAAAATGAGATTGTCTGTTTTCCGCAGCGGCAAGCATATTTATGCGCAGATTATTGATGATGCAAAAGGTGTTACCGTCGTTTCTGCTTCTACATTAGATAAAGAAATCAGAGGTAATATTGCAAAATCATCTACAGTTGAAGCTGCTACTTACATTGGTAATGTAGTTGCTGAAAGAGCTGTTAAATCAGGTGTTAGTGAAGTTGTTTTCGATAGAAGCGGCTATATCTACCACGGTCGTGTTAAAGCTTTAGCTGACGCAGCTCGTGCTGCCGGTTTGAAATTCTAGGAGTTTGAGATATGGCACAAGCTGTAGATCGTCGCAAGACTGAGAAAAAAGATGAATTAGTTGAAAAATTAGTTCATGTAAATCGTGTAGCTAAAACCGTAAAAGGCGGTCGTAATATGTCATTTGCCGCTGTTGTCGTTGTCGGAGACTTGAAAGGCCGCGTCGGCTTTGGTTCCGGTAAGGCAACAGAAGTTCCTGATGCTATTACAAAAGCTACAAATGAAGCTAAGAAAAATATGATCCGCATCCCATTGCGTGAAGGCAGAACTCTTCACCACGATGTTCAGGGCCGTTTTGGTGCCGGTAAAGTGGTTTTGAGAACAGCTCCTGCCGGTACCGGTGTTATCGCAGGTGGTCCGATGCGTGCTATTTTTGAAGTTTTGGGTGTTCAAGACGTTGTTGCAAAATCATTGGGTTCTAACAATCCGTACAATATGATTAAAGCTACATTTAACGCTCTTGAAGCTATCAATTCACCAAGAATGGTTGCTGCTAAACGTGGTAAGAAAGTTGGTGATATTGTAAGCCGCCGTGAAAACTCTGCAAACGTTAAACTGGATAAAGAGGAGGCTTAATTATGGCTAAAAAGACTATTAAGGTTACTCAGATCGGAAGTTCTATCGGTCGTCCGGAAAAACAACGCAAGACTTTAATCGGCTTGGGTTTAAATAAAATGAACAAAACTGTTGAATTAGAAGATACTGCTTCTGTTCGCGGAATGATTAATAAGGTGGCTCACCTCGTTAAAGTTGAAGAATAATGAGGAAATGGAGAAGGATAGATTGTATGTTTGTTCTTCTCCGCCGCATTGCTAATATTAGTTAAGGTGATATAAAATGAAACTTAATGAATTAAGAGATAATGAAGGCGCTACCAAAGCTCGTATCCGTGTTGGTCGTGGTATCGGTAGCGGAAAAGGCAAAACCTGCGGTCGTGGCCAAAAAGGTCAGAAATCTCGTTCAGGTGTTGCCGTTCACGGATTTGAAGGCGGTCAGATGCCAATCTATCGCAGATTGCCGAAACGCGGTTTCAAAAATCCGTTTGCTAGAGAATTTGCAGTTATTAATCTGGATACAATTCAAAAGGCTGTTGATGCTGGTAAAATTTCAGCTGACGCTATTGATTTGTTGTCTTTGATGAATGCAGGTATTATTAATAAAGCTCAGGACGGTGTTCGTCTGTTGGCTCGTGGTTCTATTACAACCGGTATTAATATTACTGTAAATTCTGCTTCTAAAGCAGCTGTTGCAGCTGTTGAAAAAGTTGGCGGAAAAGTTAACTTTATTGAAGCATAATTTCATTGGCTAAAAAATAAAAAACGGTTGGTTTATGTACCAGCCGTTTTTTTTTGATTTAAACGTTCTGTGTAAGCAGGCAGATTTAGACAATCAGCCCCGACCGTCAGGCTTGTGTGGCCTTCGGTTTGGGTGAATGTTGTTCGGAACAGTTAATTCCACTTGCGTTCGCGAGTGGAAGTTTATTTTTATAAAAATAATAAACTAGTTGAATATATAATTTTTTAGTGTATTAATATCTTAGCATAAAAGGGTTTTTAGCCCCGTTTCAGTTTGTTTAAAAGTATAAGGAAGTAAAAATGGTATCGTTAGCAGAAAAGATGGCTGCAAATATGGATGCTTCTGCATTTAGCAAGGCAACCGAACTTAAAAACAGGTTGTGGTTTACGGTTTTGGCTTTAATTGTATTTCGTTTGGGTACTTTTATTCCATTACCGGGAATCGATCCTCATATTTTATCGGATATTTTCTCACGTAACTCCAATGGCATTTTGGGCATGTTTAACATGTTTGCCGGTGGTGCTTTGGAACGTATGACTATTTTTGCTTTGAATATTATGCCTTATATTTCGGCTTCTATTATTTTGCAGTTGGGACAATCGGTTGTTCCGTCTTTAGCTGCTTTGAAAAAAGAAGGGGAGGCCGGGCATCGTAAAATTACGCATTATACCAAAATTTTGACGGTATTTATTACTATTATTCAAGGTTACGGTATTGCTGTCGGTTTGGAAGGTATGACCGGAAGTGCCGGTTTGTCTGCTGTTATTCATCCGGGTTTTGTGTTTAAATTTACAACGGTTGTATCTTTGGTCGGCGGTACAATGTTTATTGTTTGGCTGGGTGATCAGATTACATCTCGCGGTGTCGGAAACGGTTCATCCTTGATCATTACTGTCGGTATTATCGCCAATATTCCGACGGCATTGGCTCAGACTTTTGAACTCGGTCGTGTCGGATCTATGTCTTTAGGTGTTATGGGCTTGTTGTTTGCCATGGTTTTGGTTTTGATTTACACCATCGTTTTGGTTGAACGCGCTCAACGCAAAATCATTATTCAATACCCTAAACGCCAGATGGGCATGAGAATGACCGCTGCCGAAAATTCTCATTTGCCGTTGAAAATTAACCCGACCGGTGTTATTCCGCCAATCTTTGCCAGTTCTTTGTTATTGTTGCCGATTACAATTGCTAATTTTGCATCAGAGAATGGTCCGTCATGGGTTCAGACTTTAAGTCAATTGTTGGGACACGGACAGCCTTTATATTTGTTCTTGTATGCATTTTTAATCGTATTCTTTGCTTTCTTTTATACGGCTGTTGTTTTCAATCCAGAAGAAACAGCAGATAATTTGAAAAAGCATGGCGGTTTTATCGCCGGTATTCGTCCGGGTAAAAATACTGCCGAATATTTGGATTATGTTATTACCCGATTAACGGTTTTGGGTGCTGCTTATTTGGTTGCTTTGTGCATTTTGCCTGAAGTTCTCATCAGTAAGTTATCCGTTCCGTTTGTTTTGGGCGGTACAACACTTCTTATCGTGGTTCAGGTAACAATGGATTTTGTCGGTCAATTGCAGTCTCATTTGATTGCTTATCAATATGAGGGACTGATTAAAAAGGCTGCTTTGGCTAATCGCGGAAGAGGAAAGAGAAGATAATGAATAAAAACGGATCCGGGCTGCATCTGGTCTTTACCGGAGCGCCCGGCTGCGGCAAGGGAACTCAAGCGAGAATCCTGAAAGAAAAGATTAAAGTGCCGCATTTGTCTACAGGTGAGATGTTGCGTGCGGAAGCAGCAAAGCCGACTCCGCTCGGACAGGAAATTAAAGCGTTATTGGATGCCGGTTCTTTTGTAACGGATGAGATGATTATAAAAATGGTATCAAAACGCATTGATGAGGAAGATTGTCGAGAAGGTTTTATTCTTGACGGTTTCCCGAGGACGTTGCCTCAGGCTGAAATCTTGGAAAAAATGTTGGCAGAAAAAGGTATCACTTTAGATGCCGTTATTGAAATTCAAGTGCCTGACGAAATTATTATGGAACGCATTTTGGGACGTTACTCCTGTATGACATGTGGTGCCGGATACCATGATAAATTTCAGAAACCAAAAGTTTATGGCGTTTGTGATGTTTGCGGCGGTACGGATTTTTATCGTCGGGAGGATGATAATCGGACAACGGTACAGAATCGTCTGGTTAATTACCGTGCGTTAACTTATCCGACAATTCCTTATTTTGATAAAAAAGGTGTGCTACGTTGTGTGGATGGTACCGGTACGATTGAGGCTACATCAAAGAAGATAGAATCTGTATTGAAACTATCCGGAATGCAAAACTCCTAACGATGAAGTTATGGCGTTTTATGTAAAAAATATGATTTAAGATATAATTTGCTTAAAAAAAATTAACAAAAATGCAAGTTTTTGAATTTTTTAATAAAATGTAGGTTGACACTAGCGATTTTTAGCCTATAATCCGGCTTAATTTTGAAAAGTGGTGATCAACTTTTTGAATGTCGTAATAATTAAAATGATGGAGAGTTAATTTGGCTCGTATAGCTGGTGTAAATATTCCAACTGCCAAGAAAATTGAGATTGCTTTAACTTATATTTTTGGTATTGGAAGAAAGTCTGCTCAAGATATTTGTGCAAAGTCGGGAGTCGCCGGTGACCGTCGCGTTCAGGAATTGAGCGATGAAGAAATCGCAAAAATTCGTGAAGTAATTGATTCTGAATATTCTGTTGAGGGTGAATTACGTCGT
>CAYTQF010000084.1:0-5339 GCA_964440165.1 uncultured Azospirillaceae bacterium
CTATCGTATTATTGTTACTGCATTTGTTGTTATCTTCATACAGATAATATTTACGATTACAGCAACCTGAAGTGTATTTTTCAGCACCGGCTTGATTTAACACGGAGGAACAAAGAGCTTTTGCTGTTCCGGCTTCACAACTGTCCGTCAAATAGGCAAAACCTAATGCCATACATTGCGTACGAACATCCGCCGCATCAAACTTAAACCGATTGGCATCACTGTCGGTGATAAACGTAACACCCGCTAATTTTGGATAAACGGGTTTTGATACAGATTTATAGTTATGTGGGATTGATTCAATATTTACAGAGAATGTGTTGTGAGAAGAAGGAAATCGTTCAGCATGAGCCGTAATCATGCCTAATAACATATAAAAAACCACGGCAAACATGCAGACGTTTTTCATCCCAAACCTCGTAAATAAAAAATCTATACCAAAACCCAATTCTGATATTAGCACAAAATTTTCAACTTTTCAATCACTTTTTGAGGCCGGCAAAATTTTAGTCTAAGATTAAAATGTTAAAACATTAGGGATGTTTTTTTGAAAAAAATAATTACATAAAAGCTGTGTATGTGATTCATTTATAAGGAGAAAAACAATGGTTACGGCCAAAAAAAATGTTACTGCTTCTAAAATTGTTCCGGAAAAAGCAGGAAAATGGCATTTATTTACCGGAATTTTGATGGTTCTGCTCGGTATTTTTATGTGTTTTAATCCCGTAGAAACCCTGATTGCAGTTGCTCTTTATTTGGGTATTATATTTGTTGTTATCGGTGCGGCTTATTTCATGGCGTCTTTTTCTGTTAAATCAGGCTGGTATTTGGCAATAGGTCTTTTAGATATCATTGTCGGTGTTATTATGATTTCTAACCTGGGATTAAGTGTTGCAACATTGCCGATGATTTTTGCTTTGTGGTGTTTGGCTGCCGGTGCTGTTCAGATGATGGTTGCTTATCAGTATCGCAAAGCGGGATATCCGTCTAAATGGTTATGCGTTTCCGGTGTTTTAGGCGTTATTTTTGGTATTTTGCTGTTAGCTTATCCTATTGTAGGCAGCTTGACATTGGCTTTAATTTTCGGTTTGTATGTTATTTTATACGGTTTGGCCGATATTGCCCAAGCTGTTAGCTGGAAAGCTTAAATTTAAGGCGATATTAAGAATTTCCTGCTAAATAAAAACATATTATAAGGAGATTAAAATGTCGCAAAAGAAAATAAATATTGCCGTCGTGTTATCCGGTTGCGGACAGCGCGACGGCTCCGAGATTCATGAAGCTGTAACAGCCCTGTTGGCCATAGACGGTATTGGCGGTATGTATCAATGTTTTGCTCCTGATTCTGAACAAAACGCAACAATAAATGCCGTAACAATGCAAAAGACAGCTGTTCATGGTGAGCCTTGCAACCGGAATATGATGATTGAAGGCGCAAGAATTGCCCGCGGTAATATCAAACCTTTATCAACATTAAATGTAAAAGATTTTGACGCCGTCATTTTTCCGGGTGGTGCAGGAGCAATTAATAATTTAAGCAATTTTGCCGAAAAACAAGAAAATTGTGATGTTTTACCGGATGTTGCTCGAGTTATAACCGAGGCTTATAATTCAGATGTTGTCATTGGTGCAATGTGTATTGCACCGGTTATTGTCGCAAAAGTTTTAGGCAAACATCATGTAAAAGTAACAATAGGAAATGACAAAGCAACTGCTGATATCATAGAAAAAATGGGTGCTGTTCACGAAAATTGTTTAGCAACAGATGCCTGTATTGATGAAAAAAACAAGATTGTAACAACACCGTGTTATATGCTTGCCAAATCAATAAAAGAAGTTTTTGAAGGGAATATAGCTTTAATTAATGCCATAGCTCTTCTTGCTAAATAAGAAATAAAAAAAGCCATGATTTGAATATCATGGCTTTTTTGCAGATGTTTTTTTACTTTTTGATAATACTGTCTACATCGACTTTTGGGGCTTTCATTATATCTTTATCAATTTCGCCTCTGATTTCAACGATATCGGTTTCACTAACCGTAACACCGTTCCAATCTTCATTATCAATTTCCACAACAATAGTACCGGTTGCATCTTTAAATAAATATTTCTCTCCGCCTAAACTTTTTTCAATATTGCCAACCAAAATAACCGGAGCATCATCTCCCAGCTGTTGTGCTTCTAATACGGTTACAGAATTAACGGACGGACCGGTAAAGCCTCCGTTTACAGGCGATTTTGCCTGAGCAATTGAGGTTAAGCCAAGTATTAAAGCCAAAGCAGAAACCGTTAAAATTTTATTCATATCAATTCTCCAATTAATTAGATTTCTTTATAAATATAATCATAAAAAATTGAAAAAACAGCAGAACAGATAATTTTAACAAAAAAATATTGTAAAAACTAAATTTTTACGAAATTTTAAGTGGTAGTATGTAAAAAACAACAGAGTATGGTTGTAAGTATTTTTTCTATTATTATAAATGCCTAATAATCACAAACATAGGGTGAGGAATATGTTTAACAAAAAAGACTTAATGAACCTGGAGAGCATTGTTATGCTTTACGCTGTTAAGCAAAATATGGGTAAGCGTAAAGCATCTGTTGCCATGAATACTTCTGTAGATACACTCAATAAATATATTGAGAATCTTGAGCATGAATTGGGTGTAAAACTGCTGGCATCTACTGAAAAAGGAAGTTTTTTGACGGTCAACGGAGAGAAGGTTGTTGATATTGCAGAAAAAATAAAAAATTCTTTAAGAGATATACATAATGTCGTGTCTCCGGGAACCGAAGTTAAGGGAGAAGTCCGAGTTGCACATGATCATAATGCCCGAAGCAATTTGTATGATCCTGCAATTAATGATGTATTAGATCGTTATCCTGAATTAAGTTTAACAATTGATACTTATGATAATATTCCTGATATGTTGGATATGAAGTATGATATAAGCCTTGGATATGAAATGCCAAAAGGAGATGATTTGGTTGAAATCTTTTCAAAACAAGTACCATACGGTTTCTTTGCGTCTTCAGGATATTTGGCTAACCATCCATATCCGCAGGATTTAGATGATTTACTGGAAAATCACCGTTTGGTTGTTAAAGGCGATTGTGCGCAATGGTTCAAAAACAGTAAAAGTTTTTTGCAAAAAATCACTCAAAAAGCCTTAAAAACCAATAATAGTTATATTTTACAACAAATTATCAGACATGACGGAGGTGTCGCAATTCTCCCGTTGCATTTTGATAAAACAGGACTTGTTTGCCTTGATAATATTAAATGTGATATATCTTCTACCCTGCATCTTGTTTCTCATCGCTCCACGAAAGATGTACCAAGAGTTCGTGTTGTTTTGGATTATTACAAAAACATGCTGATGAAGTTCTAGGTTATAAAGAAAAACTCCGGTTTTCACCGGGGTTTTTTTTATTATAATTCAACAATATCTAAAAGCTTGAAATTTTCATCATAAATATAACGCCGATTAACATATTTTCCGGCTAAAATATCCGGTAAAAAATTTTGATCTGCTTCACGCATTTCAGAGTAAGGAATATCATCCATATCCTGCCAAAAAGCTTCTACTTCATCTTCTTTTTGTTTGATATCTCCTGAATATTTTGTGCTTTTATAAATATGTACGTAAAAGTCAAAACGAGGAAATTCAACGTAACCGACTTTTACGGGATTCTGAATGGTTAAACCTGTTTCTTCCAATGTTTCACGTCGAACGCAGTCATCCATTGTTTCATCAGGCTCTTTTTTGCCTCCGGGAAAATTTATACATCCTTTATTGATACCGCGATGGTGGCGTATCATCAAAAATTTGTGATTTATTGTATCTTCAACAATAGATAAAGATGCTTCTTTTTTCATAATTCCCCCTTTTTTTCATTGATAGTATATATATTAACGGCAAAAGTCAATTTTAGTTTAAATGTTTGGACAAAATTTAGATAAAATTATCTTGCAAATAAAAATACTTTCTTTTATTATTATTTATAGAAGGAATCTATAAATGGCACATAAAGGTACAACAAGAAAAAAACGCCCGGATATTGATACGGATATGGGCAAAGAATTGGCTTATATGGTCATATTTCCTGTTGCGCTTAAAGCTTCTGTCAATAAAAGCAATAAACTATATCTTGCGAACTTTGCCGAGACTTATGAAAAGCTGCGTGCTTTGAAAAATTCTCTTAGAACACTGATTATCGGGAATGCAAAAGAAAATAGCGGCGAATATCGTAAACGCTTGGTTTATAAAGTTTTATGCGAAAAGCTGATTTTGAATATTGTTAGCGGCAAAAAAAAGGATATTTTAACCAATATTGAACAAATAATGCAAGCCGAAGGGCTTGAGTTTTCAGAACACAATCATACAGAATTGTCGCCTGAAGAGAGGCAAATTATTCGTATTGATTTTAACGGAATGTTTCCTTCTCCCGCAGAAGGAGAATTAGATGCGTTAAACAAAAAATATCATGTAAAGGAACCTCTTCCCAAAGAAGAACGCCCGTTTAAGCCTGAAGATTATAATTTAGATGAGTTACCAATATGGAGTACCTGTCAACAATTTGCAGAGTTTCGTAAGCTGGAATATAAAATCAAAGATGCTTTTTCTGAACAAAATATTCCGCCTGAAGAGCTGAAAAAACTATCTTTTTCTGAATTTAATTATTTGACTAAACGATATATAAAAAACCATAAAATTGTTTATGAAGGTGCAAAAAATAAATTTATTAAATTTTTTATCAAACACCATGAACAAGATTTTCGCGAATATATGGAAAAAAATCGCAGCATTATAGTTGAGGCTCTGATAAGTAAAAATATAGAAGTTCCCAAAAACAAAAAAGGATATGAACAATTTGTTGAAAATTGTGTCGCAAATATGAAAAACAACGGTACCGTGCCGCCACTGTTTAGTATTCATCACAAAATTCCGGTAAAAGACAGCAAAGGGCACAAAAATCTGAATATGATTAACTCTTTTCCAAATTTATGTTTAGTATTAGATTGTCCATATCATACAATGTTGCATATGTTTGATACCAACAGCAAAGGAAATGCAATATTTAACAGAAAAGTTAAAAGATTAATTCTACCTTCGGATATGGTCTTTTTTGGCGGCATGAGCGAGACATTTCAATTTTATCATAATTATGCCAAATCAGAACAAAAACACATAAAAATGGCAATAGAAAGCCTATTTGCAGGAAAAGACAGATGAATGAGTATTTAACAAAATTAAATAATTTAGAAAATAAATTCTGTGGTATTCCTGTATCAACGCAACAGATTATCCGTACACAGCAAGAATTAAAAATAA
>CAYTQF010000085.1:0-5334 GCA_964440165.1 uncultured Azospirillaceae bacterium
TTCAAAAAAGTTTGGATTATATTTGCGAAACTGAAAAATGTGCAAAAGTTCCGCCTATGCCAAAATTAAAATTGGCAAAACTGAAGAAAAAATCTAAGCCGGTTGCACACAAAAAGCCGGTTGTTAAAAAAGTATCTCCGGTTAAGAAAAAAGCTGCTTCTAAACATAAATAAGTTCGAAGAGGCTCAGTCAGATGGAACAAGAGCAAAAACATATTTTGGTGGTAGATGATGATACCAGACTGCGTGCGTTGTTGCAGAGGTTTTTGCGTGAAAATCAGTTCTTGGTTTCGGCAGCTAAAGATGCTGATGAAGCTCGTTTTTTGATGGAACAGTACAAGTTTAATTTGCTGATTGTTGATGTTATGATGCCCAAAGAAAGCGGGTTGGAGTTTTTGGCTAATCTTAGGTTGGAAAGCTCAATTCCGGTTATTATGTTAACGGCAATGGGGGATGTTGAAGATAGAATTAACGGTTTGGAGCAAGGGGCTGATGATTATATGGCAAAGCCTTTTGAACCCAAAGAGTTATTGCTTAGAATTGCCAGTATTTTGAAACGAACTCCGGTAGAGAAAAAAGAAAATCAGATACTTGATTTGGGTTTGTGTGTATTTGATATGCAAACTAAAGAATTAACCTTGAAACAGGGGGGGCTTTTGCATATTACTCCGATTGAGCAAAGCCTTTTAAGTGTTTTGGGCGCTAAAAGCGGTCAGGTTTTTTCACGAGAAAAGCTTTCTGATATTTTGGGAGCCGGACAATCACCGCGTTCAATAGATGTTCAGATTACTCGTTTAAGAAAGAAAATTGAGAAAGATTCAAAAAATCCGCGGTATTTACAAACTTTGCGCGGCAAAGGCTATATGCTGCTGACTGATTAGAGGAAAAAACAATGCACATAAAATTGCCGCAGAAAGTTGAGGATAAGCTAAGCTTTTGGCGACGCAGGCTGTTACCCAGAACATTGTTTTTCAGAACAATGCTGCTTATTTTTGTGCCGTTGATTGTGGTTCAGGTTGTATCTGTTGTTGTGTTCTTTGACGGCAGTTGGAGCCGAATGGGACGGCGTTTATCAGATAATTTGGTTGATGATATTAATGTTATTATCCGTCTGAAAGAAGAGGGTATGCCCGTTCAAAAAATTAAGAAACTGGCGCAGAAGGATTTGCAGATTTTTGTTGATTTTTATGATGCGGCCAGGGGAAATAAAATAAAAAAATCTTTGCCGGTCAATCCTATAGTCGTTGCGTATTTGAAGGAAGCTCTGGAAAGGAGTTTCAGTAAGGAAAATTGGAGTATTTTGCTTGATGATACTCAAAATATAAATGGCGATTTGTTGGTCCTTATTGAAAAAGGGGATGTCGTCTATCAATTTGTCTGTTCTAAAAAGAGAATCTTTTCATCTTCAATTTTTATGTTTGTTGTTTGGATGGTGGCGACATCAATTTTGTTATTTTTGGTGTCAGTGTTGTTTTTGCGAATTCAAGTTCGTGCAATAGCTGATTTGGCTCAGACAGCTGAAAATTTTGGTAAAGGTATAGATGATGACGGGTTTAAGCCTTATGGATCATCTGAAGTGCGTAAAGCCGGTTGGGCTTTTATTCGGATGAAAGAGCGTATTTTGCGTCAAATTATGGAGCGAACACAGATGTTGGCGGGTATATCTCATGATTTGCGTACTCCGCTTACTCGTATGAAGCTTGTTGTGGCGATGATGGGGGATTCTCAAGATAAGCAAGATTTTTTGACTGATATTGATGAAATGGAAAAAATGCTTAATGGGTATTTGGCTTTTGTTCGTGGTGAAGGTGATGAAGCTGCTACTCAAGTCAATATTGGTGAAATCACACAGGGAATTGTTGCGAAGTTCGCCAATAAGCATGTTAAGATAAAATGTTTTATTAGAGGTGTTATTAGTGATGTGATGGTAAAAGAGCAGGCTTTGCGGCGCGCTATTACCAATATTGTTGCCAATGCTTGCCGATATGGCAAAAAAGTTGAGGTTAGTGTTGAAGAGGTTAATCGTTATATTGTTGTAATTGTTGATGATAATGGTCCTGGAGTTCCTGTTGATAAAAGAGATGCCGTGTTTAGAGCTTTTTATCGATTGGAAGATTCTCGTAATAAAGAAACCGGAGGTATTGGTTTGGGACTTGCAATTACCAAAGATATTATCACAGCGCATGGCGGAAAAATAACTTTGAAGGATGGGCCTTTGGGCGGTTTACGCGTTGTAATTGAGCTGCCGCTATAGGGGAGGTATGTGTATGGTTGAGGAAAAAGAATTTAGTTTAGATGATTTTAATTTTGATGATCTGGCAGAACCGGCTGATGTTCCTGAAGTATCTGAACAAGAAGTTGCAAATGTTGGTGATTTAAGTATAGATGATTTTTCATTTGATGATTTTTCATTTCCTGATGAGGCTGATGGTCGGAAAGAGCCTTTCTTTGAAACAACGGTTCATGAGAAAAAACAGCAAGAGGAAGATGAAACTGGTTGGTTGGCTGAGGCTGAAGTTGTTAGGCCTGAGGAACATCGTTTGGATAACATTGTTGATCAGAGTGTTGATGTTTCAAGTGAGGATCATGTAGAAACATTTGAAGATTTTACTTATGAAGAAGATGTTTCTGAGCAAAGCAATAATGATATTTCTGAAACCGTGGCCGATGAAGTTGATGTGATGCCTGATATTGCAGTAGATGTTGTAGAAGATGAGGTTGCGGTTGAAGAGGGGGAAGCGCCAGATGTATCTGAGACGGAAAATTTTGTTGATGAAACTTTAGATTCTGAAACAGATGATCAGGGCAGTGAAAGTGATATTTTATTAGAAATTAATACAGAGAATGATATTGATGAAGGGGAGCATGAGGCCTTTTTTGCAGGAGAAAAACCTGTTGATGTGCCGATGGATAATGATGAATATTTGTCACAAGAAGAGCCTGAAGAACGTCATGAAGAATATTTTGCCTCAACGGCTAATGAATTTGTTGAAGATGAACAGACGTTTGCAAATGAAAATCGTGGCGCCTATGTAGATTATCAGTCTTTGTCATCTATGCCTGAAAGTGGTGAAGTCGCTTATTTGCGGTGGTATAGTGCTCAGTCAGATATTAAAATGTATCATATTGCGAAGGGGTTTGATAGCGGAAGTTTCAGTGCCGACGAAGAATGTAAGACATTGCATATTAATGTTGGGTATGATACATATGGTTGCGAAATTCAGCTTTCTGGTGGCGTTGTGATGAATTTGCGTGATGTTCGTGAATATCAATTGCGCAATGGAAGATTACCAAGTGCCGATGGAAGAGTCGTTTATGGAAATGCTTCTCTGTTGTTTTCCGGTGTAGAGAGAATTGTCATTTATGAAAGTGTTAAATATTTTTCTTATGGTGCTTAAATAAAAATGAGCGTATAGCGGCTTTCTACTCGTTATACGCCCTTTTTTATCTTGTAAGGGATTTCCTATTATTTATATATTTTCAGAGTAAAAAATCTCCAATTGAGTGATCGGGAAGACACTATTTCTTTTCTAGAGGGAATATCTGAACGCCTCCAAAACCTGTATCTGCATCATTTTGGGATGAAGGAATTTCTGTGCTGCCGGTTGCAAATTTATCAGGAGCTTTTTGTTTTGGCGCTTTGAGGGCCGGTGTGAGAGGGTAAGCATTCTTTGGCAGTCTTAATAACATATAGCCATTACCTCCTCCATATGACGGACCGGAAAATCCAATTGAGTAATAGCCGCCGATATAGCCGTAATCAAGATCTATATAATCTATGGCAAATACTGTTTTTACGCTTGTGTTACCAATGGTCGTCATTTTGCAGTTATAACCAGAGTCTTCAAGAATCACATGATTGATCTGACGAGCAAACAGTAATGATTGTGCCGGTGTACATTCGGCAACTTGGCCACCATATGTAAGGTTGTAATTGAGGATAATGTTGATTGCAGCATTTTGATTTCCGATAATGACATCGGTGATTTTTGCGTGATCAATATAGGCATTTGTAGGAACAATTCCTACGGTAATTGGCAAAGTTATATAATTTTCAAGACAAACATGAGATTGTGGGTCAGCCTGACACATTAAAATCTTTTGATAGTTGTTGTTGTCAAAAAGTTGTAGAAGAGAATTGAAAATATATTCTCTAGACATGGATAGTTTTGCCGGTGCACATTGATGTGAGCGGCAGACAACAATTGATGATGGGCGTTGCGGCAAAGAGGCGTTGCTGCCATAAGATTTAGAGGCTTGTTGTGTCGGTGTTTGGCGCCAATTTCCAGTGAAAAAGTCTTGAGCCGTGTGGTTGCGCATAAATTCACAGCCGCATAATCCAAAAACGGCAACCAAAAGAACAAACTTTGATAATTTTTTTGACAGCATTGTAATATCCTATTTGTACAAAATATATCATATATTAGGACAGATGCAGTTAAATACAAAGTTTTTTTTGCGGTTATTCCATAGATTTTTTCGTTTTTGAACTTGCTAATTAAGGGATATTGGGGCAAATTTGTATATATGTTTGCTCGGGAGTAAAAAATGATAAAAAAAATAGTGATGATCATCGTCGTTTTGGGGTGTGTTATTTGTTTGGGGGTAGATGATTATTTACATGCTGAAATGGATAAACAAAATTTTAAGGTGGTTGATGGCGATAGTTTGGAGCAAGGAGATGAGAGAATCCGTATTTTGAATATTGATGCGCCAGAATATAAACAGTACTGCCATAATGCGGATGGAGAAAGATATCTGTGTGGGAAAAAAGCTTTGGAACATTTGCGGCAGTTCGTTTCTAAAGGCATAACTTGTCGTAGAATTGATAAAGATCGTTATGGACGATCTTTGGCGGAGTGTTTTATGGACGATGGTACAGATGTAGGACGTCAAATGGTTGTTGATGGCTGGGCTGTTGCTTATGGTGATGCTTATGTTAATGAAGAAATTGTTGCGCGCAAAAACAAAAGAGGAATTTGGCAAGGAAAATTTATGCGTCCGGAATTGTTTAGAGCTTTAAAAAGGAGCAGAGAACATTCAAGAAATAAAAAAATATAGAGATTCTTGTTGACAGGCGTAAAAAGTTATGTATATTGCAAGCAACGTTTTATGTTTTTAAATATAAAGGTGAAAAAAATGTATGCAGTAATTAAAACCGGCGGAAAACAATACCGTGTTACATCTGGAGATGTAATTAAGATTGAAAAAATCGCCGGAGAAGAAGGTAAAGAAGTTGTTTTCAATGAAGTTTTGGCTTTGGGCGACAATGTTGGTGCTCCTTTGGTTGCTGGTGCTTCAGTGAAAGCTTTGGTTTTGAAACAGGCCAGAGACG
>CAYTQF010000086.1:0-5096 GCA_964440165.1 uncultured Azospirillaceae bacterium
TATAACATCGAGCTTGAAAGAAGTTTCTGATGTTATTCAAAAAATGGAAAATAATGAGGTCGATATTTTAATAGGTACGCAGATTATTGCGAAAGGACACCATTTTCCAAGCTTAACGTTAGTTGGAATTGTTGACGCCGATTTAGGTCTTATGGGGAGTGATTTACGAGCCGCGGAACAAACATTTCAATTATTATCGCAAGTCTCAGGACGAGCCGGTCGCGGTGCCAAAAAAGGGACGGTTTTTGTGCAGACATTATATCCTGAAAATGCAGTTTTGAAAGCGTTGATGGAAAATAACAGGGAAGTATTTCTAGATTTGGAAAAACAAAGCCGCCGGATTCTGAAAATGCCGCCGTTTGGAAAATTGGCAGCAGTTATTATCTCCGGATCTAAACAAGATGCGGTGGAAAAAGTTGCCATAAAACTGGGACAAACGGCTCCGAATAATGATTATATATCCACATTAGGTCCGGCGCAGGCTCCGATATTTATGCTGCGTGGTAAATATCGTTATCGGCTGTTGCTGAAAACGGCAAAGAATATTAAAATACAAGCCGTTTTGCAGGAATGGCTCAAAAAAGTTGAATGTCCTTCCGGTGTAAGAATAGAAATAGATGTTGATCCGTATAGTTTTATGTGAAACATTAATAAAAAAGAAAGAATTAAAAATATATTATAACAGCAAACTAATAAAAGAGAATTGACGTGAAAAAAGTTTCAAAAGCAAAAGTTATTTCGGTTTATGCAGATTCTCTGTATCAGGCCGCCGCAAGTTCCGGTAACCTGAAAGATGTTTGCACGGATGTTGATGCTTTGGCTGCTGTGTTGGCTGAAGATAAGACGATTGTTGCCAATTTATCTAATCAGCTTTGGGATATATCATCCAAACAACAGGCTTTGGATGACGTCGCCAAAAAAATGAAGCTGAATAAAGAGACTCTGTCTTTTTTGAAGATAATTGCCGAAAACGGACATGTGTCGGAATTGCCGGCAATGTTGTCCGAATTTAAACACATTTATTATCAGAAGCATGATATTCAGGAAGTTGAGGTCTTGACCGCGCAGCCGTTGAGTAGTGCTCAGGATAAAAAAATCAAAGCTGTTTTAGAGAAAAAACTCTCTAAAGATGTTTTGATTACATATACGATTAAGCCTGAAATTTTGGGCGGATTGGTCGTTAAATACGGTTCTTCCATGATTGATGATTCGATTCAGGGAAAACTGGCTCGTTTGGAAATGAGAATGAAAGGTGGACAATAATGTCTGTACATGCAAGTGAAATATCTTCCATTATCAAAGATAAAATTTCCGGCGCAGACGTAAATTTAGACGTTTCTGAAGTCGGTAAAGTTTTATCCGTTGGTGATGGTATTGCCCGCGTTTATGGTTTGGATAAAGTTCAGTATAACGAAATGGTCGAGTTTGAAAGTGGTGTTAAGGGTATGGCTCTTAACCTTGAAGAAGACAACGTGGGTGTTGTTATCTTCGGTTCAGATGAATCCATCAAAGAAGGTGATACTGTAAAACGTACTGATAAAATCGTAAGCGTTCCTGTCGGTAAAGGATTGTTGGGACGCGTTGTCGATGCCCTTGGTAATCCTATTGACGGTAAAGGCGAGATTAAAGCAACGGAATATAGCAATTCTGAAGTTAAAGCTCCGGGAATTATGCCTCGTAAGAGTGTACATGAACCGGTACAAACAGGATTAAAGGTCGTTGATGCATTAATTCCGATCGGTCGCGGCCAACGTGAATTAATTATTGGAGATCGCCAAACGGGTAAAACGGCAATTATTGTCGATACAATCATTAATCAAAAGAAAATTAATGACGCAGCTAAATCAGATAAAGAAAAATTGTTTTGTATTTATGTTGCTGTCGGACAAAAACGTTCTACCGTGGCTCAGGTTGTAAAAACTTTAAAAGATTTTGGCGCAATGGATTATACCATTGTGGTGGCCGCAACGGCTTCCGATTCTGCTCCTCTGCAGTTTTTGGCTCCGTATTCCGGTTGCGCTATGGGCGAATATTTCCGCGACAACGGAATGCATGCCGTTATCTTTTATGATGATCTGTCCAAACAAGCTACGGCTTATCGTCAGATGTCTTTGTTGCTCCGCCGTCCGCCTGGGCGTGAAGCTTATCCGGGTGATGTGTTCTATCTGCATTCACGTTTGTTGGAACGTGCTGCAAAAATGAACGATGCGGAAGGCGCCGGTTCTTTAACAGCTTTGCCTGTTATCGAAACACAAGCCGGAGACGTTTCTGCATATATCCCGACAAACGTAATTTCTATTACGGATGGTCAAATCTTTTTGGAAAGCAGTTTGTTCTATCAAGGTATCCGTCCGGCAGTTAACGTTGGTATTTCTGTAAGCCGTGTTGGTTCTGCCGCTCAAATTAAGGCTATGAAACAGGTTGCTGGTACTATTAAACTTGAATTGGCTCAATATCGTGAAATGGCTGCGTTCGCTCAGTTTGCTTCAGATATGGATGCTGCAACCAAAAAGCTTTTGGCACGTGGTGAACGTTTGACTGAGTTGTTAAAGCAACCTGTTCATCGTCCGATGCCTGTAGCTGAAGAAGTTGTCGCTATCTTTGCCGGTGTAAATGGTTATTTGGATAGTATCCCTGTTTCTGAAGTTCATTCTTTTGAACACCGAGCAATTGCTTCCTTACAGGCAAATCATCCGGATTACCTTGAAGAAATTAAGGATAAACAAGTCATTTCTGATGAGTTAAAAGAGAAATTAATTAAGTTTTATGATAATTTCTTGAACGACTATGTCAGCGATGACAAAGCAGCATAAGGAAAGAAAATGGCCGGTTTAAAAGAGTTAAGAACTCGTATCGAATCCATAAAATCTACCCAGAAGATCACTTCTGCCATGAAAATGGTTGCTGCTGCACGTTTGCGTAAAGCTCAATTATTATTGGACAATGCCGCTGCTTACAATTCATTTGTAAGCAGCGTATTGGCACGTGCTCAATATGAATTGAAAGAACGTAAACAATCCGATGCGGAAACCGCTTGTATACCACTGCTGAAAGAATGTCAAAATCCCAAAAAATATCTTTTGGTTGTTTTTACATCAGATCGCGGTTTGTGCGGAAGTTTTAATTCCACGGTGGTAAAAACAGCCGAAAATCGTATTAAAGAATTACAGGCTGGCGGAAAAAGTGTGTCTTTATTATGTATCGGTAAAAAAGGACGGGATTTATTAAAACGTCATTATGCCGGCAATATAAAATATGTCTTGGATGGTATTGCGCGTCGAGGCGCTGATTTTGGAGAGGCTTCTGTAATTGCTGAAAATCTTTGCAAACAGTATCTGAATGGTGATTTTGATATTTGCGAAGTTATTTTTAGTCGTTTTCAGTCTGCTATGAGCAGAGAGATTGCTTGTCGTCAGTTTTTACCACTGCAAGCAATGACGGATGATACTGTTTCTGATTATAAAAGAGATGGCTTAATGGTTGATGGTGCCGCTTATGATTATGAGCCGGATTTACAAACGATCATTGCGTCATTGGCTGAAAATTATCTGAAAGCAGAATTTTTTGAATATATTATACATTCTCAGGCGTCCGAGCATGGTGCGCGCATGACTTCTATGGATAATGCGACACGTAATGCAAAAGATATTATTTCCCGCCTGACTCTAAAATACAACCGTTTGCGTCAGACCGGTATTACAACGGAACTGATTGAAATTATTGCAGGTGCGGAAGCGCTGTAAAATAAGGAGATAAATATGACAGAAAAGAAAACCGGCAAAACAGCCGCAAAAACAAAAACGACGGCCGTAAGAAAAAAAACAAAGGCTGTTGCGGAGAGTGTAACCAAATTTGATGAACAATCCATCAAAGATATGAATGCCGCTGAAGCCAAAGCCGTAAAGAAAATTAAAAAAACAGTAAAGGCTGAAAAAAACACCGGTGCATTGGGACATGTTTCTCAGGTTTTGGGTGCTGTTGTAGACGTTAAATTTGATAATACGGATGATTTACCGAATATTTTGACAGCCTTGGAATGTGATAATCACGGCAAAAAGCTTGTTCTGGAAGTAGAACAACATCTCGGTGAAAATACTGTTCGAACGATCGCAATGGATTCTACGGATGGATTGGTTCGCGGTTTGCCTGTGATTAATTTAGGACACCCGATTGAAGTTCCTGTCGGACCTGAAATGCTGGGGCGTATTGTTAATGTTATCGGTGAACCTGTAGATAACCGCGGTGAAATCGGCGCTAAAATGGAATTCCCGATTCACCGTGAGCCACCGTCATTCATAGAACAATCTACGGAAACAGAAATTTTGATTACGGGTATTAAGGTAATCGATTTGCTGGAACCTTATGCCAAAGGCGGTAAAATCGGTTTGTTCGGTGGTGCCGGTGTAGGTAAGACCGTGTTAATTCAAGAGTTAATTCATAACGTTGCTAAAGGTCATGGCGGATATTCAGTATTTGCCGGCGTAGGCGAAAGAACACGTGAAGGTAATGACCTTTATCACGAAATGATTGACTCCGGAATTATTGATTTGAAAGGTGATAATTCTAAAACCGTGCTTGTTTACGGTCAGATGAATGAACCTCCCGGAGCTCGTGCTCGTGTTGCTCTGACAGGTTTGACACAGGCTGAATATTTCCGTGATGAAGAACATAAAGACGTATTGTTCTTCGTTGATAATATTTTCCGCTTTACTCAGGCCGGTTCTGAAGTTTCTGCACTGTTGGGTCGTATTCCGTCTGCTGTGGGTTATCAGCCGACATTAGGTACGGATATGGGCGCAATGCAAGAACGTATTACATCAACCAAACATGGTTCTATTACATCCGTTCAAGCCGTATATGTACCTGCCGATGACTTGACAGACCCGGCTCCGGCCACAACCTTTGCTCACTTGGATGCAACGACAGTGTTATCTCGTTCTATTTCTGAGTTGGGTATTTTCCCTGCTGTGGATCCGTTAGATTCAACCAGCCGTATTTTATCTCCGGATGTTGTGGGTGAAGAACATTACAATGTTGCTCGTCGCGTACAAGAGGTATTACAGAAATACAAATCTTTGCAGGATATTATTGCTATT
>CAYTQF010000087.1:0-5073 GCA_964440165.1 uncultured Azospirillaceae bacterium
TTATATCATTCTAGTATAGTTATAATTTGAAAGGGCTTCTTTTAATGACTGTTTATAATGAAAATTATCTTTTAGACAAAAAGGTTAAAATTTATCAACCTCTTGACGGTTATAAGGCTTCGTCAGATGCGGTTTGGTTGGCAGCGGCCGTTACGAAAATAAAAAACGGCGACTCTGTTCTGGATGTCGGAGCCGGAACCGGAGCTGTTTCATTATGTTTGGCCGAAAGATTCAAGAATGCAAATATTTCTGTTACAGGGATTGAGCTTCAGTCTTTATTGGCTGAAGCAGCTAAAAAAAGTGCCTCCGATAATGGTTTTACATTTGTAAATTTTATTTGTGAAAATATTTTTGAAACAAGACTCACGCCTTGCTCATTTTCACATGTAATCACAAATCCTCCATATGCTTTGAAAGATATGCCATCCCCAAATCCTTCAAAGGCAACCGCTCATAATTTTCAATTTGAAGATTTAGAACAATGGATTAACTTTTGTATCAAAATGCTCAAACCATTCGGGTATTTCTATATAATTAACCGAGCCGAGGCACTTGATGATATTCTTGCGACCATTCATAATCGTTTGGGAGGTATAGAAATTTTTCCATTATACTCAAAAGACGGACAACCGGCCAAACGTATTATCATCAGAGCACAAAAAGATTCTAAAGCGCCTTTAATTTTGCATTCCGGAATTTCGGTTCATAACCTTGACGGAAGTTATTCGGAAAAAGCCGAATCTGTCTTAAGAAAAGGTAATGCAATTTAACTTGACATCAAAATCTTTTAGTTTTATAAAACTTTTGTCCGAGGACTCCGGAAGTGTATCCGGAGCTTTAAATAACTAATAATTAACCGGAGAAATAAAATGAAACGTACATATCAACCTTCAAAATTGGTCAGAGCCCGCCGTCATGGTTTCCGCTCTCGTATGGCTACTGCAGGCGGTCGTAAGGTTTTGGCTGCTCGTCGCGCTCATGGTCGTAAAAAACTTTCTGCTTAATCTTTGTTAAGATGAAAGTTTTTGTTTTAAAAAAACGTAAAGATTTTATTAGAGCCGCTAAAGGATTTAAGGTTGTTACCAACGGTCTTGTTCTTCAAGCGGCTCTAAATTTATCAAAGACAGATGATGATATCTGCTTTGTAGGTTATACCGCCACAAAAAAAATCGGAAAAGCTCATACCAGAAACAGAACAAAACGCCGACTTCGCGCCGCCGTTGCATCTGTTTTTCCGAAAAAAGCTTTATCAGGAATTGATTATGTTCTTATCGGACGACATAATACAGCGACTCTTGATTTTTCGTATTTAGTTTGCAAGTTGGACAACGCCGTTGCCGACATTAATCAACAAATCGTCAATGCGAGAAAGAATCATGATAAAAGCTCTGATGATTGTGCTGATTAAATTTTATCAAAAATTTTTATCGCCTATACTCCCTAATGTATGCCGCTATAAACCGAGTTGTTCAGAATATTTTATTGAAGCGCTGCAAGTTCACGGCTTATGGAAAGGTACTATTTTAGGAACAAAACGCATTTTACGCTGTCATCCTTGGGGCGGATGTGGATATGATCCTGTTCCAGAAGTTAAACAAAAAAAGAATAACCCAAGATAATCTCTTGCGCTTGGGCTCTAATTATAATACATATAAGGCAATATGTTTTTGTTTTAAGGAGTTATTTATAAAATGAAAGATGAAACCAGAGGTTTATACTTGGCGATTATCCTTTCCGCTATTGCTATCTTGGTCATAAATCAGATCTGGCCTGCGGCCGAGCCTCAAAGAGATATTCCAGAACCGGCTGTTAAAGAAGCATCTGCGCCTCAAGCAGATAAAAATGATACTTCAGTTTTATATACACCCACTGAGAGAGAAGTTCTTCCTGTTAATGAGGTTCTGCAGAAATCAAAACGTATTGATATCGCCAATGCCAAAGTCGTCGGATCAATAAGGGTTAAAGGTGGACGAATTGACAACCTCTACTTGACAGAATACAAACAAACGCTTGATCCAGATAGTGCCGATGTTGAACTTTTATCACCTGCTGGAACAAATACACCTTATTATGCTGAATTTGGCTGGCTTGGAAAAAACAATTCACTCAAACTTCCGGACAGCAATACACTATGGACAGTTATTGGTAATAAATTGACTCCCGAAACGCCGATTACTATGGAATGGAATAATGGACAAGGACTTAAATTTGTTCGTAAAATATCAATTGATAAAGATTATATGTTCAATATTGAACAAGTTGTTGAAAATAATTCAGGAAAAGAGGTCTCTTTATATCCTTATGGCTTAATCAACAAAGTTTATGACGATGAAAATTCTTCATCAAAAGTTGTTCATGAGGGTATGCTCGGTGTTATCGATTCAAGCCTTAAAGAAATCAAACCTAAAGATCTTGATGTTGGAAAGAAAAAAGAATTTGAAACAAACGGTGGCTGGTTTGGATTTGGTGAAAGATATTGGTTCTCAGCGATTGTTTTGAACAATAACGAAACAAACAAAATTCGTTTTACCCGAACAGCTAAAGATTCGTATCAAACAGATTATGTCGGGATGCCTTTAAATATTGCTAACAACAGCATTGCGACAAATAGTATCAAATTTTTTGCAGGTGCTAAAGAGATTGCTCTGCTGGATCAATATACAAAATCTTTAAATATTGATAAATTTGATTTGGCGGTTGATTTTGGATGGTATTACTTCCTTACGAAACCATTTTTCTACATTCTTGACTTTTTATATCATTTCATCGGCAATATGGGATGGGCAATTTTATTGTTCGCCGCACTTCTCAGATTGGCTATGTTCCCAATAGCAAATAAATCTTATGAAAGCATGTCAAAAATGAAAAAGGTTCAGCCTAAAATTCAGGCCTTACAAGAAACCTATAAAAATGATAGAATGCGCCTGCAACAGGAAATGATGGAATTATATAAAAAGGAAAAAATTAATCCGGCCTCAGGATGTTTGCCCATGTTTATTCAAATTCCGGTCTTTTTCTCTCTTTACAAGGTTTTGAACATTGCTATTGAGATAAGACATGCGCCGTTTATTGGCTGGATTAAAGATTTGTCAGCGCCGGATCCAATGACGCTTTCAGCTATTACCGGACTACCGATCCCAAGTCTTATTGATTTAGGTGTTTGGCCAATTTTGATGGGCGTAACAATGTTTTTACAGCAAAAATTATCACCTAAACCAGCCAATAAAGATCAGGCAAGGATGTTTGCTCTGATGCCTGTTATCTTTACCTTTATGCTTGGACATTTTGCTTCAGGTCTGGTCATTTATTGGACTTTGAGCAATGTTATGTCGATTGTTCAACAAAAGGTTATTATGAAAAAAGTTGGGGTAAACTAATGGTCTTTACTCCGGAAAAATTTACAGATGAGCAGCTTGCTCAGGCCAATGCCTTGTTTAATAGCAAAACATCTTTTATGTTGGGCGTCGCAAAGCTTGAGCAACTGCCATTATCTGAACTTCCGGAGATTGCGTTTGCAGGGCGTTCAAATGTTGGAAAATCAAGTATTATTAACGCGCTGACTGGTCAAAAAGGATTAGCCAAAACATCAAATACCCCCGGTCGTACACAGCAGCTTAATTTTTTTAATCTTGATAATAAAATTCATATTGTTGACCTTCCTGGATATGGCTATGCCAAAGCCCCCGAGGCTCAGGTAAAACAATGGCAAAAAGTTATTTTTGCATATCTTCAAGGACGGGTTAACCTTAAACGGGTCTTCTTACTGATAGATTCTCGCCATGGAATCAAAAAGGCGGACTTAGAAGTTATGGAACTACTAGATAAAGCCGCAGTTACATATCAAATTGTTTTGACAAAAACAGATAAAATCGGCAGTGGGAATTTGACAAAGGTTATTCAAGAAACTGAAGCGGAAATTGCAAAGCACGCTGCAGCTTATACTAAACTTTTGGCAACCAGCTCAGAAAAAAAGATAGGCCTTGAAGAATTGCGCGCCGAAATTGCATCGCTTGTTTAGTCTTTTAAATAAATTTCTTCCAAGATACATTCAAAACTTTCATCCTTAGGCGAGCAGACATATGCGCCTGCAGACATGATATCGCCAACTTTAGAAAGATGAGTCATGCGTATTTGCAAATAGTTTATTCCATCCAGAGAATAAAAGACTATAAAATCTCGTCCACGACGACTAATTTGAAACCATAATTCTTCGGTTGATTCAGGAATATCAACTACAGACCAATCAGAAGATCCCTGACTGGCGGCAACAACACCTATTTGCGGTCTGTAAGGATTAGGTGATAATAATCCGACCTTAAGCCAGTTTGCTGCATCAGAGCGAACCATAACACCACATTGTGCAGAATCTTGTATATGCTCAAATCGCCATTTGGCTCTTATTTCAAAATCACCATAATGTTCTTTGGCAAAAAACTGCCCATCATCTTTATAAAAACGGCTATCTGCATTTTGCCAAAAATCAGTATGAGGAGCCGCTTCAATTAACAGTCCTTTATCCATGAATCTGAAATTTTGAGGTTCATTATACCAGTCAAAATCTTTGATATTTTCTAAAAGCATTAAAAAGTCCTAATATCCTCATCGGGCATTGCCAACAAAGCTTTCTCTAAATCACTGCTTTTATTTTTGGGCATTGCCACTTTCAGTGTTATAATTTGATCTCCGCCTTTAACGCCTTTCCCTTTCAAACGCAGCTTATCACCTGATGTCGCATATGGTGGAATATTTACAGCAACCTTTCCGGTAATTGTTGGAACGGTAACTTTGCCACCTAAAATCGCCTCTTTAAGCGTTATCGGTAAATCTAATAAAATGTTTTTATCTTCTAAAACAAAATAGGGATGACGGTCAACATTTAATGTTATCATCACATCACCTGCTGAACCACCGTTAAATCCGGCTTCTCCCAATCCCTTCAATCTTAATGTTTGCCCGTCGATCGTTCCAGAAGGAATTTTTACATTAATATTTTTGCCGTTAATGTTGACAGTCTTTTCATCTCCTCGAGCTGCCGACAAAAAGTCTATTCGCATTGTATAGTTTATATTGCCG
>CAYTQF010000088.1:0-5014 GCA_964440165.1 uncultured Azospirillaceae bacterium
CGGCAATAGCCCCAAAACCATGGCGATATTAATAAAAACATACATAAAATAATTGGTGTTAAGGCCGATAATAACGAGTTTTGCAAAATAACTTGTCGTTCTAAAAGCAAAAATATAACCATAGGCAATAATAATCAAATTAAGCAAAATCATCAAGACGCCGCCGACCATACCAAACTCTTCGGAAAACATGGTAAAAATAAAATCCGTATGCTTTTCCGGTAAAAAGTTAAGATGGCTTTGAGTGCCGTTCATAAATCCCTTACCGAAAATACCGCCGGAACCGAGTGCAATCTTAGACTGAATAATATGATAACCGGCACCGAGCGGATCACGTTCCGGATTCAAAAAAGTCAGCACTCTGTTTTTTTGATAATCATGCAAAAAATGCCAAGCAACCGGCAACACACTTAAAGCTCCCGCTCCGACCATAACAAACTTCCAGATCTGCACACCTACGGCAAAAAAGATGGCAACCGTTGTAAATAACAACATTAAAGCTGTTCCCAAATCAGGCTGCATCATAATTAAAGCAGCCGGAACAAAAGCCATCAACGCCGGCGGAATAATACCTCTGAACGTTAATATATCTTGCAGAGAAGATGCATGGAAATATCGCGCTAAAACTAAAACAAGCGCAATTTTCATTAATTCTGAAGGCTGTAATTTGAAAAAACCGAGATTAATCCAGCGTTGAGCACCCATACCGATATGTCCGCCCACTTCAA
Source organism: uncultured Azospirillaceae bacterium (assembly GCA_964440165.1). Classification (GTDB taxonomy): domain Bacteria; phylum Pseudomonadota; class Alphaproteobacteria; order RF32; family CAG-239; genus Scatocola. The sequence continues at coordinate 729 of CAYTQF010000088.1, forward strand.
CAATAACCAATAAAGCCAACACCACAAAATAAAAAATATAAGCATAACGCATAAATATTCGTATATCCGTCAAAGCCAAAACAATCATTAAGGCAAATCCCATCGCAAAACGAATTAATTGATTAATTGCCCAAGGTTTCCAGCTTCCGTTAGCCGCAGAATATAAAACAATAAATCCGATAAAAGCCAAAATCGTAATAAACAAAACATAGCTGAAACTAATATTTGCCAACTTTTCAGTAATTGTCTGTGTTTGATTTTTTATGGTTGTTTCATATGGTTTATACATTTGTCATCCCTATTTAACCGGATTAAGAATTAAAGCTTCCTGTAAAATTTTGCTGGCAATCGGAGCTGCAGCAGAAGAACCGCCGCCGCCGTGTTCCACTAAAACAGCCACGGCATATTTCGGATCATTATATGGAGCAAAAGCTACAAACAACGCATGATCCCTATATTTCCAGGGCAATTCATCTTGTCGCAAAATTCTGCTCTGACGTTCTTTCATTGTAATACGACGAACTTGTGTCGATCCGGTTTTACCGGCCATTTCCTGACCATCTAAATTAAAATGAGATCGATATGCCGTTCCTCCCGGAACATTAACAACATCATACATACCTTGTTTAACGGCGCTCAAATATTCGTTTGAAACATTAATCTTTTTGATAGAGCTCTTATCTGTAACTTTGGTAAAAGTCGGTTTAACTTCATAACCGCCATTCGCAATACGAGCAACCATTGTTGCCAATTGCAGCGGTGTTGTCAAAATATATCCCTGTCCGATACCGGAAATAACGGTTTCACCATGTTGCCAAGGCTCCCCAAAACGTTTCTTTTTCCATTCTTTATCCGGAATCAAACCGCTTTTTTCATGTTCAAGACCAATATTTGTCGGTTGACCAAGTCCAAAACGACGAGACATCTCGGCTATTTTCTCAATTCCCAATCTTTGGGCTGTTTCATAAAAGAAAATATCGCAAGAATGCATTAAGGCTTCCACCACATTTAATGCACCATGCCCGTGCCGCCGCCAGCAGTGAAAAGCATGAGAGCCCAAAAACATCTGACCGGAACAATAAAATCTGGATTCCGGTTTGATAACCCCTGCTTCCAAAGCGGCCAAAGCAACAATCATTTTAAACGTTGAACCCGGGGAATACTGTCCGGAAATAGCCTTGTTTGACAAAGGGTTTCTTTCATTATTAACCAAAGCCTGCCAATCTTTTGTACTTAAACCTTTCGTCATCATATTCGGATCAAAAGACGGGGCGGAAACAAAAGCCAAAACCTCTCCCGTATGAACATCCAACAAAATAGCCGCTCCGCTTTCTTCTCCGAAAAGTTCATAGGCTTTTTTTTGTAATCTGGCGTCAATCGTAAGATGTAACGGTTTTCCGGGAACACCTTCTATTCTTTCAATTTCTTTCATAATACGGCCATAAGCATTTACTTCAAGCTTAAGACTACCGCCTTTTCCACGCAAATCTTTTTCAAAAAGTTTCTCAATACCGGACTTACCTATTTTAAATTCCGGCACCTGCAACAACGGGTCATCATCATTTTTAGCTTCTTTTTCGGAAGCAGAAGCAACATATCCCAAAATATGAGCCATACTTTCACCATACGGATAATCGCGGCTCAACCCCTCATCAATATAAATGCCTTGCAAATCCGGTGCTTTAAGCTGAATTTTAGAAACTTCTTCCCAGCTCAAATTATCTTTAATCTTAATCGGAACAAAACTGCGGTTACGTTTTAATTCTTTTTTTATTTTTGCCTCTTCATCTTCTGAAAGCGGCATGATTTTTTTAAACTCATCCAATGTCTGCTGAATATTTGGTGTTTGCTCCGCCACAATCATCGCCTGAAAATTTTGGCTATTTGTAGCAATCATTTCACCGTTCCGATCATAAATAATTCCTCGCGGCGGAATAAGTAAACGTGTTGAAATACGGTTTTCATCCGCCAGCATTTTATACTTATCAGCCTGATATACCTGTAAATAATACAAACGTAAGACAATAATCAACAGCATCATAATTTTTGCTAAAATCATAATGACTGAACGATGGATTAAAACTTTTCCTTTATCATTGTCCCTGTTCATGAATTAAGCCTCATCATTCATCATATAATACTGGATTTTTGCATTAATCCAACTGACAACGGGATAACATGCAACGGTAAATAAACATAAAAACAAAACACCGGAAATCGGCAAAAATTGACTATAATATACCGAAACCAACAACCAACGGATCAACTCTGCCGAAACAAAACAAAAAGCAAAACCATACCAACTGACAACAAACGGTTTATTATAGAAAAAAGAATACATACTCATAACAAACTGATAAACAGTCAAATAAACAATAATATTTGACCCTAACGGCGCAGACGACAAAATATCATCAATTAATCCCAAAAAGAACACGCTAAACATATTAAACAAATCAGGACGGCGCAAAACCCAAAAAAATACACAAATTAAACCAAGCTCCGGACGCATAATTCCGGAAGCATAAAAATTAAGCGGAATATAAGAAATAAAAATCATTACTGCCGATGTTAAAAATGGTGTAATTCTTTGAAAATAGGCTGTAATATTTTCTCTAAATCCATCATTCATCGCCAGCCTCGCCTACACCGTCATCTTGTAAAACACCTGCCGGAGAATAATCCACGATTTTAATATATTCTATACGATCCAAATCACTGAATGTTTTTACTTTAATATTATTTTTATCCAAAGAAATAATTTTACCGATCGGCAACCCTGCCGGAAAAACACCGGCGACACCGGACGTAACAATCTTATCACCGATTGCCAATTCGGCCTCTAAAGGCGTAAAAATAAGCTTCGGAACAGAAGTGTTATCTCCGGATAAAATGCCTCTGGTTCTGTTTTTTTCAATCATAACCGGAATTTTAGAATTAATATCCGTAATCAAAATAATCTTCGAATACATGGCGCCGACAGAGTCAATCCGACCGACAACGCCGGCATCACTCAAGACAACTTGTCCTTTTTTAACGTTTTTATTACCCCCGGTATAAGCAATCAAAGAGTGCGAAAAAACATCACCTTCTTCTGCAATAACCCTTGCCGTAACAAAAGTGGCAGCTGCAGGCGGCGTATAATTAAGCAAATTAGAAAGCAATTTATTTTCAACAGCGAGAGTTTCGGCCCAATTTGATTTAATAACAAGTTGGCGGTTTTCTTCTTTAAGTTTTTTATTTTCTTCTCGAATATTGCTAAAATCGTAAAAATAATCATAAACGGAAGAGGCAATACGCGCCGGTATGACCAACACATCAATTAACGGAGAAAGCACATCGTTGGCAACGGAAGATGTCTTATCAATCAAAGCTGAGTCCGTTTTATTGAACAGCATCATTGCAAAAGCAATTAAAAATAACAACACAATGGCAAACTTTTTTACCATTAAGCGAATATGACTTAAATGAAAAAATAAAACCTTACGCCGTTTCATAAAACACCAACTTCAATCCGTATAAAAATCAAGAAAGCCGAAAACCACACTGTTTAGGGTGTTAATTTTCGGCCGTCTTGTAAGCATCAACAAGCTTAGTACATTGTAGATAAAATACCTCTGAATTGCTTAAATTCATCCAAAGCACGACCTGTACCCTTAACCACACAAGCCAAAGGATCTTCCGCAATGGATACCGGTAATCCCGTTGCATTTCTCAAAACTTGATCAAGATTGCTGAGTAATGCGCCGCCGCCGGTCAAAACAATACCTTTATCAACAATATCAGCAGCCAATTCCGGAGCCGTATTCTCTAAAGCAACTTTAACGGCTTCAACAATCTGAGAAACAGGTTCAGACAAACTTTCGGCTACTTGACGCTCTGTTATAATAATTTCTTTAGGCACACCGTTCATCAAATCGCGGCCTTTAATTTCAACCGTACGTCCCTCGCCTTTTTCCGGAGGACAAGCAGAGCCAATTTCTTTTTTGATTTTTTCAGCACTGCCTTCACCAACCAACAGATTATGGTTACGGCGAATATAAGAAATAATAGCACTGTCCATTTTATCGCCGCCGACACGGGCAGAACCGCGGCACATGCCGTCAGCAGCGCCAGCGCCAGCGTGATTATTCTCTTTATCCCTTTGTATTTCTTCATTGTGTTTCCTTCTCAGTAATTAAAAGTATACGGCATAAGCTTGCTCAGCGGGTAGCTGACGTAGCGTCCGCCGGCCTTGGCGCACAGCACCTCCATATCCTTGACAAATTCTGACATGACCTGCCGGC
>CAYTQF010000089.1:0-4880 GCA_964440165.1 uncultured Azospirillaceae bacterium
CCCCACGCGCCTACCATTATCAAGCCGATCTTTATGATCGGCTTTTTTTTATTTTAACAAGGGTTCGAACCGAGGTTCGATCTTACTCCAAAGTATTGCGATCAACGCAATACTAAGTCGTTTCGGGCACTCGGTTTGTAACACTTGTGTCGCGACACTGTCGTTTGCTCCCAAGTTAACAAACTCTCGCCTGTCGGCAGAAAACAATTCACAGGATTGTTTTCTTGTCTCCAGCCCCACGCGCCTACCATTATCAAGCCGATCTTTATGATCGGCTTTTTTTTATTTTAACAAGGGTTCGAACCGAGGTTTATATAAGCACATAATATTTTTCATATTTTGCTTATATATCAGATTTTACCATTGACTTTTTTATTGGTAATCTTATTTTGTATTTGATATATCAATAAAAGTTAAAGGATTTCAATCATGAAAAAATTTTCCATCTTTTTGTTAATCATTGCTGCAATTTGCGCTTTGGTTTATTACTTTTTTCCGCTGGAAATGGTTGTAAAAAAAGTTGTCAATAAATATGGCAGTGAAGTTACGGGAACAGACGTCAGTCTTCAGGGTTTTAAACTTGATTTGGCTAACGGTAAAGCCAGCGTTAAACAGATTGCTGTTGCCAATCCCGCCGGTTATACAACCAAAAATGCCGTTTCTCTCGGTGAAATTAGTGTTAAAATCAATTTGAAAAGTTTAACATCAGACACTATCGTTATTGATGAAATCAATATTCAGAAACCTGTTGTTACTTATGAAATGAAGTCTTTAACTCAAAACAACATTTCTGATATCATTAATAATGTAAATGCTTATACGGCATCTAAAGCTGCTCCGGTTGAAGAAAACACTGAAGCACAGAAAAACGACAGTTCTTCTAAAAAAGTTGTTATCAAAAAAGTTGTTGTAAGCAACGGTGAAGTTAATGGTGTTGCGTCAGTTGCTCCGGATGTTGTATCTGCCGCAGTTATGTTGCCGACCATTACATTGAGCAATATCGGTGAAAGTTCTAAAGGAACATCTGTTGCTGAATCTATTGCTGTTATTTTCAAGAAAATTTTATCAACAGCTTCTTCTTCTGTTGTAAACAGCAATCTTTCTCATTTGAAAGACGCTGTGGCTGAAACCACAGATGCTGCAAAAAAGACAGCTAATGATGTTGTTGACGGTGTAAAAGGCACATTAGAAAGCATTAATATTTTTGGTAACTAACCCAAAGATATAAAAAAATGCCGGTTATTTACCGGCATTTTTTTTGCTTTAGAGAATTGTTTATTCCGGATAAAGCTCATCACGTACAACTTTACGCAGTTCATCAATACAAACCAAACCTTTTTGAGCATCCTCATAATACCAGTAAACCCAACCGTTGCAAGCAGCCGTATTTTGAGCTGCAGCACCGACTTGATGAATAGAGCCTTCCAGTTTTTCGCTTTTTAATGTTCCATCAGAACGAACCGCAGCGCAATGTTTTTTAGCTGCATCATATAAAATATCTCCCGGAGACAGTAAACCCCGTTCGACAACAGCTCCGAAAGGTACTCGCGGCTGGCGTTTTTTAGAACTAAATTCCAAACACAATTCATTTTGAACCGTTTCAATGCCATCAATGCGTTCTTGCGCACCTTTAACGTAAACGGCATCCTTTTCTATTCCGATGAAATTGCGACCAAGCTTTTTAGCAACGGCACCGGTTGTTCCTGTTCCGAAAAACGGATCCAAAACAATATCTCCGACATTAGATGACGCCATAATAACCCGATACAATAAGCTTTCAGGTTTTTGGGTCGGATGTAACTTATTACCGTCTTCTCCCTTTAGGCGTTCTTTACCCGTGCACAAAGACAAGCTCCAATCACTGCGCATCTGAACATCATCATTCAAAGCTTTCATAGCTTCATAATTAAATGTGTATTTTGACTTTGGATTTTTTACAGCCCAAATAAGGGTTTCATGAGCATTAGTAAATCTTGTTCCCTTAAAATTCGGCATCGGATTGGTTTTATTCCAAATAATATCATTTAATATCCAAAAGCCCAAATCCTGTAAAATATAGCCGACACGGAAAATATTATGATAAGAACCGATTACCCAAATTGCACCGTCATCTTTTAATACACGACGCGCCGCGGTCATCCATTTACGCGTATATTCGTCATAAGCTGCAATACTGTCAAAGCTGTCCCATTCCTCATAAACACCGCTTACACTGCTGTTGTCCGGACGGGTTAAAGATTCACCCAGTTGCAAATTATAGGGAGGATCGGCGAAGATTAAATCAACGGAGTTTTCTTCCATCTCATTCATAACCTTAACACAATCATCATTAATAATTGTGTTAAGAATCTTACAAGTGCTTTTACTGCTCATAATACAAACCGCTTTCTAAGGTTTATGCCGTATGAAGTTACTATAATTCAGCATTGGTTATAAAATTATTAACAGGCTTTGATCTCATTTTAGGCGTTTACTTTTAGCGTAATATGTATATAATGCCTCTGCTTCTGCATCAATGGGGATGCGGATTTTTAATTATGTAATATTAAAAGGAATAAACTTATGGGACTTAAAAATACAAGAGCAGGAAACTATCCTGAGTGGTATCAAAACGTTATTACGGAAGCCGGCATGGCTGAAAATTCTTCTTCTCCGGGATGTATGGTAATCAAGCCTTGGGGATATGGAATTTGGGAACGCATCCGTGATGTATTTGATGAAAAAATCAAAGAAACAGAACACGAAAACTGCTATTTTCCAATGTTTATTCCATTATCGTTTTTTCAAAAAGAAGCCGAACACGTTGACGGTTTTGCAAAAGAAATGGCCGTTGTAACACATTCGCGTTTGTCTATGAAAGACGGCAAACTTGTTCCGGATTCAAAATTAGATGAACCATTGATTGTTCGTCCGACTTCTGAGGCTATCATTGCCGACTCTTTTTCCAAATGGGTAAAATCTTATCGTGATTTACCGGTATTGGTGAATCAATGGGCAAACGTTGTGCGCTGGGAAATGCGTCCTCGTCTCTTTTTGAGAACCAGAGAATTTTTGTGGCAGGAAGGTCATACGGCACACGCCAATGCGCAAGAAGCTGAAACTGAAACTAAAAATATGTTGGAAGCTTATCGCGATTTATGCGAAAACACGTTAGCAATGCCGGTATTAACCGGACGCAAGCCGGAACATGAAAAATTTCCGGGCGCCGTAGATACTTATTGTGTTGAAGCTATGATGCAGGATGGTAAAGCCTTACAAGCCGGAACATCTCACTTCCTCGGTCAAAATTTTGCAAAATCTGCTAATATTTCTTTTGTTAATAATCAAGGTCAGCAAGAATATGCTTATACCACATCTTGGGGTGTTTCTACCCGTTTAATCGGCGGCGTTATTATGACACACGCCGATGATGACGGCATGGTTGTTCCTCCGAAAATTGCACCGTATCAGATTGTTTTGCTTCCTCTGATAAAAAAACCGGAAGATGCAGAAACCGTTATGGCTTATGTTAACAAGCTGGCCGCTGATTTGAAAAAACAGTTTCCGTTCGGAGAAAAAATCAGAATCAAAATTGATCGTCGAGATAAAGCTCCTGCCGATAGATTTTGGGAATGGACCCGTAAAGGCGCTCCTATTATCTGTGAAATTGGTATGCGAGATGCCGAATCTCAAAATATTATGGTTAAAGAGCGTATCAAACTCGGAACTCCTGAAGGCAAGAGCATTGTCGGTTATAATGATTTTGTATCTTCTGTTGCCGGTCGTTTGGAAAATATTCAAAAAGAAATGTTTGAAAAAGCCAATAATCGTTTACAACAAAATATTCGCACCGATATAACTTCTCCGGAAGAATTCAAAAAATACTTTGCTGAATCCAATGTATGGGTTGAAGACGGCAAACAAGGAAAAGTTGCGTTTGTTCGCGGTAAATGGTGCGGCGACCCTGAATCTGAAGCTATTTTGAAAGAAATGAAGATTACCATCCGTTGTATTCCGTTTGATCAATCAAACACGAACGGCATCTGCCTGCTGACCGGTAAACCGGCAACGATGGATGTTATCTACGCCAGATCATATTAAAAATAAAGCAACAATAAAAAAGCCACAGGATACAATATTCTGTGGCTTTTTTTTGCTAAACTAAAATGCCAGTACCGGACGAACGTACTCCCGGAAACTACCGCTGTAACCAATTTTAGATGCACTGTAAACGCTTAGACTATCGTTATATACAAAAACAGAACTTGCAGAGATTTCACTGGACGACCAATAATACCAATTATTTGATTGATTACTAAGAGGAATAGCACCGCTTTCGGTATCATGCAACGCATCGTAAATAAGCGTACCTTCTTGATAATTCTTATATAGATATATCAGTTCTCCTATTGCAGGAAGATACCATTTGCCTTTACTGCAAAAACTACCTTCTTCACAAACTTCCGGGTGATATAAATAAGAGGCGATCGCTGGTGGCATCTGACATCTCGGGCTCCAAGGATTATTAAGATAATTAGAAAACTCTAAAATCTTTTTTGTATTTTCAAAGCCATTCATATCATTTGCTGCTTCCGAATATTTAATATTGCTTAATTCCTCAATATCATAATTGCCACACTTTATATCTGAGTTTGAAATTTCTGCTGCCCACGTCATTCTTATGGCATCTTTAGCCACAGCTTGTCCATTCTCATCAATATCGTGTAATGCGATTATCTTAGTGGTATAGCCATCATCGTAAAACACCACACCTATCGGTACATCATTATATTTATAAACAGAACCAATCTTATTTTTGACACATGTAATACCTTGGCGAACTAAACCCTCATTACATTTGATATTTACTTTCTCGGTTGTTCCGGACATACATCTATCCG
>CAYTQF010000090.1:0-4765 GCA_964440165.1 uncultured Azospirillaceae bacterium
TCATCTACTAATTTGGCTAAATCGGCCATATTTTTTCTCCAATAAATTAAATTAATTAAAACTAAAAACTTTATTCGTTATTCGCTCATCGCATTTTGTAAGATAAAAAAATCAAAACAAAAACTATGCAGCTTCTTTCTCGGAATAAGCCTTGGTAACACGAGCCAGCTGAGCAGCCGGAGCTTGCAGCAAGCCAATAATTTTGGCGCGCAATTCATCCATAGACGGAATGGTAGCCAGACGTTTGATTTCATCCAAAGTCAAAACGCCGGTACCCATAGCACCGCCGAGAACGATCAGTTTTTCGTTTTCCTTGGCAAATTCTACACAAGCTTTGCAGGCAGAAATCGGATCATTGGCGAAAGCAATAGCTGTCGGGCCTTTGAACAGATCAGACAAACCTTCAAATTTTGTGCCTTTCAGAGCGAGACGAGTAATCCGGTTTTTAGTAACTCTAAAACTTGCACCAGCTTTTCTGATATTGTCTCTCAAAGCGGAAACTTCTGCTACTGTAAGACCTTTATAATGAGATACAACAACAATTTCAGCTTCGTTAAACAAACCGTTTAACTCGTTAAGCAAGTCACTTTTTTCTTCGCGGTTCACTTAATTGTCTCCAATATAAAACATCTTTTCGATGTTATTTTTTTAACATTTACCACTGCCACGCCACCGACCGCTCCGTTAATTAAAGCGATGAGCTTTGTTGGCAATGAAACCAAATCTGTCCAGGAGAAAAGATATAATTAAATTAATTTTTACCCCCGTCTATGTAGGATATTTAAGATTTTTGCAACCACCTACAGTCTTGGACAGTTATCAGAATTTTTGAATAATATCGCCAATTCTGATGAGGGTCAGGGAGGAAAACCTCCCTTTCCCGAATTTTTATCTCTTTGATAACAAAATCAAAGAAGCATTGTAATTAAAAAATTACAAAGCAGAAGTGTCTACTTTAACGCCAACACCCATTGTGCTGCTCAAAGATACTTTTTTCATATATGTACCTTTAGCACCTGCCGGTTTAGCTTTCATGATAGTTTCAATAAAAGCTTTGGCGTTTTCGGTCAGCTGTTCTTCAGAAAAAGAAGCTTTACCGATACCGGCATGAACAATACCGTTCTTTTCAACACGGAATTGAACTTCACCGGCTTTAGCATTTTTAACGGCTGTTGCAACATCCATTGTAACAGTACCCAATTTCGGGTTTGGCATCAAGCCTTTCGGACCCAAAACGCGGGCAACGCGACCAGCCATACCCATCATATCTGGAGTAGCGATACATCTGTCAAAATCAACTTTTCCGGACATAATAGAATCAACCAGATTCTCAGCACCGACAATATCCGCACCGGCGGCTTTAGCTTCATCAGCTTTTTCACCTTGAGCAAATACGGCAACGCGAACCGTTTTACCTGAACCGTTCGGCAATGCACATACACCGCGAACCATCTGATCGGCATATTTCGGGTCAACACCAAGATTGATAGCAACATCAATGGTTTCGTTGAATTTTGCAGTAGCGTTAGCTTTTACAATTTTAACAGCTTCACTCAAGCTATAAGCCTGATTTTTATCAACTGTCTTATAAGCATTATCGATTCTTTTACCCATCATCTTACTCCACTACTTTAATACCCATAGAAATAGCCTGGCCTTTAACCATATTCATGGCAGATTCAACTGTAGAGCAGTTCAAATCAGGCAATTTAGCTTCGGCGATTTCTCTAACCTGAGCAAGTGTAATCTGTCCGGCAATTGTTTTACCCGGCTCTTTAGAAGCGGATTTAACTTTAGCGGCAGTCTTGATGTAATAAGATACAGGAGGAAGTTTTGTCTGGAAGACAAAAGATTTGTCTTCATAAGCTGTAATTACAACAGGAACAGGAATACCCGGTTCCATTTTTTGTGTAGCAGCGTTAAATGCTTTACAAAATTCCATAATATTCAAGCCTTTTTGGCCCAGAGCCGGACCGACCGGAGGAGAAGGGTTAGCCTTTCCTGCGGGAATTTGGAGCTTGATTAAGCCTAAAATTTTCTTTTTAGATTTAGCCATTTTTCCCTCTTTGGTTTAGGTTTGTGGTTAACTTTGACTATGGCAGGTCTCCCACAAATTATGATTAAAACATTCGATTCTCTCAAAAGAAACGCAGATTCGCCCTTTTCAGAGTCGCCCTTGTATAACATAAAATATAAATATTACAAGCTTTTTTTGAAAAAAACGCCGTTTTCTGTCAAAAAGCACAACCAAATCAGCGATTGCAATTAAACTTTTGCAATAACGATAAATCCAGCTGCGTTTTTTGCAAACGTTTGCGTGTTCCGTTATAAGCATAATTAACAAAATACCACAAACGTTTATACGCCGGCAGATTCCGTTCGGCCCAATATCTTTTCAATGTATTAATCGCCATCTTCATTTTATTTTTGCTAAGCTGGTTGGCTCGCACACGATAAAGTGTCAAAACATCATCAACACCTGAAAATGTCATTCCCTTACGCAAAAAATGCATCCACACCCGAGCATCTTCACACAATTCTCTGTCGTCCGGGAAATGAAACTCTCCCGTTTTTTGCCGATCAATCATAACCGTAGACATACCGATCTGCGTTGTTTTCATATAAGCAGCCAGATCAAGTTTCTCGTCTGTTTTAACTTTTCCGGCAGGCAAAACAAAGCCTTTTTCATTCATAAAAGCATATCCCGTATGAGATAAGGCTAAATTATTCTTTTCCATAAAAACAAGCTGACGAGACAATTTATCCTCAGCCCAAAGATCATCGGCATCCAAAAACGCCAAATACTGCCCTTGCGCCTGCTCCATTGCAAAATTACGACAATAGCTGACACCATGATTTTCAGGAAGATGCCAGACTTTTATTCTGGGATCTTCCGCCGCCAAACGATCTATCTCTTCAGAAGAGCCATCTGTTGACGCATCATTAACAATAAGGAGTTCCCAATTTTTATAAGCCTGATTCTGAACAGAAGCAACCGTATGCTTAAGATATTTGCGGCAATTATATGCCGGAATAATAACAGAGACTTTAACCATGGGGCTTCCTTTGTGAAAAATTTTGTCCAGCATACGCCTGTTCAGATTAAAATGCAAGACAATTCACCACAATCAAAAGATCCTCTTCTTAAAATATATCTGAAAATCCCACTCAAAAAAAACTTGACTTTTATCAAAAAAAGAATAAAAAGAGGCGCAGAATACAATTATTTACATATACATATGAACACCTAATACATTATAAATACCTATCATCATGATCGAAAGATGGTTTCCGTCATCTCGGCTTACCGATAACACAAAAAAGCTTCAAAAGGTTTAGCAGTCCGTTAAGACATCTGTCTTATAAAAGCAGGGAAGTTTGAGTATAATCGGTATTTTATTAGTAGGGACGACCGAACGTAACAACAGATGTAATGCAATCATCTCCAAAAGGTGAGCAACAAGAAGCATTGCTCCAAAAGATTAATTTCTTACCTTTCCACCTGCCGCGTCTCGCCGCAGGTGTTTTTTTTGCAAAAAAATAAAGAGCGACCCACGCCGCTCTCCATATAAAAAATAATTAATTTTATTTTGTATGCCCTTCCGGACAACAATACGCACAACCATCAACATTATCATAAAGTTGTTCTGCTGCCTTCTTCGCATCTGCAAACGAAAAAAATTCGCCAAGATAGCGTCTGTTTTTCAGCACAGGCAAAAACCAACATGATTCTTCATGAATTTCGTGTTCCCCGGTGGGTTGTGCATTGTCATTAACATAATATTTCGTCATAATATACTCCTTAACGATAAAGTTATAAACTATTAAGGAATTTCCTCTTGACTAAGAAGTAATAAAATATTAACTTTTTATTAACGATTTAGTTAAAAAGGATCCTCCTTGCTAAATTTTAAATGAAGAAAATTTTACGTTGCTCCGTGTCATTTTCTTCATTTTTTTATTATCAAAAAACAACAAACAAATAAAGGTATGAAATTTTAAAATTTCTACCATAAGGTGCGACTCTTGAGATTATTTGAGAATCAAAAAGCACAAAGCTGTTAATAAAATTTGTTCCTAAAATGTTCAAAACGGAATCAATGTCAAAACAAACGCAAGACTCGAGATAAGGTCAAGATTATCACTAATATTTTTCACTGAGTGTTTTTCGATTTAAATTAAAGCTCTGATAAAATAAATTGATATTATATTTTTTTCGTAAAAGCCTCAAATATGCGATTTCACGTTCATCCGGCTTTGGTTCTCCGATAACAATCAGTTCATCCGGAAACGGATATATATCCGACTTTTTATAAAAAGCATATTGCAACAATTGCCCTATCGCTTCTCTCAAGCAATATAGAACCTTACTGTAGGTTTTAATCTCATAATAAATTTTTTTATGATCATCAGTCTTCATAACCATATCAATATTGCAAGTTTCTCTATATATGGCAGCATTTGGATAATGGCGACTTAGATATTCTCGAAATGATTTCGAGATTTCAACATGTTTTTGATAAATTTCAGTTTCAGGCAAAACTTTTTTTCCACGATACGCTGATTTACTTATATCTCCATTATGATCTTTATAATTTTCAGTTTTCTGTAAATTTAACTCATTTTTAGAAAAAATACTACCAACAAAGCGTAAAGCGTCATCCAAATTTTTAATATTATAACGAGCAATGGCAATTCTATACAATTCGGCCATATTTTTTGAAGTAGACTCCTGCAAATAATTGGCTAAAAATTTCTTATTATA
>CAYTQF010000091.1:0-4620 GCA_964440165.1 uncultured Azospirillaceae bacterium
AAGCAACCACCGCCGGAATAGCCGCAATCAAACCAAAAGCTGTTGTAAACAAAGCTTCCGCAATACCCGGAGCCATTGCAGACAATGAATTGCTTTGTGTGGTTGCAATCGCATTAAAACTGTTAATAATACCCCAAACCGTTCCAAACAAACCGACCAGCGGAGCTACGGAGCCGGTAGATGCCAAAAAGCCCATGCGGGTATCCAAAGCATCAAGTTCCTTATCCATAGAAACCATCATGGCTTTTTCAATACGCTGCTGCAATGAAACGCCACGCAATCCGCGATCTGTTTTGGATTTCAAAATATTAGTACGTTTCCATTCTTTCATAGCAGCAACAAACATGGCTGACATCGGATCTCTCGGACGGTTGCCGATAGAATCATACAAGCGATCAAGAGAACCGCCGGACCAAAACTTCTCTTCAAAACTCTTCGTAAACTGCTTGAGCTGACGCAGTGTACCGAATTTTTCAATAATAATTGCCCAAGACCAGACGGACGCAGCAATCAAACCCACCATCACAACTTTGGTAACGGTATCGGAAGACCATACCAAATCCCACATAGACATTTGATTTGCCGTATTTTCAACAATATCATTCAAAGTTTCTGTTTCCATTTTTGTCTCTCTTTATCTTGAATACAAATTTCATTTAGACAACAAGCTAACACAAATATATGAAGATTCAATTAAATATCATCCTATTTTTCACAGAAAACACACCTATTTAAACAAAAAAATCTCTTTTTTGCTTTTGGCAAAAAAGAGATTTCATGCGTTTGTCTGTAAAGTTATCTACGAGCCCGTCTTACAATGTTCTGCCATAAAGGAACAATAACAAAACAAAGAACACCAAGCAATACAAATAACAATACTATACCACCTCCGGTCCAGCCAAACACCGTTGAAACTGTCTGCAAAAATCCATGCCAAACAGATTCTTCATTGATAAAGCTGTTAACAATACCAAGAAGCGGTGCCGACAAAAACAACATCGCGCCTACACATAAGACTCTGAACAGCCAACGTGTCTGAGGATCTTCTTTACCGAGTATGCGCCACACTGAAGCGAAGAAGCGGATACCCAGAGTGCACAGAACTGCAGCAGTGGCGGTACCGGCATTGCTGAAGTAAGCAAGGATACCGGCAGCGATAGCGAGAACCAGAGTGAAGACCTTGTTGTTGTCTACGAGGATGATGAGGCTTTTTACAAGCGTAACAAATGCGTTCATAATAATACAATAAATTTGAGTGTTAATAATATGTTTTCTACCTTTACTTATATCACAAAAACCAACCTCATACAAGTTTTTTTTGTCATTTTTTTGTAAAAATTTTATGACATTCTCTTAATCAAAAACATAAAAATCCCTTGCAACTGCCTAAAAATCTGCTACAGTACATTTGCCGCAATAAAGCGGCAAGGGCGTCGAAAACCCTGCGTTACACAAGTCGTATGCATAACGACTCAAAATATTATGCCGATTTCTGTCTTGGACGGATGTCGGTGAATAAGGCTTTGCCAAATAAGCCGAGCCGTTAGTGTAACGCGGTTTTCGAACATCCGCCCACCTTAATCCGGTGGGTTTTGTTTTTTAAAGGAGAAAATATGTTTGACAACCGAAATATAAGACACAAACTCGGCATATTATTAACGGATTTGCGCCATAAAAATAAAAAAACCGTCCGCCAAATAGCTCAAGAAGCCGGGCTTAACCTTAACACCTTGGTCATAATAGAAACAGGAATAACCGTCAACTGGCGGCATTATTACAAATTGTTAAAATATTATAATTGCGACGTTGAAGTCCGCCTCGTTCCCAGGGAGCCGAAATAATTACATCTTATTCAATAAATCTTCAGGAATACGCGTCGGTCGTTTACGCGCTAAATTGACATAAGCAACCTTAACGCTTATCGTAGCCAACAGTTCCTCATCACGATACACTTCCTGATACATTACGGCAGACGCGCCTTTCGCATCGCGCAACTCGCATGTTACAACCAAAGCATCATCCAACTGTGCCGGACGCATATAATCAATTTCACATTTACGCACCGTAAAACCGCATTTATCTTCTTCTAATGCCGTTTGCTGTGTACATCCCAATGCCCGAATATATTCTGTACGCGCCCGTTCGGCAAAACGCAGATAATTAGCATAATAAACAATACCTCCGGCATCCGTATCCTCATAATATACACGGACAGGAAACGCAAAAACTTTACCGAAAAACTTTCCCGCTGCGGGAACAACATCATATATCATTCTTGTTCACTTTCCATAATTTCAAGCAAATCAAACTGTTTACTGCCGGCTTTAGGCTTAAAACGCGGAATACCCAAATATTCACATCCCAAATCAGAAATCACGCGACCACGCGGCGTTCTTTGCAAAAAACCCAATTTCATTAAAAACGGTTCAATCACTTCTTCAATCGTATCACGTTCTTCAGACAGAGCGGCCGCTAATGTATCCGCACCGACAGGACCACCGCCGTAATTAACGGCAATACATTGCAAATAACGGCGGTCAAAAGCATCCAAACCATAATTATCAACATCCAGACGTTTCAAAGCCTTATCCGCGATCTGATTATCCACTTCCTTAGCTTTTGCCACAACGCCGAAATCCCGAACACGACGCAATAAACGTCCGGCAACACGAGGTGTTCCGCGTGAACGACGAGCAACTTCCATAGCTCCTTCGTCAGACATCGGTAAGCCAAGCAAATTAGCACCACGCATAACAATTTTTTTCAACTCTTCCGGAGAATAAAAATCCAAACGCAAAGGAATTCCGAAACGTTCTCTCAACGGGGTTGATAAAAGTCCGGAACGTGTGGTGGCGCCGACCAATGTAAACGGCTGTAAATCAATTCGCACAGAACGGGCTGATGGTCCTTCTCCAATAATTAAATCCAATTGAAAATCTTCCATTGCGGAGTATAAAACTTCTTCAATTGCCGGATTAAGACGATGTATTTCATCAATAAACAAAACATCGTTCGCTTCAAGATTCGTCAAAATTGCAGCCAAATCACCCGACTTAGAAATCATCGGCGCAGAAGTTGCCTTAAAATTAACATCCAATTCCTTGGCTATGATAGAGGCCAGTGTCGTTTTACCCAACCCCGGAGGACCAAACAACAAAACATGATCCAACGCCTCGCCTCTTTGCTTAGCTGCTTCAATAAACACTTTAAGATTTTCACAAACCTGAGGTTGCCCGACAAAATCATCTAAATGTGTCGGACGCAGATTAATCGGCGCATTAACCGAATTCTCATCGCCAGCCTGTTTTTCCGGGCTTACCAATCTTTCTTCTTTCACCATATTAATCCTTGCTGACAAATTCTTTTAATGCCGATTTTATTAGTCCGGAAACATCTGCATCCGGATTTTCGGCATTCGCTTTACTGACTGCTTTATACGCATCCAAACGTTGATAGCCCAAATTGACAAGAGCAGAAATAGCGTCATCCAATTTCATCGGATTTTCAATCCGTCCGGTAAGAGCATCCTCATAAGATTCTGTTTCGACATCAGCCTCGGTATCAAAACTTTCACTCCCCGGATTCAAATCATTTTTACCCATCATCTCGACAGGAACAGAAACAATTTTATCTTTCAATTCCGTAACCAAACGCGCAGCTAACTTCGGACCGACACCGCTGGCACGTGTAAAAGAATTTTTATCTTGCGCAGATACGGCCTGAGCCAACTGCGACGGTGTCAATGCCGATAAAATACTCAAGCATACTTTTGCCCCGACACCTTGAACTTTTGTCAGCGTTAAAAACCATTCCTTTTCCCACGCATCATAAAAACCAAACAAAGAAATACTATCCTCGCGCACCACAGTCTCAATCAGCAAAGCATACTGTTTTCCCTTAATCAAACGTGATAATGTTTTAGCAGAGGCAAAAACCAAATAGCCCACACCGTTAACATCCACGATACAATAATCTTCTCCGATGGTATCAATAATTCCGCGCAACTTTGCAATCATTTATTTTTCCTTTAATTTATCTGCTTTTCATCCTAAACAAAAACCAAACAGCATACAAGTATTTTCTCGCACTCTGTGAAATAGAAAAACAGCATAAAAAAAGCCTCAATCTTGAGGCTTACATATTATCTTCATCCGCATCAGGCTTTTTTAAATCTTCCTGAACTTTAGGATTGCGCAGCAATGCTTCAATTTTATCCACTTCGGCAAAAGTTTCATCAATCCGAAAAACCAATTCAGGAACATAACGTAACGTTGTGCGACGCCCTAATACTTTGCGGAAATGACTGGCTGCCAATTGCAAAGCTTTACGAACCTCTTCATTTTTATCCTGATGAGATGTAATAAAATACACGTTAGCATATTTCAAATCAGCGGCGACACGAACTTCAGTAATCGTAACCATAGTGTTAATCGTTTCCAGATTACGAACTTCTTCATGTTCTATCTCACCGGCAATAATTTTTTTAATCTCCTGACCAACCCGAAGCTGTCTTTGCGATTGTTCTTTAATGGTCATTTTTTATTTCCTCTCACAACACTAAAAAATCAGAGAATAAGCCTAGTAGGATAATTTCTAGCTGCGAGAAAAATTTTAGCGTAC
>CAYTQF010000092.1:0-4433 GCA_964440165.1 uncultured Azospirillaceae bacterium
CGTCCGGTAAACTCATCAATAATCATAACTTTGCCGTCTTTAACGATGTAATCAACATCTTTGACATGCATTTTATGAGCGCGTAAAGCTTGATTTACATATTGTACAAGGGTAACATTGTTAATGTCATACAAGCCGCCTTCCGTAATCAATCCGACAGATTTGAGCAACTCTTCAACATGTTCCATTCCGCATTCTGTTAAAACGACGGATTTGGCTTTTTCGTCCTTTTCATAATCGCAGGTGTTTAATTGCGGAATAATTTTGCTGACGCTGAGGTATTTTTCTGAGGAATCTTCAGCTGCACCTGAAATAATCAAAGGAGTACGAGCTTCATCAATCAAAATAGAGTCAACTTCATCGACAATGGCATAATTAAATGGGCGTTGTACCATGTCTTTCATATCAAATTTCATGTTATCGCGCAAATAATCGAAGCCAAGCTCATTATTGGTGCCGTAAATAATATCGCAATTATAAGCATTTCTGCGTTCTTCATCATTTTTTTCATGAATAATATAGTCGACAGTTAGTCCGAGAAAACGATAAACTTGGCCCATCCATTCTGCGTCGCGTTTGGCCAAATAGTCGTTGACCGTTACGATATGCACGCCTTTTCCGGTTAAGGCATTTAAATAAGCGGCGAGGGTGGCAACCAAGGTTTTACCTTCACCGGTTTTCATTTCGGCAATCATGCCTTTGTGTAAAACAATACCGCCGATCAGCTGAACGTCATAATGTCTTTGACCGAGTGTGCGTTTGGCAGCTTCACGGACAACGGCAAAAGCCTCCGGCAAAAGGTCGTCAAGTGTTTCTCCGTCTAGCAGACGTTGCTTAAATTCTTCTGTTTTGGCTTTTAATTCTGTATCGCTCAGTTTTTGAATTTCTGGCTCTAAACTATTGATATGTTGTACAATTTTGTATTGTCTTTTTACGAATCTGTCATTGGCACTGCCGAACACAGTGCGAGCGATTTTACCTAGCATAATGTTTTACACCTTATTATCTATTACAAGTTATATTAACATTTAGTGTTTATATATCCTAAAGTCAATACCCAGACTGACTTATACAACCGAAGTTATAAACCTCTGTAAAAAAAGAGATTGGATTTTTTTGTTTGTTATATTATATTTTTCTTAGTTTAATCTATTTGGAGGTCAGGTTTATGCAAAAAAAATATGTTGCTTTAGCGGTATTAGCTGCAATGTTTTCTGCTTCTGTCGTACAAGCTGAAGGTAAAGACGGTTTGGCAGCTCAGGTGAATGGCACAAAAATTACGGTTGCCGAAGTCAAAAAAGCGTATGATTTGAATGATAAAATCAATTCTACCGTGCCGTTTGACGAGTTTTATCCCAAAGCTCTCGAATATTTTATTAAGGGCAAAATTATTTCTCAGGCAGCAGCTAATGCAAAAGTGGCTGACACTCAAGAATATAAGGATCAGCTTGAAATTGCCAAGGAAGAGCTGGCTCGTAAAATTTATTTGGAAAAACAGTTGAAAGATAAAATTTCTGATAAAGAAGTTGAGAAAGTTTATAACGATTATAAAGCGAAATTCAAGGGTGAAAAAGAAGTTAAAGCCCGTCATATTTTGGTTGATGATGAAAAAACAGCCAAAGATGTGATTGCTAAGCTGAAAAAAGGCGGTAAATTTGATGATTTGGCTAAACAATATTCAAAAGATGAAGCCGATTTGGGTTATTTTACCAAAAATATGATGGTTCCTGAATTTGGTAATGCTGCTTTTTCTATGAAAAAAGGTCAATATTCTGATAAACCGGTTAAAACAAAATTCGGTTATCACGTTATCATTGTGGACGATGTTCGTGATGCTAAACCTCAGTCGTTGAAAGAAGTACGCCCTCAAATTGAAGGCATGCTCACACAGCAGGCTTTGGCCAACTTGTTTGATAATTTGGAAAAAAATGCCAAAGTTGAAAAATATGGTTTAGACGGCAAAGCTTTGTAGTCTAAGGTAATTATGTATAAGATGTCGTTTATTGCAAACGGCATCTTTTTTTTGTCTTAAAAGCGGTTATATCATAAAGAGAAAAAACAGGAGGGTGCTATGGAACTATATTTATTTTTAGCTTTATTGTTTGTGTATCTTTTAACTGCGTTGATGGTTAAAAAAAATGTTGTTCATCGTATTTGGACGCTGGCTTTTATCGCCGCATTTGCCATTACGGCAATTGCTATTGCTTCCATTCGAGTCAGCGGGCAGGATGTGATGATGTCTGCCAGTGATTTGAACTGGTATTATCTGCTGTATTTGTTCGGTTCTTTATCTGTGGTTTTGGGACTTATTAATTTGTGGATGTATCGCAAAGCCGTATGGGAGATGTTTTTCCCGAAATCTGATAATGATGACAATGATGGGGATGATGAATAATTAGTTTTTCTTGATTATAAACTTTTCGTTCCGGCCGCGAATACTGATGTTGTAAGTATCTTTTTTGAAAGAAAATAAAACTTTCTTTGCATTCAAAATACGGCACAGTAATTTGCGGTTCGGAGTGAGAATAGTTTTGGTCTCTTTGTCATATGTTGAATCGGATACAAATTTGACCGCATGTGCGAATTTATCTTCATCCAGCCAGGTTGGGGTTCCTGAAAGATCTTGTTTTATGATGCGCAGTTTTTTAGGCTGGGGAGCTTTCAATAAACTTTTCAGCGATTTACCCAATAAAAAATAAAGATTTTCTTCAGCTTCACTCTGATTGTCGCTGGCGTGAAGATAATTGTTGCCGAGAAGCTGTCGTAATTTGTATTTTGCGCTTTGCATTTTTTGATTTTTGCCTTCAGCCGTAATTTTAGGATTTTTGTCTTCAACAATTATCACTAAAAAATTTCCCAAGCCGCAAAGTTTGAGTTTTTTCCGGGAATTAGGCAGCTTTTTGCCGTAGAAACGTGCCAGATTTTGAATAAAATATTTGGATGTCCAAGCAATTTCGTATGTGCGGACAATTTCAAATATTGCAGATATCTCATCTAAAACCGCGGCTTCTTGGCTGCGGCCGTTATGCCATAAAATGAAAATATTGTATTCTGGATTCACGTTTTTTTACCTTGTTATTTTGTGTTGTATGACTATAATGAGCTTTATCTTTTTTGACAAGTTTTTTTTGCGGTGGAAAAATGATTAGGCTGAACAATATAAAAGCAGATTTGGGTGTTGATCTGAGCGGTTTGAAAAATATTGCCGCCATGAAAACAGGTTTGGATCCGGAATACATTAAAAGTGTTTCTATTGCCAAAAAATCTGTGGACGCACGTAATAAAACGGCTGTTTGTTTTGTGTATTCTTTAGATATGGAAGTGCGTGGCGATGAAACTTATATTTTTTCGATTTTAGCTTGGAAAGATGCCGAACTGTTGACCGAAGAAAATAAAAATGTTTTCAGAGCTCGTTTTGCCAAAACATCTTTGCGTCCGATTGTGGTCGGAACAGGTCCTGCCGGAATGTTTGCCGGTTTGGCTCTGGCTGAGGCCGGTTTAAAGCCGATTTTGTTGGAGCGTGGTCGAGAAGTTGATTTGCGGCAAAAGGATGTTAATCGTTTTTGGACATCTGCCGAATTGGATGAAAATTCAAATGTTCAGTTTGGTGAGGGCGGTGCCGGTACTTTTTCTGACGGAAAGTTGATGACCGGAATTAAAAAAACACCCTATATGGCCAAAGTTTTGAAAGAATTGGCGGAAGCCGGCGCTCCTAAGGAAATATTATATTTGGCTAAGCCTCATATCGGTACGGACAATTTGGTTACGGTGGTGCGTAATCTTCGGCGTAAAATTATTTCTTTAGGCGGAGAATATCGGTTTGAGACCCGTTTAACCGGTCTTGTTCTGAAAGATGGTGCTGTTTGTGCGGTTAAAGTGCAAAACAGCGATGGTTGTGAAGAAGAAATTTTAACGAATCAAGTCATTTTGGCTGTGGGACATAGTGCGCGAGATACTTTTCAAATGTTGTATGACAGCGGTGTTCAAATTGAACAGAAGCCGTTTTCGGTCGGTGTTCGGATAGAACATCTTCAAGAATGGATAAATCGTTCTCAATATGGACGTTATGCTGAACATCCGGCGTTAGGAGCTGCTGATTATAAACTTGCCGTGCATTATCCGAATGGGCGTTCGGCTTATACGTTTTGTATGTGTCCGGGAGGTTGTGTCGTTGCTGCAGCCTCAGAGCAGGGACGTGTGGTTACAAACGGTATGAGTGAGTTTGCACGAGATAAAAAAAATGCTAATGCGGCACTTCTGGTGGGTGTTACACCAGACGATTTTGGCGGAAGCCATCCGTTGCAAGGCATGTATTTTCAACGTCAGTTAGAGGAACAAGCTTTTAATGCCGGAGGCAAGACGTATCGGGCACCGGCACTTATAAACTCTGCCATTGTGGAGAATGCTTGTGTGTTTAACGATATATTTACTCA
>CAYTQF010000093.1:0-4306 GCA_964440165.1 uncultured Azospirillaceae bacterium
AATATAAATTTCTTGCTCATGACTATTCCCCTTCTCCGACATTAATGCCTCGGATAACTTCAAAATCTATCCAGCCCCAACCGCTGCACCAATAATTTTCATATTCTTCGTCATAAAGTTCATTCTTACTGCTGTCGCAAGTATAACAACGGCGATAATAGCGTGTGTTATCGCTCGGGTTTAAGCAATAATCGCCTGCATTTTCTGCCTTACTGCCATCACACGTCTTATCATAAGCACTTTCACATTTGCATGAAGCGTAATAATCTGCTCCGCCGCTCACGCATTTGTCTCCAACCCCGATATGATGCAATAAACTCAAACACTGAGACCACCCCGTCGGACATAAACAATCTTTGTAATACGTTGTAGACTTACCGCTGGAATCAACATGCGTACAACTGCCTCCCGTCGTATCGTATTGATACGTACAAGGATTAGTCTCTTCATTATATTTATAAGTTGAGGTATTACAAACACAACCGCCCTTACCATCGGAAACCAAACCGTCTTTACATGATGTACATTTATACTTCATGGTATCGCCGGATTGACACATATCGACCGTTTTACAATTTTGGGTTTCTTCCTGTTTGCTGTAAGGATACCCCGTGCAAGGATTAATTTCACAGCCGTTATTTTTTAATATCCAACCGGGATTACATTGAAAATTAACTCCGCCTCGCTTGTCTGTAATAAACGTAACAAACGCATATTTCGGATTGCCTGATAAATGGTCAGGTTTTGATTTCGCGGGGTTCAGTTGGGTTTCAATATTATCTACGAGATTAAGTGTGTATGAAGCATGCGCTGTATCCATGAGAAGAGTAGACACAGACCATAAGATACAAGTGTATAAAACAGATATCTTTATCATAAGACACCTCGTTGCGAAATCAAAACCTATTGTCTATACTACCCTAAAAAATACTACTTGTAAAGTACTATTTGGGGTCGGGAATATTTTTATCCAAAATTGTCTGTTCGCAATGCAATAAAAAAGAGGGGTAAATCCCCTCTTAGCAGAAAAAATAATAATTAAATCGGAAATTGACGACAGAGAGTAATAACCTGTTCTCTTACTTGTGTAACCATTGGTTCTGCGTTACCGGTCGCAAGAGCATCAATAATATCACCGATCCAATTTGCAATCATCGTAAATTCTTTTTCTTTAAATCCTCGTGTTGTACCGGCTGGTGTTCCCACACGAATACCGGATGTAACTCTCGGCGGTTGAGGATCAAAAGGAATCGCATTTTTATTGCAGGTAATATGCGCGTCTTCAAGCACTTTTGCCACCACATCTCCGGTTAAACCTTTCGGACGCAAATCCACCAATAATAAATGCGTGTCCGTACCGCCGGAAACTAAATCCAAGCCGCGTTTTTGCAATACTTCTCCCATAACTTTGGCATTTTTAACAACTTGCGCCGCATAATTTTTAAATTCCGGTGTTAAATCTTCTCCAAAGCATACGGCTTTTGCTGCAATAACATGCATTAACGGACCGCCTTGTGTTCCCGGAAAAATAGCTGAGTTAACTTTTTTAGCAATATCGGCATTATTGGTCAAAATCATACCGCCGCGCGGACCTCTTAATGTTTTATGCGTTGTTGTGGTAACAACATCAGCATATTCCAAAGGATTTGGATGGACGCCTCCGGCTACTAATCCGGCAAAGTGAGCCATATCAACCATTAAATAAGCGCCGACTTTATCTGCGATTTTACGAAAACGAGCAAAATCTATTTGTCTCGGATATGCAGAGCCACCGGCAACTATCAATTTGGGCTTATATTGTTGCGCTAACTGTTCTGCCTGTTCATAGTCAATTAATCCATTATCGGCGCGGACACCGTACTGAACAGACTTTAACCATTTTCCGGAAAAAGACACTTTTGAACCATGAGTTAAATGTCCGCCGGCGTCTAAAGACATGCCCATTATATAATCGCAAGGCTGCAATAAAGCCACGTAAACTGCCGTATTGGCTTGACTTCCTGAATGAGGCTGAACATTTACATATTCGGCATTAAACAGTTTTTTAGCCCGCTCTATCGCCAAATTTTCAACTACATCAACATATTCACAGCCACCATAATAACGATGTGCCGGATAGCCTTCTGCGTATTTATTCGTGAGAATCGAGCCTTGAGCCTCTAAAACCGCGCGAGAAACAATATTCTCAGACGCAATCAGTTCAATTTGTTCCTGCTGACGACGAGCTTCATCCGCAATCGCTGTAAACACAGCGTTATCTTCTGTTTGTAAATCCGCTGTAAAATCCATTCTAACACCCTTCTTGTTCATCCAGTTTATTAATACGACGCAAATGGCGTCCACCTTCAAATTCCGTATTCAAAAAAATATCCATACGACGTGCAGCTTCTTCAAATGTCATGGTTCGGCCCCCAAAAACCGCAATATTCGCATTATTGTGTTCTCGAACCAATCTGGCAACATCATCACTATATAATATAGCGGCACGAATACCTTTATGACGATTGGCTGCAATAGAAATTCCGATTCCTGTTCCGCAAATCAAAATACCGACATCAGAATCGCCCAAGAGAATCTGTTTGCACAATTTTTCCGCAATATCAGGATAATCACAAGAATCTGTACTGTGCGTTCCTAGATCTTCTAAGTTAACTGATTGTTTTTTATAATAATTTATCAGTTGAGACTTGAGTTCTACGCCGCCGTGATCTGACGCTATGGCTATTTTCATATTAAATACCCTCTATTTTTTTGTATCATCTGAGAGGTATGATACTCATTAATACCCAGAAAAAAAGCCTTTTGCAAAAAAAATTCACAATATTGTGAAAAAGGTATTGACGAGAGATAAAAAGTTTGTATATATAAAGGACGTTGAGTGAATGAGGAACCTACATGGTAACCTAATTGGCCGGTTGGCAGAGTGGCTCATGCAGAGGACTGCAAATCCTTGTACATCGGTTCAATTCCGGTACCGGCCTCCAAAATTTCACCAATACCGCATTATTCCGGCTTAGCTCAGCGGTAGAGCAATCGGCTGTTAACCGATCGGTCGCCTGTTCGAATCAGGCAGCCGGAGCCAATAAAAAAGCATCAATCATAAGGTTGATGCTTTTTTTGTATCTGACGAAGAGTTTAAATCAATAGTTCTACTTTTTCTTAAATGATAGATATGGAATTATTTTCTGCGAATATTTTTTAGTATACAGCCCATTTTTAGATCCATCTCTCAAACAGTAAACATAAACATTGCTGTGTTCAGAAGAAGAATAATAAACACCGCTGAATCCGGAATCTGCTAAAGATCTGTTGGACATAGAATTGGCAACAATATACTTAATATCCAATAACAAATTAAGTTCATCTTGGACAGGGAAATACCATTCTCCGGAACTGCAAAAGAATCCATCCGCACATGCGGCATATTCTTTAGCGCAATACTCTGCAGCCGGATAAGAATAGCCCTTTTGCGCACCAAATAACAACATACCGGCTGTTTGTATTTTTCCCCATGTTGAAAAATCTTTATTGTTCAGCTGAGGAACATCTGTAACCGGAGATTCATCCGCACTATTAGCCCAGCTTTTACTCACTGTATTATTATAATTTACCGGTGCTAACAAAACCTGCTCATCCGTAACCGAAAAAATAACACCGATATCTTTACTGTTATATGTCGCAATATCCCCAATTGTGCATTTGTTATCAATCTTACAAGCCCAATCATTAATTACAGCCGTATCACCGTTCGGATACGTATGCGTAAAGGGCGTGTTACTACAATTAGTTACGGGACATTTACGAGCACATACCGTTCCCTTTCTATCGCTGATATTAACTCCTTTTAGCACAAAATTACTGCTGTTACATTCCGTATAACGATAATATGTTGCACCACCAATCTTACAAGTATCTGTTTTACCACGGTTTTCGCTATAGTAATTTACATTTGGTTCATCTGGATACGGATAATCAACCATACTGCAATCATCCAAACCACATTTACCGATACCGTCGGGACCAGACCAGCCGCCTACCCAGCCTTTATTACAAGACGAATAACCGTAATACGTCTGATTCGCCGTAACACATTTTTGTACCGTTCCCGCTGTATTCCCCGGATGGTAAGTATACGGATATTTCTTTTCCGTATCACAACCGACATCACAGAAATAGTTGTTATATAACGCTTCGCCTTTGCATTTCGGCACCCGATAATATGTTACGGCATTATCTCCATAGCCGGCATCACACGTTTCAAAAGCACCTTCCATATAATCTGTAATCTGCCCTTTGCTCGGTACGG
>CAYTQF010000094.1:0-4304 GCA_964440165.1 uncultured Azospirillaceae bacterium
GGTACTGTCTGCATTCCAGTCATAGTACAGATATCCGTTATCCAGCATTTTTTTGATAATTTCATGAAATTCTTTTTCCGTTAAATCTGACGGATAGAAATTGCGTCCCTTGGCGCCTTTTAATCCTTTGAATATCTGAACCGGTTCGGGATCAATACCATTATGCCCCTCGACACCGCGGAAAGAATAAAACAATTTAAGTGCTTTCGCCGCATGCGTACTTTCTTTTGCAGCTTGTTCCAAAGCCTTTTCATTACCAAGTTCATTTCATGATCTTGCTCTTCGGAAACATCATTAAAGCAGCGAGCGGCGGCAACCAAATGTTCCAAAGCTTTTTTATTGCCTTCAGTCAGATTTTTATATCCTTCAAAATCTTTTGAAACCAAGTCAATACGTTTTGTTTTAGTCTCTAAAATCTCATCTAATTGCGCTTCACTTAAAGCTAATTCATATCCGTTAATTTTCATTGTTTATCTCCACGGTTCTAAAACGATATACTTTAATTTTATTATGCCAATAACTGGGATTTATTCCCGCTTTTATTTTTAATTGTTGCAAAAATTCTTTTTTGTTACGAATATCCTGCCAAACCGACGGTAAAAATATTCCTTGACGATTTCCGTCTTGAATTAAAATACCGTCAATATCCTTATTTATTTTTCGTAAAAGATCTGCTTCATCTTTATACTTAATTTCTTCAAAACCGCTCAGCAAAGAAATACTTATATTAAGTTTAGGCAATTCTTCCGGAGTTACGGCAGCAAAACGCTTATCTTCCAACGCGGCTTTGTATGTGTTATCCGCAATATCCTTTATAACAGAAGTCTGCGGCAAAATATCACCGATACAGCCACGCAAAACACCTTCTTTTTTAAGTGTTACAAAAACAGCCCCTTTATGAAAAACCTCATATGGGAAATTGCGTCGAGAAGGAGAATACCGTCCGCCGTCATTGACAGCTTTTTCTAAACTGCGTTCTGCGACGGATAACAGTTCTGTTTTATATTGGGAAGCAAAATTTCTTAAACTTTCAACTTCTTTATCCAATTTTGATTGCGGAATTTCTTGTTGAGAATCCGGAAAAAAGCTCCAAGCACCATAACCGACCACTTTCGTTTTATCACCTCGGACATCCCCGGAATTTACCAAATCAAGTATTTGCGGATGCAAATTTTTTTCCGAAGCCAACAATAAGGCTGCATTAATACCGGTTGCACCGCAAGATTCATGCGCTTCAATCTCAGCATTTTTATCTGCAATTTTTTGCGCCGTTACGGCATCCGTTTCTTTTGCCAAATCATAGGTCTGATAATGAGATAAATCTGCAGAAACAATAATTAAGGTATGTTTATCATTAATATATTTTTCCAATGCCGCCGCAAGTTTTTCCGGTTTCATATCTCCATAAAGCAGCGGTACAATCTTAAATTTGGAAAGAACTTTTTGTAAAAACGGCAATTGGACTTCTAAACTATGCTCTTTGGCATGCGCTTTATTGTTTATGGCAATATCAGGAGAAGATGCGGCCAAAGCGGCAACTTCCTCCGTATCGACCCTTACTTTACCCAGCGGTGTTACAAAAAATTTATAATCAGAAACAAAAGCTCCGGTACCGGTATAAAAATGCGCTGGTCCGACAAGAACAACCCGACGAATATTTTTTGCATATTTTTGTAACTGAGCATATGCTTTAGCCGCTGTGGCTGCCGAATAAGCATAACCGGCATGAGGCACAATTAAAATTTCCGGACGATATGCCGAAAACTGACGAAAGCTGCCTGCTTTCAGATAAGTTTCAACATCCGCAGAAAGTTCTTGCGGTGCCGCAGCATAAAAAATTCCGGCAACAGACGGATTTCTATAACGAGCCAACTCATCTTCCGGCGGTTGATAAGCCGTTACATATTCTCCGTTTGCATTCAAATTGTCATTAAAACGGCAATAATTAAGCCATAACAAACCGACAGCAACAATTGCTATCAACAGCCATCGCATTGCTTTTTTGGAATCGATCTGAGAGTCTCTTGTCATTTTTTTGCCGCCTGTTAATCTTGATGCCTTTCTTTATACGGCAATCTGTTTAACATTTAGCTAACATCAACGCTGATAACGATTTTTTTTGAACGCAGCCAATTGTTCTACCGTCATTTCCTTTTGACGATCATGCTCCCGTTTATGCGTTAAAATTACATAAGAGAACGGACGCAATCCGTAAGTCTCTCCGGCTTTATAGGCTCGAGGTTCGGAAACAAAACCCTGTTCCGACGAATCAAAAACAAGCTGCCAGTTGCCGCCTCCCGGAGGTGTCGGCAGTTTATAATCCACCGTATGATAATCATCTCCCGATGCCATAATCAAAAAATGATCATCTTCCGGTTTTCCCTTATTATTTTGTCCGTTCAACATATAAGCGCCGGTTCTGGCATATCCGACCTGCCAGTCTCCGCTTTCCATTTCATTACCATCCGGACGCAGCCACGTAATATCTTTCGCACCATTAGCATCAACCGGACGACCGTCAAACAACTCCAAATCCTGAAATACAGGATGACGCTGACGAAAAGCATTCAAGCGGCAAATATTCAAAAACAACGCTTTGTTTTCCGGATTGAGTTCATTCCAATTCAGCCACACACTGCTATCATCAATACAATAAGGATTATTGTTCGGGCTGCTGTAACCGCGTTCATCTCCGGCGCGCATAAAAGGCACACCCTTACTCAAAATATCAAAAGCCGCATTACTGACAGCTCGGCGATATAATTCACCTCGATCTGAAGATTTGCGATAATGATCCGGACTTCCGTCGCGTCCTTCTTCACCATTCGGCCAAGTGTTTTTATAGTGTTCAAAAGCGCCGACCAGACTGAAACCGTCATGCGAACGTCCGGTTCCGATAACGGCACTGGTTTTACCGTCCGCATCGATCAGAGCCGAACCGGCAACTTGGGTGGCAAACTCGCCTTGTAATCCGGGTTGAGAGCTAAAAAACGCAGCATCAAATTTATGACGGCGATCACTCCATTCTTTAACGCCTTTAACTCTACCCGCAAAATGACCGGAATAATTACCTCCTAAAGCGCTCCATGGTTCAACACAAATATCCAAATTCAGCTGTTCGCGAGCATAGCGTAATTCCTGTATAAAGCCGCCATTTTCCTGAAATTGCCCGTATTGATTGAGCGCGTTATCTCCACCTAAATCAAAGCGCAGACCGTCAACACCAATTTCATGCACAAATGTCAAAAAATCATGCAAAACTTTTTGTCCGGCAGGAGAGTTCAGGTTAAAGTTATTATCACAACCGGTGTAATTAGAGTAATTTGCTTTATCGTCCCCGTTAGAATTATAATAATTCGGGCTGTCTAAAAGTTTATAAGACAAAGCTTGTCCGTAAAAACCCTGCGAGCGATATTCTCCGGTATGATTAAACACAACATCAAGCGTCAGCTTCATATTACGAGAATGCAACGCATTAATAACAGCTTTCAAATCATCTAAGGAACCATAACGAGGATTAACGGCAAAATGACAATAAGGATTATATCCCCAACTATCGGTATATCCTTTTTCTTTTTTAAGATGACGGCTCGGGCAATTCGGCGTTATCGGCAAAAGTTCTATGTTATTGACGCCTAATTCTTCCAGATAATCCAAAACTATCGGATTAGCAAATGCAATAAGGCGACCTCGTTCTTGCTCCGGCAGATTAAAATTTTGAAAAGAAAAATTTTTAACATGCGCTTCATAAATCGTATTTCTGCCCCATGGGATATTTGGGCGTTGATGTAAAAACGGATATTTGACAGCATCAATATCCGGATTATTTTCCATAACCACGGATTTAGGCATTAAGGCTGCGCTGTCTTGATTGTTATCAACTCGCAGGCCTTCATTTTCCCAATCTTGTACTTCTCGGGAAACTGCTAATCCGTACGGATCTGCAGCTAATTTTGCAGGATTAAAAAACAGACCTCGAGACGGATCATATTCACCATATGCCCGATAGCCGTATTTTTGTCCCGGACGAATTGCAGCTAATGAAGCTGACCAAACATTTTGTTCATTTTTCCGCATCGGAATGCGGGTTTCTGTTTTTTCATCTTCCGAAAATAAGCATAATTCTATTTTTTGTGCATGTTCAGAAAATACTGAAAAGACGGTATTATCAGGCTGATAAACCGCTCCTAATTTGTTGGATGATACCATGTATATATAAAACCTATAAAAATTGTTATTCAATGTTTTTAATATAACTTAGGTTTTAGCTTTTTCCAAGAGACTTCTTAGGATTCCAACAAATT
>CAYTQF010000095.1:0-4265 GCA_964440165.1 uncultured Azospirillaceae bacterium
ACAGGAAATTCATATTTGCCTCTCTTTTTGGAAGCAATACATTCGGCGCATCCTCCCCCGCGAAATGCACCACTTCTGCCGGGAGTATCTTTGTTTGTTTCTATTGAAACATCCTTCAGCTTGAGATTTTTTTCGTATGTGTAGGGTAAAAAATTAAAGCTTTGGGTAATAAAGTTGCTGCTCGGTGTTGAAAATGCCAAGCCGTTTTCCATATTCAGAGAAACAGTTCCGTTTTGGATTTGACATTGTTTTTCTGCGTTACAACTGCTGAATTGGATATCTGCTGTAATGATGGCCGGTTGCTCAAGATTGATTACTTTGCAAATGATCGGCAGAGCAAAGTTTTGGGGATATGTAATTAAATCGCCGTCGTCAAATAATGTTCTTTCCGGAAACGGGCGAAAAGAATCACAGCTTTTTATATTTTTGCTTTTTGAAAAATCAATTTTAATTTTTGGATATTCTAAATATTGCTGGGCCAGAAGCTTTGTATTGTTTGGAGAATCGAAATGCAAAGCCAGACGCAGTTCATTGCTTTTATCTATTTTATTTTTTTCGCTGATAAGTCTGACTTGAGATTCTCCGATATCTGTCCATTGGCTTTCACCTTTTCCTTCCGCAATAGGATCATCATAAACGATGCCGTATAATGGAAATTTTTTGAATTCTATTTTTGAAAAAATTTCTTTGAGTTTTGCAAATTCAGGAAAAGAAGCTTCAATTTTTTTCAGTTTGTTTTTTCTATTTAAAAAGTGCTCGTAACTTTCTACTTCTTTGGGATCTTTGCTGTATGAAAGAACTTTTTTGATATCTGTTGTTATTAATATTTTATTTTCTCCGACATCAATATACGGCGTATGATCCGGAATTTCATAGTCTTCATCTTTATATGTTAAAACCGGAGTATCCGGCATGAGCATCATTGCCTTAATTTGATTGTATTTTTCTTTTCCCCAACGGAATGTTTTGATGAGTGAACGGATTGTATCTTCTCGATCATAAAGTTGTTGATCCGTCAGGTGCGGAAAAAATTTAGCGATATCCGGTTTTAGATCTTTTTCAATAAGATCACCCGGATAATTTTTTTCAAAATAATATCCGACTTCTATGGCTGTTTCTATATATTCTTTAGCACCGGCTTGATATGTTTCCTGCTCATCCTGAAAATCAAGACTGACTTGCGCATCTGTTGTTTGTTCTGCAAAGCAGGGTGCAGAGCATAATCCAAGGATAACAAGCAATGTTAAAAATTTTTTCATTTATTTGCCGGTATAATAAAATTGTATTTTCATATTCATTAATTATATAATATAATGAAAATATTAATATATTGGTAAAAACAGGTGATTTTAATGCAAAACAGTGATTCTCTGGTCGGAAAATGTTTAGTTGCGATGCCGTGTATTCAGGATGAACGGTTTGCCGATACGGTGATTTATATTTGTTCGCATACAAAAGACGGTGCGATGGGATTTGTTGTAAACAAAAAAATAAAAGAATTTTCGTTTGCCGATTTAGCGACTCAATTGCCGATAACAAATATAAAGCCGATTTTACCAATTGATTTACATCAAGGCGGTCCCTTAGAAAAAGTACGCGGTTTTGTTTTACATTCTACGGATTACATTAAAGAAGACACCATTGTCATTGATGATAAAATTGCCATTTCATCATCTATTGATGTTATTACGGATATTGCTTTCGGTGTGGGACCGAAAGATAATCTGATTGCTTTGGGTTATGCCAGTTGGGCTCCCAATCAGTTAGAGCAGGAGATTGTTAATAATTCTTGGATGGTAATGAGCCCGACACCGGAACTTGTGTTTAGAACTAAAGATGAAGACAAGTGGAAAAAGGCTATGGAAGATTTGGGAATTGATGTGGCTCGCTTGTCCACCACTTGCGGTCGGGCGTAAGTGGATATAAATATCATGCATTTTGTTGACTTTTGTCTAAAATCAGATATGATAATAAGCAATTAAACTTATTATTCATTTAAAATATAATTATATGAAAAGATTTTTGACTTTATGTCTGCGCAGTTTAGGTTTTGCAGGTATTCTGTTGCTGTATTGTGCTGTTATTGTCTTTTGGACGATCGGAGGTTTGATATCTGTTTATTTTTTATATAAACTGGATGTCAGCGGTACAATGTTTCGGGTATTGCTTGCGATAACGTTTTTTATTGAG
This sequence comes from uncultured Azospirillaceae bacterium, assembly GCA_964440165.1. Taxonomy (GTDB): domain Bacteria; phylum Pseudomonadota; class Alphaproteobacteria; order RF32; family CAG-239; genus Scatocola. The sequence goes on from CAYTQF010000095.1 coordinate 2,191, forward strand.
GTATTTGCTCTGATATTATTGACGCATCTTATTGCGTTGAGTGTTTATCCTTGGTTTCCTTTTGTTGCGGTATTTTGTTATACCTATCCTGAGGATATCGGAAAAAAGCCGATCTATAGGATACTTTTGAGCAAAAAAAATCTTCTAACTTCTGCTTTATGCGTGTTATGTGTTGAGATCGTTATCGCCGCTCTTATCGTATTGTGGTAATTAAGCTCCCTTTCGGGAGCTTTTTTTGTATATAAAATATCCCGTTTTACATTAGGTAAAACGGGATATTTTCAGTTTTTAAATTCTGCCGTGGCAGTGTTTGAATTTTTTACCGCTGCCGCAGGGACAAGGATCATTACGTGAGATTTTTCCCCATGTATTTGAATCTTGCGGATTTACGGCTTGTTGAGTATAACGAAACGGCATTTGAGGCTGAGGTTCTTCAACTTCATTTTTTCCGACTAAAGCCTCCGGTTGTTCATGAACTTCTTTCATCTGAGATTGAGAAGCATGCGGCTGCCAACTTTCGGCTGTTTCTGTTTGAATAGAAGCACGGCATAACAGGAATGTAACTTTTTCTCTTAATTGATCTAACATTTCGGAGAAAGAATTAAATGCTTCTTTTTTGTATTCAATCAACGGATCTTTTTGACCGTATGCGCGCAGTATAATTGTATGACGCATCAAGTCTAAAGCTGCAATATGTTCTTTCCATAATTGATCCAGAACCTGCAATAGAATATTTTTTTCAAGCATACGCATAATATCCGCCGGAACATGAGCGTTTTTAGTTTCTAAAGATTGTTCCAAATGGTCAACAACTTTATTACACATGCCGTCAACATCAATCTCAGGTTCTTTTGCCCATGCGGATAACGGAAAATCTATACCCGTAATACGATTAAGCTCTGCCGCTAACGGATCAAGCTCCCATTCTGACGGTGTTAAATGGCGCGGTAGATAGCTGTTAACAATATCGCAAATATATTCTTCACGCATATCAATAATGGTGTCAGAGACATCATCGGCGCTCATTAATTCTTTTCTTTGTTCATAGATAACCTTGCGTTGGTCATTCATGACGTTGTCGTATTTTAAAAGATTTTTACGAATGTCAAAGTTGCGTTCTTCAACTTTTTGCTGGGCTTTTTCGAGTGCTTTACTTATCCAAGGGTGAATAAGTGCTTCACCTTCAGGTAAACCGAGCCTTTGCAGCATAACAGACATGCGGTCGGAGCCGAAAATACGCATTAAATCATCTTCAAGAGATAAGAAAAATTTAGAAGTTCCCGGGTCGCCTTGACGTCCGGAACGTCCGCGCAACTGATTATCAATACGGCGGCTTTCATGACGTTCTGTACCTAAAATATACAGACCGCCTGCTTCCAAAACTTTGGTTTTGTTTTCTTCAACATCTTGTTTAATACGTTTTTTTAATTCTTCAATCTGTTCCGGTGTTTCATCACCTTTGAGCTCGGCTTTCAGGCGCATGTCAACATTACCGCCGAGTTGAATATCCGTACCTCGACCGGCCATATTGGTGGCAATTGTTACGGCTCCCAAAATACCTGCTTGTGCGACAATGGAAGCTTCACGCTCATGATGACGAGCGTTTAACACCTCAAATTTGATGTTGGTTTGCGCCTTAAGCATATTTGCCAGCAGTTCTGATTTTTCAATTGAGGTGGTACCTACCAAAACAGGCTGACCTTTAGCGTGGCATTCCAGAATTGTATCAATAATTGCTTTGTATTTTTCTTTTTCCGTACGATAGATAACGTCATGCATATCTTGGCGTTGTATCGGGCGGTTGGTTGGAATTTCAACGCAGCTCAGATTGTAGATATCGCCAAATTCGGCTTCTTCCGTCATTGCCGTACCGGTCATACCGGATAATTTCGGATATAAGCGGAAGTAATTTTGGAAGGTGATTGATGCTAAGGTCTGGTTTTCGGATTGGATGGCAACGCCTTCTTTGGCTTCAATAGATTGATGCAAGCCATCAGAATAACGGCGACCTTCCATAATGCGTCCGGTAAACTCATCAATAATCATAACTTTGCCGTCTTTAACGATGTAATCAA
>CAYTQF010000096.1:0-4123 GCA_964440165.1 uncultured Azospirillaceae bacterium
AACGCTACGTTCGGGACGTAGAGGTCGCTGGTTCGAGTCCAGTCACTCCGACCATCGTAAAAGCCGCCTAGTCAGGCGGCTTTTTTATTCTGTGGAATTGTTTGCGAGTCGATATCAGACAAAGGCTTTGTCTTGCGCTGCAAATTTGATTGTTCAAGAAGGATAATACTATGTTAGACCTAGGTTTAGTTGAGTTTAAGAAGTTTTCTTTGCCGGAGAAAATTGTCGGGGAACGGGTTGTTTTAGTGCGTCGCACACATGAATACGATGAAGATTTGTTTCAGTTGATTGATGGTTCAAGAGAGTTTTTGCGTCGTTTTTTATTTTGGGTGGATGATACTAAAAATATATGGGATGTGCAAAAGGTAACGGATATTTTTAATGAAAATTGGGATAATCAAAACTCTTTTGAGTATGTGTTTTTAGATAAAACGACTCGTAAGCTGGTTGGTGCCGGAGGTATTCATACAGTTTCTTATATGCATCGCTGGGCTGAATTCGGATATTTTTTGGACAAAAATGCGACAGGTCATGGTTATGTTCGAGAAGTTGTGAATTTGTTGACGGATGAATTATTTAAAAATGGCATTCATCGGGTTGTTATTGAATGTGATGCTGATAATAAAGCTTCGGCTAAAGTTGCAGAAAATTGCGGTTTTTCTTATGAAGGATGTTTGAAAGATGCTCGATTGGCTTATGGGAAATATCGTAATGAACTTGTGTTTGCTAAAATTAATCAGGAACAATAAATTATGACGGACAATTTAGAAGACAGACTGATTGATATTGAAACTGTTTTGGCTCAGCAAGAACGAATTATTGAAGATTTAAATCAGGAAATTATTCGTCAAGGCAAGTTGATTGACCGATTGCAAAAGCAATGCGAATATCTGAAAAATAATCTTGAAGTTGAGACTGTACGTCCTCTTAGTGAAGAAACGCCTCCTCCTCATTATTAGTCTCTTGTATTTTGCAATTTGATAATTATATCAGGTTGGTACGGAGAAAAAACATGAATATGGACGCCCTTTACAAGTTAACACACGGTTTGTATATTCTCGGAACATCGTCAGATGGACGGTTGTATGGCAGTGTGGTAGATGCGGTTATGCAAGTTGCTAATAAGCCTTGGATTTTGGCCGTGTCTTGCAACAATAACAGTTTTACAAAAACGGTGATTGAAACAACGGGCGAATTTTCGTTATCGGTATTGGGTAAGAAGGTTGATCCTTCTATTATTGCCATATTCGGATTTCAATGCAGTAAAAATATTAATAAATGGGATAGTGTGCCGCATCATGTGTGCGGAGGTTTGCCATATCTTGATGATAGTCTTGCCAGTATGCGCTGCAAGGTTATTCAACGCATTGTGTATGAAAGTAATACTCTGTTTTTGGCAGAGGTTTCAGATTGTGCAGACAATAAAGACGGTGAGCCGCTGACCTATAATGATTATCGTTCTTATTTGAAAAAGGACGTGATTAGCAGTTTTGAACAACTTAAGGCAACAGGAAAGGAGACTAACATGACTGAGAAAGAACAGCAAAAACATTGGGTTTGCACAGTTTGCGGCTATGTTTATGACGGAGAGATTCCTTTTGAGGAATTGCCGGAAGATTGGGTTTGCCCTTTGTGCGGTGTTGATAAAAGTTATTTTGTATATGAATAAATTAAAATACCGGTCAGAAATGACCGGTATTTTTTTATCTGCTTTTTAAGTTTATTATTTTTTCTGTGGCAGTTTGATTCCTTTTAATACTATTCCCAGCATCAGAGCCATCACAAAATAGCCGATGAGACATTCTAAACCGACAACGATTCTCCCCAAATCATTTTGAGGTGTGATTTCTGCATAGCCGATGGAAGTTAAGGTCATAATGCTGAAATATACGGAATTTAATGGCGCGGATATTCCTTGTCCGAAATTAAATGCCGGTGTTGTATGAAATGATTGGTGCAGCATATTTATGATTATGTTTATGACGGAATAACTAATCAGCAGATTGATGTAAAAGTTGATAAATTGTCTGATTTGGGTAAGCGATGCTTCTTTATCCGGTAAAAGAAGAATTGCGATGTGTCTGAAAAAACGTTTAATGTTAATATAAGATAAATAGAGAATAAATAAACTTATAATATATGCCGCCGTATTTGAGTATCCGGCATAAATGCAAAAAATTCCGGCAATAAATGCTGTAACGCTTAATTCTTTCGGGTGTTTAAAAACATAGCTGCTTTTAGTGATATTTTTCCAGATGCGTGCAATCGCTATACACAGTAATGTGGTTAATGCACCATTGATGAGGGGAATTGCACCATATTTAATAAAAGGATTTTCCAAAGATGCGGAAATATTACAACAGTTTTGAGGATATGCCCCGAGCAGGCATAGTCCTATAAAAAAACACAAATTAAAAGTCTTAATAAATGTATATTTCTGAAAAAAACGCATTTTATCTCTCCTGTTGTTTTAAATAAACAAAGAGAGGCTCTATTTCAATATTTGTTTTTAAGATGCAATATATGTCCAATTATTTTGATCATATTGCAAATGTATAATTTCTCCGTTTGCTACTTCGTTTTTTTCAATATGCAGGGCTTGCAGCGTTTCTAATAAAGACATTTGGTGTCCGGCGATGGCTATATTTTTGTAAGGACTTTTAACATAGTCATTTAATGCGGTCAGGATTCTTTGACGTACTTCTTTTTTGCTTTCACCATCGGCAAAACGAGTATCAATATTCTGAGGGTTATTGCTCAGCCATTTTTCATATGTATTTTTGAATTTTTTACTTAATGATTGTTGCGGCATTCCGTTGGCTTCGCCTAAGTCTACTTCTTTCAGACGAGCGTCCAGCTGTAACGGAGCTTCAATCTTTTTTGCGACGATTGTTCCTGTTTGTCTGGTTCTGCGGAGCGGGCTCGCAATAACAATTTCAATATTTTTATTTTTGAGAAAGTCGGCGGCGGCATAAGCCTGATGGATACCTTTATCGGTTAAAACGGAGTTGTTATCACATCCCTGAACTTTATTATCTAAGTTAGAGGAGCTTTGACCATTACGAAAGATATAAAAGTTTTTAACCATAGGCATACCCTTTTTTCTATCCGTGATTTGACAAAAGGATACGCTTTTTTTCCCTTTAAATCAAGTTAAAACTTGTATAGTGGACTATTAGTGTCATTTTACGCTGTCTCAAAAAATTCACGTACTTTTTTGTACGCTAAAATTTTTTTCGCAGCTAGAAATAACTCTACTAGTCTCACTCTCCAAGTTTTAATAATAGTGGACTATTAGTGTCATTTTACGCCGTCTTAAAAAAGCACGTATTTTTTTGTATGCTAAGATTTTTTTCGTAGTTGGAAATTATTTCATATATTTCAAACGATCAAGCGCGCCTTGCAGGATGTAGGCGGCAGCGGATGCATCGAGAGTTTGTTTTCTTTTAGCTCGAGACATGTCAACTTCATTAATCAAAAATCTTTCCATGGCCGAAGATGAAAGGCGCTCGTCCCAAAACATATATGGTAAGTGTATTTCCTTATCTAATTTTTCAGCAAATTCACGGACGTTTTTAGCTGTCTCGCCTTCTTCTCCATTCATTTGCAGAGGCAGTCCGTAAATGATGGCTTTTATTTCTTTTTCCTGAATGATTTTTTTGATATTTGCAACATCTTTTTCCCAAGTAGTTCTTTGGATAATTGTATAGGATGTGGCAATGTTTTGCAATAAATCAGACACGGCAACGCCTAATCGCTTGCTTCCGTAATCAAAGCCTAAAATTGCCGTGTAGGGCTTGAGCTGCTGTTTGAATTCTTGAATTTCCATTTTTTTTCCTTTTCTTAACACTAAACGAAAAAAAGCCTGAGTCAATTTTTATTTTACTAAGTGATTTTTAACGAAAAGATTATATGCTGTATGAAAATATGAAAAACTTTTATTTGAGGCAAAACATGAAAATTAAATATTGGTTGACTTTAGTGATCTGTCTGTTGGCTTTTCCGGTTCGGGCAGAACTGCAAATTGATGTTAACGGCGCAATGCGGGATCCGATGCCGATTGCTTTTCCCGAAATGATTCATGATGGTTTTTGGATGGGACAACAGGCTTCTAAAATTCGGG
>CAYTQF010000097.1:0-4117 GCA_964440165.1 uncultured Azospirillaceae bacterium
GCTGTCGTTGTCAATTTGCATAAATTGGATCGTGAATACGCCCAACGTACGATTGCCGATCAATCTTTGCAGGAATATTTTAATGAAGAATCTCCTCAATACGAAAAGTCCATTATTTATGTCTTTTATAATGATGTAGACATGTCCTGCGAAAACTGCGCCCAAACAATTGAATTAATCGAAAACATTTATAACGAAAACTACAAAGATACATACAGTCTGTTCATCATTAACTACGGCGATGACGAAGAATATAATTTTATTGAGACATATCAATTAAACCAACCTTTTGAAGTGGTTATGGTCAAAGTTGACGATGGAGCAACATTCGGATTTAAAAAACTTGAAAACTTAAATTATCAAATTTCAGATCCAACAAGTTTCAGTGATAATTTTCAATACCAAATAAACAGTTTTCTACAAACGGATTAAATAAAAAAACTCCCCGAATATTCGGGGAATTTTTTTATTTCTTTTTGTAATTAACCGCAGTTTCATACCCGATTAAAGCAATACCGGAAACTAACAACGGCAACAAATAATAAATAATACGATAAGCAATCAAGGCGCCGAATAAGACAGCCTGATTATGTTCTCCGGGAATAATAAACATAAACAACGTTTCAAACACCCCCAAACCGCCGGGAACTTGGCTGAAAACGCCTAAAACCTGAGCAACCAGAAAAACACCGATAAACACATCAAACGGAATATCAACAAAAGCAATTAAGGCAAAATACAAAACTAAAGACGCCATCAAAATATCTGCTCCGCCGATAAACACCTGGGCTAAAGCCATTTTGAAAGAAGGAATTTCAAATGCTACACCTTTAATAACAATCGGCTTTTTATAATACAAAGAAGCCCAAAAATAAATAATCAAACCAACCAATGAAACCAATGCCGTAACAGCCGTTGTCATTTTAGAAGCAGATCCGGCACCAAAAGCATGATCCGGTGTTAATAAATAGCCGACAATAACCAGAAAAAAGCAGGCAACCAAATACGTAAAACCGGAGAATGTTACCATTTTAACAATATCAACACCATGAAAACGCCAACGGGTATATAGACGATAACGAATAGCTCCGCCGGATACAATGGCATGTCCCGCATTATTGCTTACGGAGAAACCTATAAATCCGACAAATATCCATTTCCAAGCCGCTAATTTGCGCTTAATGTATTTTAAGGCTAAAAAATCGTATGACGATAAAGCAACATAACCAAAAAATGAAGCCAAACAAGCATAAATCAAATTTTGACGAGGAATACTGAGTAATGCCTGCTTAATATCTTCCGGCGCATATTTAGAAAGCTGAACATACAGCATATACGCAGCCAATGCAAAAAAGAACAATCCGGACCAAGATAATGCTTTGTTCAAAATATATTTTGTTTTTCCAGACATAAGCCTCTCCATAAACACAAAAATTCATATTAAAACATAGCTAAAAATATTTACTATTTCATTAATGAGGGGCATAATGTTTTATAATCAAAATTTAATATCTTTCACACAACCATGGCAACGAGGCTAAAACTGAATGATTGAAATTGCTTTTGATAAAAATAAAGATGATCTGTTTTTAAACAAAACATATCCTATATTTAAAATGCCGGAAAATACAACAAATAATTTATCTCAACTCCGTCAAACAGCGCAAAAGCTTTTAACGGAAATGTCCGGCAACAAAGCCGTAATTATTAAAGATATCGACAACGCCTGCCGTAATTTGTTTGCCGTTGCACTCTTCATTGAGGCTTATCACAACCATCACGGCATAGAATGCATCGTATTCAAAGTTGACGATAATATGCTCGCTATTGAAGAATATAAGCCGTATCTGGCTTTAACAATAGGCTTAAAATATATTCTTCGCCTGACAGAAGAATGTCCTCAAACAATCTACAAAGAAATCTCCGGTCTGGGATACTTAGGTTTGGATATAAAAGAAGATTACACTAAAAATATATTATACCTATCCCTAAAAGGAAACAAACCAACAATAAAAATTTCTACTCAAAACAAAAATCAAGCTCTTATCGCAACCGGCTTATTAAAAGCATCAGCCTTGGCTCGCTGCGGCATATCTTTGGAAGTTGCAATGCAAAAAACAGACGAACCGACCTTGATTGATTTGGAAAATGTTATATCAAATATTGTCAGTAAATTTCTAAAAGAAATACAATAAAGATTACTTATTATTAATCCGCCGCATAATCGCTTCGGCAAAAACCTGCAACGGATTAGATAACTGTTCGGTATGTACATCTTTGGGTTCTATTTTTAAATTACAAGCCGTTTGCACAAATTCATCACAATCAACAACATACTTCGGACACAACAATTTATACAGATTAAGACAATCATACCGAACATTCTGATCAATATAAATACCATTAACACTTATTGCTGTCTTAATCGTTGTAGCCGCCGTTTCACAGCAAGCATATGTATCTGCCGTATGCACAACCAAAGTGTTTGGGAAACCTAAAATTCCGGGATAAATATTACCTAACACCTGCTGAATTTTAAAAACAGCCTCATAGCGTCCGGAATAAATACGCCAACGTGTAAACGCCCTATCTTCATCATTCTCGGCAATACGTTTACAATTTTGAAAAATAATAGAAGAATGTTTCAAACTTTTTTCATATAAAAAATCAATAACATCATTTGGTGTTCTCGGCCCGTTTACAAAAATAACACCATAACCATTTGCCGCTAAACGTTCTGCATATTGATACAAACGATGGGCATAAGAAATATCGAAAATAATTTCCATACCATCGACACGCCCGCCCAAACAAAACACAACTTTTTTCGATGTTGCAACATAACGATCATATTTTTGAGACAACCTCTCAAGTTCAGGAATACCGCTGCATTTAATATCTTCCAACGATTGAAGTAATTGAGAATATCCGGCATTAACCGTTTCAAGCTTAAAATTATTAATCGTACCAATCGTAATCAAAACTTTTTTACGAAGTTCCGGATTCTGTAACAAACGAATACGAGACGTAAACGTCAACAAATGCTTAGGAACATTAATCAAATCAACATATTTATATGAATACATCCGACTGGTTAAAACAGTTGTAAAAACATCTCCCCAATTATGACTTTGATAATACTCCTTTACCACACGGCACAAGTTATCAATATAATGTTCAGGATGTTTGCTCTCTGTCAGATTATACACACAAACAAATATGCGTGGAATAAATTTAATACTCTTAAAATAATCATCTAACATAGAAAATAATTCACATCTAAAGTCGGAATAAACGGTCAATCGCGTCAACTTTAGAGATTCTTTAACATCAAAAATACAGGAACATCCTTTAGGCAAGACAAACAAACGCTCAGGATTCTCTTTATTTCCCGTTAAATTTAGTAAAGCATTAAATGCCCCCATAATCTGATTCCGAAAACCGACATCCGGTATCGCAACCGCAAAAGGTATAATATTTTCGTCCGGCATTTGCGCAGTCCTAAAAAATCATTTTAATAAATATACAAAGCTCGCACTATACAATTAATAAAATGAACATAACAGTTAATTTCTAAAAATATTCTTTACAATAATCTGAATTATTGTTACAAGAGACCTCGATTTGGTATTATTCTGGATGTTATTATTAATGACTTTTTTCAGTTTTCACTGATTTTGAATAACACCAAGTGAGTTAATTTTCTTATTTAATCATTTAACTTTTTTATCTCATGAGAAAAAATGTTATTTTGGCACTTGCTGGCGCAACATTCTTAGCCGCAGCAGGAGTGGTTGCTTACATCAAACGTGAAGCAATCAAAGAAATCACCGAAGACATGAAAGAATGTCTGAAAAAGAAACTTGCAAAGTTCAAAACATCGGAAGCACTTGCAACAGAAAGCTAAGCCGGTACTCTCTGCAAGCCTCTGAAAACTTAATTGTTTTCAGAGGCTTTTTCATAAAAAATTTTTTCATCTGCTGTATCCTCCCAACATAGATTTTATGCAGAAATTAGTCTTACACAAAACCACCCCGTCCATACAAACTACACTTATAAACAAACCTAGATGCCTAAGGATAGTCTCTCGTTGACACACAAAAAAACGCCCCGTAAA
>CAYTQF010000098.1:0-3979 GCA_964440165.1 uncultured Azospirillaceae bacterium
ACTTTTCGTATTGAGGAGATTCTTCATTAAAATATTCCTGCAAAGATTGATCGGGATTGTAATCCCCCTCATAAGTTAATTCGGCGTGTAAAGGCAAAACAACAGATATACTGAGTAATACAGTCCATAACAGATAATAAAAATGTTTCATATTTGTCTCCCCGTTATATTTTTAGATAGGGGAGCACGCCTCCTGCAGCCAATCTTTTTCTGCAGCGTTCAGCAGCGGGCTGATTTGGCTGAACACTTCTTTGTGATAAGTATTCAGCCAGTTTCTTTCCCCATCACTTAGCAAATATTCATTAATCAGACGTTTATCAATAGGTACCAATGTCAGAATTTTAAATTTTAAAAAGTTTTCATATTCAGAAGGGATGACTAACGCTAAATTTTCAATACGGATGCCATAATTGTTTTCCAAATAGAATCCCGGTTCAATAGAGGTTATCATGCCTGCTTGTAATTTAGCACTTTGGCTGTTTTGAGAAATGCTGTGCGGACCTTCATGAACATTTAAAAAATAACCGACGCCGTGTCCTGTGCCATGGTTGTAATTTTTCCCTTCCAGCCATAAAGGACGGCGGGCGATGGCATCCAAATGACAACCTCCCGTTCCTGTCGGAAAGATTGTTTGGCTGAGTGCAATATTACCTTTTAATACCAGCGTAAAATCATCAATCATTTGCGGTGAAACATTTCCGACAGCGATCGTTCTGGTTATGTCTGTCGTTCCATCCAGATATTGTGCGCCGCTGTCTAACAGCAGCATATTCCCGTTTTCTAATTTTTTATTGGTTGTTTCCGTCGGCGTATAATGCACAATAGCTCCATTGCTGCCGAAAGCTGCGATTGTTTCAAAACTTTCTGAAACATAATTTTTATTTTTAGCTCGAAAATCATGAAGTTTTTTGACAATGCTCAGTTCATCCAGATCGTGTTTATGATGTTCTAACCAGTATAAAAATTTACAAACTGCGGCACCATCACGGATATGAGCCTCAATGAAACCTTGTTGTTCACATGGATTTTTAATTGCCTTATATTTTTGGCAAATATCTTTCATGCGGCAAATATGAATATTATTTTCCTGCATGAGATTATATATTGCCGTCGGTGTTGTGGAAAAATCAATTCCTATGTTTTGTTTTTTGAATTTTTTTAATCGTTTTTCTAATTCGGATAACGGCAAAATTTTCAGGTTTGAAGGCAATCTGGTCGTGTCGCAGTTATCTGCAAAAATCCAAACATGGCGTTCCGTATCCAGCAACACTATTCCGCGAAAAACAGGTGTATCCGGCAGGGCATCTGAGCGTAAATTCAGAAGCCAGGAAACACTGTCTGCGGCGGTGAAGAGACCGGCATGTAAATCATGTTGTTGTAATTCTGCTGCTATTTGGGAGATTTTTTCTTCTCGGCTTTGTCCGCAAAAAATAATTTCATGGTCAAAAATATTGGCTTGTTTGGTAGCTTGTTTATATGGTAAAAATGATTCAACGGCTGTCATTTGAGGACCGTTGAGGTTTAAAATTTCCTGAATGCTGCAGCACCAGGGATTATATCCTATTTTTTTGTTTGCACAATTATCACGCAACCATGAATTAAAACTATGATTGACTGTACATATAACTTCAACTTCGTTTTGATTAACTTGTTGTGGCGCTTGCAGTGCATATCGACCGTCAACAAAAAGCAGGCATTTGTCCGGCATAATTAACAGATTGCCTGCAGACCCCGTAAAACCTGTTAATTGGTGAATCAGATTTTCTTCCGGTAAAACATCTTGTCCGATAAACAGGTTGCCTCGTGTTAACCAAAAACCATCCAATTTATGTTTTGCAAGCTGTTTTTGTATGTTTTTTAATTCCATTTTATTTCTCCATCAATACCGCGCGCCAATTATCCATTTGATAGATTTTGATGACCTTTAACCCATATTTTTCGTGTTCTCCGATAACCCATTCTTCCTGTTCGTCTACAAAACCGGATAAAATACAAAAACCGCCGGCCTTTAAGTTATTATATAAATCCTGTGCCATATCAATCAAAGGACGGGCTAGAATGTTAGCAATAATCAGATCATATGGAGCATTTTTCTTAACTAATTCCGATTTGTATCCATCACTGACTGCTGCGGTGATGTATTGCTCCAAATGATTTTCTTCCATATTGTTTTTGGTAACATTCACGGCTTCTTCGTCAATATCTACGGCCGTAACCTTGCATTTCTCTCGCCAAAGTTTCGCGCAGGCCAGGGATAGGATGCCTGATCCTGTTCCCATATCCAGAATATTAATTTTGGAGGAATCCTGCGAGCAAAGTCCGGTGCTTGAATGCTCACGTACGCTTAAAGTACGCTTTTTATTATAATCGCTGATTGCGTGTAAGCAGCTTTTTGTTGTTTGGTGTTCGGAACCGAATGCTGTTGCCGCGTAAATTCTTAAATTTAATCGGTTGTCATTAGGGATATTTTGTTCGTGTATGCCATAAATCGTAAATTCTTCAACATTAACCGGAGCAAACTTGATAATATTTTCTTTCAACCAGTTGCGGCTTTCTAAAAATTCGGTTTTATATGGCGGTAAGATAATATTTCTTTGTTGAGCTTCTTGAATAAAATGCTGTTCGTCAAAGCTGTTATTTTTGTAGCCGACATATTCTTCCAACCCGTCATCCGTATAATTGATGGCGACAACGTCAAAGTATTCATCAAAAAATTCAGAGGTTATTTCATTCATTGATTCGGCGGGGGCGAATTTTACCAGCCAGCAGCTGCCTGTTTCTTGCATTTTTCTTCCTTATAACTTGTAATCTGTTGTTTACTATCTGCGGATTTATTGTATAGTAATCAAAAATAATTAAAATACTGATAAAAGAGATTATGCAATGAGAAAAACAGCACTTTTATGCGGCGTATTTTTGTTAACCGGTTGTTTGAATGCCGGTGATCATGGCTGGGGTTCTTGGCGGAAAGAGTGGCTGGAACAAATGACAACGAAGCCGATAACCTTTTATGATAACTCATTACGACAAGTCAAGACAGAGCTGTTGACGGAACGTAATTTTGCTGAAAATGAAATTTTAACGGCTCATGTCGGTTATAGCATGGTTGATGATAAGACATATCGCAAAATTTATTATGCTCGAGAGATTATTCGCCCGGCGATGGATGGCGGTTTCTCTTCTAATTCAATTCCTGTAGAGTTTAAAAAATCTCAGCAATTGGATATGATCGGTGAGAGTTTTGTTGACGGACAGCGTTATGCTTTGGTTCCGACGCAAGAAAACAGCTTTGTAGTTTTAATTGACGGAGAAGGTCGTCCTTTAAGCAGAATTGGTCAGATACGCAATAATCGTTTGGTTTTGCTAAAGGAAGATTTTGTTATTTATCCGGATGATTTTTATTTTGAACCGATAACATTATCTCGTTCGGAACAAACAACACCGATCAAGGGTTTTGATATTAAATACGGGGGCTTAAAAGGCGGTCGGATTCAGCTGATTTATTATGCTTATGATGCTCCGAATAATACCGGAAAAGATGAAAGCGGCGAATTTATTACAATGTCTTTCCCCAATAAACCGGGAACAGTTGATGTAAACGGGGTCGGAATTAGAATTGTTGAAGCAACGGCCGATTTTATCGATTATATGATTTTACCTGACTGATTGCCCTGTTTTCTATGGTGTAAAAAACTTGATTTTCATAAAAAATTGAGCTAATAACAAAAAGATTTTATAAGTTTTAGGAGATTAATAATGTCTGGACACTCCCAGTTTAAGAATATTATGTATCGCAAAGGCGCTCAAGATGCCAAAAAGGCGCGCGTTTTTGCTAAGTTGGCGCGTGATATTACGATTGCAGCTAAAAGCGGTATGCCGGAACCAGATAAAAATCCGCGTTTGCGTTTGGCTATTCAAGCTGCCCGTGCCGAAAGTATGCCGAAAGACAATATTGAACGCGCTATTGCCAAAGCCAGTC
>CAYTQF010000099.1:0-3908 GCA_964440165.1 uncultured Azospirillaceae bacterium
TTCTTCTTTTGCTAATTTTTCGACAGTATCAATTGCTGTACCCGTACTGATACCATCCTGACTTTGTGCCGTAATACCGGCGGCGGTATACTGATTATAACGATAAATCGTTTTAGGAGATAACGTTGTTTTAACATCAGCAAAACTCTTGAGACGAATCAGATTCCCCGTTTTGCTTTTAACGTAAAGATTTTCTACATCATCTATCGTTGCTCGATACGGATAATCAGCTTGAATAATTACCTTGTTTACTTGTCCGTTTAACGTAATATTGTTGATATAAGACGAACCGAGATTGTTTTGCAATGCCTTAAACAAATCTGATATACCGACTTGATATGCCTCGGCTTTAGTCCGATCAATATCCAGATAGATATGCGGTGTTTTAGCCGTAAATGTACTAAATGCCGCCGCAAAATCTCCTGATGTATTCATTTTTTGCAAAAACTTTTGCATAACATCAAATAATTCTATCGGAGAAATTTTTCCATCCGAAGCAATCAGTTCTAAAGATAAGCCGCTGCTGGTTCCTACTCCCGGAATAGCTGGCGGTGCAAAGAAATTGACACTGGCTGTGCGATAATTTCTAAATTTTGCCGTCAGCTTTTTAGTAATCGCTTCAAGTGATGTATCTTTTGTATTTCTCTTACTCCAATCATCTAAACCAATTAAACCAAAAGCAACATTTTCTCCGCTACCACCCAACATACTGAAACCGGCGACTGAAATAACATATTTAACACCATCAACCTTGCGAGCCTCTTCCGTAATATACTCCATAACTTTTCCGGTTTGATTAAAACTTGCCGTATCATTAAGCTGAATATTTGCAAAAATAATACCTTGGTCTTCTTCCGGCAAAAATGAAGTCGGTGTTATTGTGAAAATAGCTCCGATTAATGCTATCGTTCCTAAAGTAACTAAAACGGTCGTTTTCAAATGTTCTGAAAAATAACCGACAATTCCGACATATTTTCGCTTGCCGTAATCTATAATCTCATCAAAATATTTAAAAAATCCATGAGGTTGTGTGTGTTTATCATTACGTAAAAGCACAGAACACAAAGCCGGACTTAATGTCAAAGCATTAAATGCTGAAAAAACAACAGATGTTGCAATGGTTACGGCAAATTGTTGATAAATTTTTCCGGTAATACCTGCCATCAAGCCAACAGGAACAAAAATTGATAAAAGTACAAAGGTTGTCGCTATAACAGCGCTGCCGATCTGTTCCATCGCTTTAACAGACGCTGTATGAGAATCCATATTCTCGTATGCCATCAAGTATTCGACACGCTCTACCACAATAATCGCATCGTCCACAACTAAACCAATTGCTAAAATCATGGCAAATAATGTCAATATATTTATATCAAAGCCCAAAGCATAAATTATCATAAACGTAGCAATTAATGAAACAGGTATGGTTATCAACGGAATTAAGGTTGTTCTGACTTTTTGTAAAAAGACATATGTTACCAAAACCACTAACGCAAATGTGATAACCAAAGTTTCTACAATATTAGCTATTGAAGCGCGCACATAATCTGTCGAATTATAACTGATATCATATTCTAAATCCGCAGGAAAACTCTTGCTCAGTTCTTCCATAGTCGTATGGACGCGTTTCATAATATCCAGAGAATTAGAATTCGGAGCTTGATTTAGCCCGATAACCACTGCCGGCGCGTTATTAAAATGAGCATTCATGGCATAACTATCAGCACCAATTTCTACCCTGGCCACATCTTTCAGACGAATTATACCGCCATCTGCCGATGTTGTGATAACAATATCTTCAAAATCAGCCACATTATTTAGCAAACCTTTTGTTGTCAACGACAAGACAATCTGATTATCTGACGCACTGGGCGCTGCTCCGATTTGTCCGATAGAAGCTTGAATATTTTGTCCGGCAATAGCGTTGGCAATATCTGAACTATCTAATCCCAATGATGAGATTTTTGTACTATCAAGCCAAATACGCATACTATATTGAGGTCCGTAAACAGTTACATCCCCGATACCTTTAATACGGGACAACGGATTTTTGATATTCGTGTAAGCATAGTTACTTAAAAACAAATCATTGTATGTATTTTGCGGTGAACGTAGGGTAATCATCGCTAAAATATTTGCCATTTGTGTATCAACATCTATACCCATTTGTTGCACAACAGAAGGTAGTTCCGCCATAACCTGTTGCAAACGATTTTGTACTTTTACTTGCGCTATATTCGGATCGACACCGATATTGAATGTTACGGTCAATTTGTAACTACCGTTATCATCTGCCGTTGATGACATATAGAGCATATCTTCCACACCGTTAATCTGATTTTCAATCGGAATGGCTACCGTATCAACTAAAATTTGAGCGCTGGCCCCCGGATAAGTTGCCGAAACAACAATTTGCGGCGGTGTGATCTGAGGATATTGAGAAACAGGCAAAACGGCAATGGCCAATAACCCAAGCAAAATCATGACAATAGAGATAACACCGGAAAAACGAGGACGATCAATAAAATATGCCGAAAACATTATACAGCTCCATTTGCTTCAATTTCTACCTTGACTTTTTTACCCAAATCCTGCTGACTTACATTTTCAAGAAGCAAGGCTTCATCTGCGGCAAAGTCTCCGGAAACAATATAGTTATTGTTATAATCGCCCAAAATCGTAACGACTTTTTTGCTTATGACACCATTTTGCACTGTATAAATTGTATTTTCTGAAGTTCCTAATGACATTAAATTTTTAGGAATAAGCACAATATTGTCATATGTTCTGGAAACCAAAACCGTAACATATGATCCGGCAATCAATTTCTTTTGGGAATTTGCGAAATCAGCATAAACCGCTATAGAATTAGTCGCCTTATTAATCTGATTATCCGCGTATTTATATTCGCCGAAATGCTCATAGATTTTTCCGTCGGATAAACGCAATTTTATTTTATCTCCGGCAAAAAAGTTTTCTTTACTGCTCTCTCTTATATAGTCCTTATCCGTAATGGAAAATACAACACGAATTGGATCATACTGGATAATACTGAACAACGGTTCTCCGGCCGGGGAAATATAATCGCCGTTGCTTAAACTGACATTGCCGACAATACCATCAATCGTTGCATTAATTTCGGTATACTTAAAATTAACTTCAGCCAAATTATAATCGGCACGCGCCTGAGATAACCGAGCTTCCGCCTGAAGATAAGCCGCCCGAGCATTATCATACTCTGTTTTAGAAACGGCTTTTTCTCCGGCTTTTTTGATGCGTTCATAATAAATTTTAGCATTATTAAATGCTGCTTGAGCTTGTTTTACGGCAGCCGATGCCGCATCTAATTTGGCCTTATATTCCCCTTGTTCTATTACAACCAGTTTATCACCTGTTTTAACATCTGTACCGCCGGAAACTTTTATATCAGAAATAAAACCATTAATATATGGGAGAACATTAACTTCATTAATCGGTACGACATAACCGATATAACCGGTATCAACAGTTATATTTTGCGGAACGATCGGCTTAGCATGAAAAACCGTTTCAACCAATACGGCTGTTTTATTATTCTTTTGACTATGATGTTCCCAATAAAACCAACCACAGCCTATAACAGCGCATACCAGCAAAACCAGCCATAATGTTTGATTGTTCTTCTGATTATTTTTCATTTTATTCTCCGGCAAAACAACTTTGGATAATAGATAATTCTATTTATAGCCGTTTCAATCCCGAAAATAAAACTTTCAGCTAAACCTCTTTCGGATATAAAAAAACCTCCCTTGTTCAGGGAGGTTTTTATTTTGCCTTAAATGCTTATTCAGCAGAAGAAGATGCTTCTCTTGCTTTTGCAGCAGCAGCCAAATCGTCTGCAATACGAGCAGAACGACCGCGCAAAGCAC
>CAYTQF010000100.1:0-3894 GCA_964440165.1 uncultured Azospirillaceae bacterium
CCCTTAACTGAATATATGAGTGATAGCGACATAGAGTATAAGAAGCTCTTAGTCGAAAGATAAAGATTCTTTCCCGTATACTATTCGTGTTGTTTCTGAAATTATGGAATCTAACGGTTCTTCATCTATGGCAACCGTATGCGGTACGACAATGTCTTTGATGTCTGCCGGTGTTCCGATGCGCAAACCTGTTGCCGGTATTGCCATGGGATTGATTAAAGAGAATGACGGACGTGTTGCCGTTTTGACAGATATTCTCGGTGATGAAGATCACCTCGGTGATATGGACTTTAAGGTTGCCGGTACAAAAGACGGTGTAACCGCTTTGCAGATGGATATTAAGATTACATCTATTACTAAGGAAATTATGCAAACCGCATTGGCTCAGGCTCATGAAGGACGTATTCATATTTTAGGTGAGATGGCCAAAGCTATTTCTGAGCCTCGTCCGCATGTTTCTGACAAAGCTCCGCGTATTGTCGCCATTAAGATTCCTGTCGACAAAATTCGTGAAGTCATTGGTTCCGGCGGTAAAGTAATTCGTGAAATTACTGAAAAAACAAACTGCAAAATTGATATTTCCGATGATGGCGTTATCAAAATTGCTTCTTTGAAAAAAGAAAATGGTGATGCTGCTCTGGAATGGATTATGGGTATTGTTGCCGAGCCTGAAGAAGGTAAAATTTATAAAGGTGTGATTACCAAGATTATGGACTTTGGTGCATTTGTTCGTTTCCTCGGTACAACAGAAGGTTTGGTTCATATTTCTGAAGTAAAAAATGAACGTATTGCTTCTGTATCTGACTTTTATAAAGAAGGTGATACCATGTGGGTTAAATGTCTGGGTACAGATAATCGCGGTAAGGTTAAACTTTCTGCTAAGAGAGTTAATCAGGAAACCGGCGAGGATTTGGAAAAACGCGCTTAACCTGATAATTTTTACGAAAAAGGACGGTATTTACCGTCCTTTTTTGTTTTTGTTGTTGACGATTTTGGTTTTTTTGTCTATATTACCAGTAATTATTTATTTTTATAAAATTATTAGAGATGATACGTAGTGGTATTTTAATTGTCGTAGTAGCAATCATAATTGTTGCTATAGGCATGGTACAATTCCTGCGGGAACGTAAAAGAAAGAGAGCAAAACGCCCTGAGAAAGATCCGAAGTACTTTTCGGTTCTTCTTGACTATCAGCAGAATGATGGCAGCTGGTCAGGTCGTTTCTATCGCCATGGAACTTTATGTTATGCCGAAGTGTTCGGTATTCCTGAAGGCTGTGAATGTGCAGGTCTGCGGGTGTGGGCCTTAAACGTCGGTTTTGCCGAGCGCTATCTGATGGAAGCTAAAGAGTTTGGTCCGCCGCGCTATTGTTGTGGTCATGAGGGGGTTATCCTGTCTCATTTTGACGTAAGTCAGAAAGGATGGTTGTGCGAGTATTATAAGAATGGTCTTTCATTCTGTGGTATCGTATTCGGTTTTTCTGAAAAGGACAAACTGGAAGGCTGTTCTGTTAATGTTGTTCGTGCACCTGAGCTCGGAACAGAGGCGTTTCGTCGGATGATCTAAATGTAACAGGGGAGAAAATCTTATTAGATTTCTCCTCTGTTTTTTTGCAGACATTTAGAACAAAACGAGAACAAATTTCTTGACAACGATATAAAATATTATAAACTCTTCTACTATAAGGAGTGAATAATATGAAATTTATATGCTTTTTTATTGTGGGATTGTTTTCTTATGTTAATACGGCATGGGGTAACTGTTTTTTGATTCAAAACTCTGATGATAGAGCTTATTGTCATGCCATGGAAAGAAAAGATGCTTCCGAATGTTTCAGCATTATGGATCGGGACAAACAGCGCAAGTGTAAAGCCGTGGTTGCGGGAGACAGTTCCGAATGTATATATATTTTTGATATATCTAAGCGAAATGAATGCATGCAAGCCGCAAAGAAAGATGTGTCTTCTTGTCGAATGTATTTTAATATGGATCAGAGAAATTTTTGCGAGGCGGAAATTTTGCAGGATGTTCGTTCTTGTCGGAAAATTATTGATTTTGCTTTACAACAGAAGTGTTTACGCATGCTGGGGGCAAGACAGTTTGTGTGGTAGCTGATGAAGTATGCTGATGTTATAAAATTTTTGGAGCAAAATCAGGATTTGGCGTATAGAGATTTTTCAGCGCGTTTGTTGCCTGAAAATTGTTGTTTATATGGTGTTCGATTACCGTTATTGAGACAATTTGCTTCCAAAATCTGCAAAGATGATTGGCGTTATTTTTTGGATGAGTGCCGAGATGAATCGTTAGAGGAATTGCTTTTACAAGCTTTTGTTATTGGGGATGTAAAAATTTCTTTGGACGAGCGGTTAAGATTGTTGACTGATTTTGTGCCCAAAATCAATAACTGGTCTGTTTGTGATAGTTTGTGTTGCAGTTTCAAATTTTCCAAAAATGATTTACCGATTGTTTGGCGATTTTTGCGACCTTATTTTTTATCGGAACGGGAATATGAAATTCGTTTTGCTTTGATTATGGCTTTGCGCTGGTTTTTGACCGAATCTTATGTTGATGAAATTTTGGCTTATTGTCGGAGTATTTGTCATCAGGGATATTATGTTGAAATGGGGATGGCATGGCTGCTGGCTGAAATGTATTTGTTTTATCCGCAATTGGTGGAGGACTTTTTGCGGAAAAAATATGTATCCGTTTCTGTTAATAATAAAACATTACAAAAAATCAGAGATTCTTTACGCGTTAGTCGGGAAGATAAAGAACGGTTAAAATATTTGAAACGGTAATAAGATTATTTTTTTGCCAATTGATAACTTTGTGCAATGCGACTGCAAATTTCCGCTGTGGAAACAGAATCATTCAGGCAAATAGTATACCAATTTTTTTTGTTCATGTGATAACCGGGAAAATATATTTTATTATCTATGATGGCGGATATTTCTTGAGGATTGCCGCGTAAATCAATAATTTCTATCAAATGATTATCATCTAAATTTAGTTTGTTTGCGGGAATCGTTAAAAATGCGGCATACCATTTTTGGTTATCTTTTCTGCGAATGATGGCGTTATCAGGAAATTTTTCCCAAAGAAATTCAGGGTAATCTTGATAAGTTTCTGCTATATGCCGAATGATTTCTAGTGTCTGTTTGTTTTGAAATATGTTTTTTTCAAAACAATTATCTGCGATTTTTTGCAAAATCTTTTGGCATTCTGTTCTTATTTTTCCGACAAATATTCCTTCAGCATCAGAGAGATGTAAGGTGTATGGATCTTGGCTGTCATTATCAATTAATTGTGTTTGAATTTGACTGTTGAGAACAGTTATAATAAATCTGAATTGGTTTTCTAAGATGTTGATTGTATATGTATATTGTGTTTCTTCTTCTGTGAAACCAAATGCTCGCAGTTTTTTTGTATTTACTGTACGGTGTTTAAATATATCTTCAAACATTTAACGGTTACCTTTGATGATGTTATGGCAGAATGATAGATTTTCGATTATAAAAATCAATAGTTTTTGCATATGATAATAAAATATTTTGTTGACATTCCAAAACGGCTAGTATATAAACCATTTCAGAAATTGAGCCAACATAGCTCAGTTGGTAGAGCTACTGATTTGTAATCAGTGGGTCGGGAGTTCGAGTCTCTCTGTTGGCACCATTTCAAAATACGCCCTTTTACGGGGCGTTTTTTTGTGTGTCAACGAGAGACTATCCTTAGGCATCTAGGTTCGCCGCGGTCGTTATCACTTTCCTAGCTCACCAAGATGTTCTAAGATTTTGCAGATAAAAATAACCAGAGCGTTGGTTATTTTTACTTAGCAATCTCTGTTGGCACCATTTCAAAATACGCCCTTTTACGGGGCGTTTTTTTGTGTGT
>CAYTQF010000101.1:0-3886 GCA_964440165.1 uncultured Azospirillaceae bacterium
AGATACAAAGCTTTTAAGCCATGTATTTTTCTGGAAATACAGCGGGGTCGGTGCAACATCGGTTGAAGTATCGTCCAAATAATCATACGGACTTTTAACGTCATAGTTCATCAACAAATCAGGAAAATTATCACTTCCCCAGTTGCTTTTCGGCATCGGAATACCGGCTTGAGACATGGCGAAACTTGCCGGCATCAAAGTAATAACCTTACTGTATCCCGGCGGACAAGTCGGGGTCGGCACAAACCCGGCCCATGGGCTGACTTCATCCGAATATGATTCACACGAATTCCAATTAATAGATAATGCTTCTTTTTGGTATTGCTCTACTGTTTTACCGTTATGCCCGTTACAACTTGATTTGAATGCCGGATAGGTATTATCCACCACATAAATACCTTTATTGATAAAGTCCGGTAAAATATCGCTTAAACGAGCACCTCCGCGTGTTGTTAATTTGATATCATGCATAACGGACGTATAAGCAGGATTAACTTCATACTTCGTTAAATCGCTGGAAGCACCGGTCTGTGTTCTTAATGCTCCGTCTAAAAGTCTTGTATTGGATACAAAACGATCGGCTTTAACATAATTGGTATGACCGTCATAACTTTCTACATCATCAGATCCCACCGTATTATCTGTTAATTCAATCGCACCTCTGCGGACATATACAGGATAATTTGTATCACTGTCATCCGGATTTTCAGCCAAATTGATTTTTAATATTTTTGCTCCGGCACCATTGTCTTTTGCCAAAATACTGTCTCCGGAAATATCAACTTGCGCGTTATCTCCGTCTGAAGCCGCACCAATTCTTACAACATCATTATATGAAGTGGTGCCGTCTGCAGCTGTTCCTCTCTGTAAATGGAATACACCATCTTGAATATATTGATCAGCGCTGCGCATATACGTATCCAAATCGGCGATATCAACTATTGTTCCCTCGCCTTCTTTATGAACTTTGAAGAAATTAGAATTAATATCTGTTTCATTCGTATCCTGAATTGTAAAACTGTTTACGCGAGACAGTATTGTATCATTACCGGCTTCATACTCCAATTTAAAGGCCGGATCCCTATTTTCATCCGTTCTCATTTCAACCAGAGGAGAAATAAGATTAATAT
This sequence comes from uncultured Azospirillaceae bacterium, assembly GCA_964440165.1. Lineage (GTDB taxonomy): Bacteria > Pseudomonadota > Alphaproteobacteria > RF32 > CAG-239 > Scatocola. Next base: position 1,131 of record CAYTQF010000101.1, read on the forward strand.
AACTATCTGCAGATAATGTTTGTTCATTATCTTCCAACAAAATACTTGCCCGACCGGAATCGAGATTAATTCTTCCTGCGGTACCTTCAATTTCTCCGATATCATTCGTCTTATCATACTCAACTCTTAAGACTTTTCCGACACCGGTTGTATCACCGCCGACAGTTAATTTTTCACGCGCATGCAAATTTTTGGCATCAAAGGTATTACCAATCTTTAAATCATTGGCAATATAGGCGTTCCCTTCAACATCCAATTCATAGACTTTTCCACCGCGCACGTCTTCATAATTTATTGTTCCTTTAATATTTACCGGTTCATTAACGTTTACCTTTTCATTAGTTACTTCAAATTTATCCGCACCCTCTTTAAATAAAATACCATCCTTGTCTAAACGGACAAACTTATCTTCTCCATCTTTATAAAAAATACCGTCATCACTTATTTCGGCTCCGGTGGTTCCGCCATCTACCAAGCCATCCGTAATATAACTCAGAGCCTGAACAGCGCCTTCTGCCGCGACTTGAAAGATATATCTTCCTTCTTCAGTCATGGCACCCAAAATTGTACTTTCAACAGCTAAATTACCACCTTGACCATCCGTGTCTGAGGCTTTAATTTCAACATCACCGCCGATTTCCGCATCACCCTGATTGAGATATAAACCACCTTTTGTTACAGTAATATCACCATCTTCCAAATACATATTACCTTCACCGTTAATACGAATATCTCCGGTTTCGATATACAAAGCGGCATCATCACCTGCATTTTCTTCTGCACCGACAATCAGATGTCCGATATTGGTAATATCATTAGTTTTCATCATTAACTCTGTTGACATACTGTTTAATTCCGGATCTTCTTGTTTGGTACGATATAAAACATCATCCAGATTTAATTTGGCATTTTGAGATGAGATACCCTGAATGGAAGCCGCAACGACAGCACCCGCTTTAACAGAGGAAATGCCTAACTCATCTTTAACATTATCAATACCCCAAATACCCATACTTCCGGAAATTTTTCCGTTTCCGCTTGCATCCGTTACATAACCACCGTTACCGCCAATCATAGAAGAAATACTGGAAGCGCGCATTGTCGGCAAAGTTTCTGTATTGGGTTCCGTAACAACAAACGCCGTAACAACCTTATTTTTACCGCCATCACCTTTAATTTTTAAGATAACTTTATAGTCATCACTAAACAGACGAGATTGTCTTGGATTACCACTGTCATCCAAAATACCATACGGTAAAAATTCACAAAAATGCCCTAATGGAACAGATATGGCTTCATCAACATTTTCTGCGGCTGCGTTAAAATGATATTCTTGTGTGGCATTTGCATCGGAGCAAGAGTTTTTAACCTCTTGTGTTCCGTCAACAATTGTATCGTAATTTGCAGAGATATAATCATCCACACCTTTAATAATCGCACGTAATTCACTGGCTGCGTTAATATCTTGTAATTCAATTGTTCGTTCTGCAGACTTTTTATACAAAATAGGTGTGATTAATGCAATCAGCGCAAGCATTGCCAGTGCTTCAATCATCAGACTACCGGCTTGACTTTTCTTCATATCACCCAACATTCTCATATCCTGTCTCCTCACGCTAAAGCGCTGTTACATATACAATACAATAATTACCGTCTTTCGGAAAATTGCTATCCGATGTTCCTAATCCGCATCTGTTTCTAAAATTGTTATCATTCTCTAAAACATACGGAGGAACAGAATTATTAAAAGCATTTAAACCAACCAAAATATAGTCGCTGTTCAAAATATTGGTCTTATCTTCACCACTGCGGCGCGGTGCTAAAATACCGCAACCGGAACCTAATGCTATTTTTCTTTTCATAGCATTCAGATAATCACCTAAAACTGTTTGGGTAACTAAATTTTTCCACCGTTCCGGCACTTTACCATAAGTTATAACATAATTGCCGGATATATCTACATCATTACAATTACCGGATTCTGCAATGGCCGGATACAGCACGGTTTCTCTTACGGGATAACCGTTTTCATTTAATACGATGCTCCCGTCTTCATTGGTTTTATCTGCATATTCCCCTCTGTTTAAGCAATATATTTTAGATGTATATTCACCTTGTTTCCAAATAAATCCCAAAGGAAGATAGTCTTCAAACTCGCTCTTATTAATCTCCCCCTGAGCCAAAGCATGTGCTATTTTTTGCTTTTTGGCATATTGAACAGCGGCATCATGCTGAATTGCAAATTTGGTAACGGCTGCTTCAGCCAACGGCTCCAACTGCTTAACCCGCGTGTCTGCCCTCGGCGCCAAATTAAATGACGCCAACGCGACAATAAATGTTGCCAACAGCATCCAAACATACATAACAATTAAACCCCAAAAAAGACTATCTTTTGTTGTTAACCTTTAAACAATATACCATATTTTAGCCCTAGAATCCATAATTATTAGTTAATACGGGCAAAATAATTCATTATCCGAAAAAAGTTCTTGACCTTTGAAATAATTTTGAGTAGAAGTTCTGAGTAGATTAATTCTGCTGTTATTGGAGAGGTGGCAGAGTGGTTTAATGCAGCGGTCTTGAAAACCGTCGAGGGTGCGAGCCCTCCCAGAGTTCGAATCTCTGCCTCTCCGCCATTAAAAAACCTGCCCTTACGGCAGGTTTTTTTATATCTAAGATATGTGTTTATAAAGCAGTCGTTGGAAACACCAATTCAAAGGATGTCCAACGGTTAGGACGGGATTTGACGGATATTT
>CAYTQF010000102.1:0-3589 GCA_964440165.1 uncultured Azospirillaceae bacterium
AATTTTGGACAGACAAAAACGACGTTTTAGAAGCCCAAGCTATTTCTGACACCGCCGTATTGGATACTTTACCCGATCCTTTAATTATGATTGATGCGCAAGGCACAATTTCAGGCGCAAACATGTCTGCCAAGACCTTACTGGGAAAAAATATTTTAGAAAAATGCATTGATCGCGTTATTTCTTCCAATAATTTTATTGAAGCAGTTAATCGTACCTTACGTGAAGAAAGTGAAACGGAATCCCTTATTTTTTACCTAAAAAAACCTCAAGAACAAAAACTTTATGCACATATTAAACGGCTTCCTTATATTTCTAAGGGACGAGCTGTTGCCGTTATTTCGCTGTATGACCTTACCAAAGCAATGAAAATTGAAAAAATGCAATCTGATTTTGTTGCCAATGCCAGTCATGAACTTCGTACACCGTTGGCCATTCTTTCCGGATTTATCGAAACTTTACAAACTTCAGCCAAAAACGACCCCGATGCTCAAGAAAAGTTTTTGAAAATAATGAAAGATCAGGCTGAATACATGTCTTCTTTAATTGAAAACCTTTTATCTCTTTCTAAAATAGAGATGATGAATGATTTACCGCCCGACAGTCATACCGATATTATTAAAATTGTCGAAAGTGTTGCTGATGCTCTCTCTATAAAAGCCCAAGAGCATAATATGGATGTTCAGACATTTATTGAAGATGAAATTCCGGAAATTATTGCCGACGGCAGTCAAATCAAGCAGGTTATACAAAATCTGACTGATAATGCCATCAAATACGGCGTTCCCAACAACGATATTATTATTAAAGTAAAATTGGAAGAATCCATTCCCAAAGCTCCAAATCTTAAAAATAATGAAGGTCCGGCTGTATCTATTTCAGTTACCAACAAAGGGCCTAAAATTTCGGCTGAAGATTTAGCACGATTGACTGAACGTTTTTTCCGTTTGCAGGAACACAAAGATAAAAATATTAAAGGAACCGGATTGGGACTATCTATCGCCAAACAAATCGTTGTTCGCCATCATGGTAACCTCACCGTAAAATCCAATGCCTATAACGGCACAACATTTACGATTTATCTTCCTCTGAAACAAGAGGGATAACCTCATCTGTCTGTCGACGGAAAAAGTGCATGAAAGTTACCGGCTTAATACCCGTTACATTGAAAATGCGTTTACGAATTTTTCCGCGAATAAAATCAGAAACCATATTTTCTCGATAGTTACATTCAATCGCATACGGAGTTATCTGCGGCAACAAATCTTCCTTAATTTCTTCAACAAGTGCATTAAATGCATGCTCTTCCAAAATATCAATTGACGTGATTTGCAAATCTTCAACCCGCCATTTTTCATCAAGAACAACCGTTATAAAAACACTGCAATTAAAAGCAAGCCGGCGACGGTTTTTAACTAATTGCGAACCAAGCGAAGTAACCTGTTTTCTGTCTACACCTAAAATATCGGTAGAAATCTCTCCGATGCATTCTATTTCGTGATTATGATACAACAGCACATCACCATTTTTGGAGGTTTTGACTTGTTTAATACCGCAACTCAAGGCATAACGCTGCTGCTCGCGCGTAAAACGCTTGGAACCGTGAACAGGCAAAACAACTTCCGGCTTCAGTAGATCATACATATATTTTAATTCGGACTTTGTGGCATGTCCTGAGGTATGAACCAAGGCGTCATCAGACGTAATCACCTGAACGCCCTGATCAATCAATTTTTCCTGCAGGCGTTCAATTTTATCTTCATTTCCCGGAATCATTTTGGAAGAAAAAATAATTGCGTCGCCTTTATCCAGTTTAATATCCTTATATTCGCCGTTGGCAATTAAAGTTAAGGCACTGCGATAATTAGCCTGAGAGCCGGTACAGATATATAAAATCTTATCTGAAGGAATATCTTTGGCTTCACTGATATCCAGATAACATGGCAAATCGGCAAAATAACCGTTTTCTTTGGCTATTCTCATATTTTGAATCAGACTGCGTCCAACCAAAACCGGTGTCCGCTGAGCCTCGTGGGCCGCAATAATCAAACTTTCCAGACGCATCAGATTTGATGCAAAACAAGTTGCCAGCAGCCCCTTCTTAAATGTCGGCATCATCTTGATTAAATTCCGGCGAACTTCATATTCACTGGGTAATTCATTTTCTATCAACGCATTGGTCGAATCGCAGACAAATAAAGCAACACCCTCTGCCGCTATATTCTGTAATGCCTCATAATCCGTCCGCAAAAAATCAATTGCACTATCATCCAGACGCCAATCCGTTGCATGAACAATATTTCCGTATTTTGTTCGAATACCGAGCGCGCTGGTTTCCGGTACGGAGTGTACAATCGGAATAAATTCAACCGTAAAATTCGGAAGTTCAACAAAACGATTTTGGCTTACGGAGTATAAAGGCACAACATCATCCAGCTTGTATTCCCGCAAACGTTCTTTAATAAGCCCCAATGTAAAATCAGCAGCATAAACGGGACATTTCAATTTTGGCCAAATCTGAGCGATAGCTCCAAAATGATCTTCATGCGCATGGGTAATAAACAAACCTTCAATATCTTCGGCATAATCTTCTAAAAAAGACGCATCGGCAAAAGCCAAATCCATGCCGGGATAATCATCATTTAAAAAACCATATCCGGTATCAACCACAATCAATTTGCCGTCAACGGCATACACATACATATTGATACCGATTTCATCCGCGCCGCCCAGAGGGAGAAAATAAATCCCTTCCCGTTTAAAACTATTCATCTATTTTCTTTCATCAATAAAAAACACATCTCCGGCAAAAATTCCGGATATTTTTCCATCTTTTTGCAACAACAGCTCTCCGTTATCGCCAATATCATAAAATATTCCCGAGATTTCCGACTTTTCCATACGGACATTAATCGTTTCGCCCAAGCCTTTTACAACTCGTTTCCATAAGGTTTTAATATCAGAAAACCCTGACTGCTGCCAAATATTATAATTTTTATCAAATTTTGCTATATAAGACCGCAGAAAGCTTATTCTGTCAATATTTATTCCGCAATCAGCCAAGCTGGTTATCGGATATTGTAATTCCGATGAAATCGGCGCAGACTTGATATTAACACCGATACCAATAACAAAATACCGTCCATGTCCTTTTTCTAATAATGTTCCGCAGATTTTTTTTCCATCAAGTAAAATATCATTCGGCCATTTTATTTCGGCTTTATGCTGTGGCGGAAGTTTTTCGGCAATAGCTTCATATAAACTTAATGCACTTACACAAACCAATTGTCCGATATTTCTTAAATCACATTCCAACCCTTGAGAAAAAAACAGATTGCCGTCAGCTCCAAACCAACTACGGCCTCGACGTCCTCGGCCTTTTGTCTGGCAAACGGCACTGATTATAAATTTTTCTCCGGCAATCTCTCGGCTTTTTTCAACAGCATCATCATTGGTGCTGCCTGTTAATGACTTATCTTCCCAGCTCCAATCATTAATATAAGGCATTTTATTGTATTCCCATCAAACTACCGACGACAACCGAAATATTCTGCCGAAATTCCTGCGGATTGATAATAATATATCCCAT
>CAYTQF010000103.1:0-3544 GCA_964440165.1 uncultured Azospirillaceae bacterium
CGTCTTCTTTATACAAACAGTGCCATACTTTATTATAAAACTCAGCATCAACATTCGTTTCTGAGCTTTGCTGACACGGTCCTTCACAGTTCGTATCTTTCGTAAACTTCTTCCCGTTCAACAAACAGTAATCACTCGGATCTATCATTCCGCCGCCCGTACAAAGCGTATCGTAATGAGCCGAACAAGAACATGATTCATATTTGGCTATCAAACTCTCGCCTTCTTTTCGATAACAGGCCGAACCGTTACCGACCAGATGGTTGCCTGTACAGGTTTCTTGATAAGACGCCGGACAACAGGTCGCGTAATATTTCACACTTACGTTGCTCTCATCCTTCATCTCGCAAACATTCGCCATGTTCACAACATTGCCACGAGGACAATCGCTGTCCCCTGAAAATGGATACAGACTGCGATTGCAGCCACAGTGATAATATGTCTTTCCTGATGAAGTGGTACATGTCTCGATCGTATTATTGTTACTGCATTTGTTATTATCTTCATACAGATAATATTTACGGTTACAACAACCTGAAGTGTATTTCTCAGCTCCAGCTTGGTTTAACACGGAAGAACAGAGAGCTTTTGCGGTTCCGGCCTCACAACTGTCTGTCAAATAAGCAAAACCCAATGCCATACATTGTGTACGAACATCCGCCGCATCAAACTTAAAACGATTGGCATCACTGTCGGTAATAAACGTAACACCCGCTAATTTGGGATAAACGGGTTTTGATACGAATCTTGATTTGGGTTTGGGATTCGATTCAATATTTACAGAGATTGTGTTGTAAGACAAATAAGATGCGTGCACCACTGAGGCACTAAACATAAATACTAAACCACATATGGTACAAACACACTTCGCCCTCATGCTAACCTCGTATCAGAATATAATTCGTATCAAAACCCAATTCTGATGTTAGCACATCCTTTTCAACTTTTCAATCATTTTTTGAGGTCGTAGTTTTTTGAGTCTAATAAATACCCCCGAAATTATCCGGGGGTATTTATTAAGGAGTGTTTTAGTGATCTCTTTCTATAATAAATCGTGCTAATTGGCGAAGGGAATCCGCTTTATCTTCAAATATTATTAAAGCATCTTCTGCCTGGGTAATATAATCTTGTGCGATTTTTTTTGCAGTTTCCAAGCCGTAAAGTTTGACAAATGTCAGTTTACCCTGGGCTTCATCTTTTTTGAGTGTTTTTCCCATTTTTTCTTCAGAGCCTGATACATCCAAAATATCATCGGCAATTTGGAAAGCAATGCCGATACTGCGTGAATATGTGTATAATGCCTGGGATTGAATCGGATCGGCATGTCCCAGAATCGCACCGGCTTGACAGGCAAAGCTGATGAGACGTCCTGTTTTCATTTCTTCAATATGTTGAATAATATTTTCCGTGTCTAAAGCCGGGTTTTGTTCTGATATTAAATCCAGCATCTGTCCTGCGACCATACCATCAAAGGCTCCGGCATTTTTTGCCAAAGCATTTAATAAGCGGCAGCGAACGGATGGATCCGGATGGGTTGTTTCTCTGCTGAGAAGTTCAAAAGCGTATGTTAAAAGTCCATCTCCGGCCAGAATAGCGGTTGCTTCATCAAAAGCTTTATGACAAGTCGGTTTGCCACGGCGCAGATCATCATTGTCCATAGCCGGAAGATCATCATGAATAAGAGAATAAGAATGGAGACATTCTAATGCAACGGCGGTTGGTAACGATTGTTCAAAATCTATACCGAATAATTTGGCTACAGAGTATACTAAAAAAGGTCTTAATCTTTTGCCTCCGTTAGAAACAGAATATTCCATAGCCTTGGTTACGCGCTGCTCAGCACCTTCCGAATGCGGAAAAAAGGCCGGCAAAACAGAATTAAACCGAACGGTGTATTCTGCCAGTTTCTGTTGAATATCGGTCATTAGGCTTGTTCTTCTGCCGGATTAAAAGGAACGGTTTTAATTTCTCCGTCTGAAGCGGTCTCTATTTTTTCAATTTGCAGTTGAGCATTTTTTAATCTTTGTTCGCAGAATTTTTTTAAGTTGACAGCTTGTGTGTAAGCGGCAACGGCATCATCAAGTTTAATGCGTCCGCTTTCCAATTCTCGGACAATGTTTTCCAGTTTAATTAAGGCTTCTTCAAAGCTGAGCGTTTCGTTTTCGGACATTATTTTCTCCTAAAAAGCTAGTTTTTGGCAGTGTATTATATTCCTGATTCAATAGCAATCCTTATAATTTTTGTTGTGATTAATACGAATGGTTACGACTAAAGTACAGTCCGTCTACAACTATGCATATATAATTTTTTATGCTAAATTAGAAATAGTGGAATTAGGAGAAAAAAGATGGAAAATTTAGCGATTAAACAGGGCGGATATGTTTTGAAGGCAATGGGAAACAATAAGCGATTACATATTTTATTTGTGCTTAAAAACGGTGAAATTTGTGTCGGAGATTTGGAAAAAATTGTCGGGTTGAGTCAATCTGCTTTATCTCAGCATTTGGCTATTTTGAGAAAGTATAATTTAGTTAAGACCCGAAGAAAATCTCAAACGATTTACTACTCAATTAAAAGCAATGTTGTTCTTAAAATCCTTGGTTTATTAGATAAAATATATAACAGCCGCTACAGTGTTTGCTAACACAAAATAAAGTTGCAAAAAAATAATGATTTGGTTATATTAGTAGAAGTTGGGGTTGGAAATATAACCATGGATAAAAGAACAAAACAGCATATCAATTTGCTTGCTGATACTTCTGACATAGATAAAACTGTCGGATTGCGTATTAATGTGCGGCGCAGACTTTTAAAAATCACTCAAAAAGAGTTGGCTTCTCAGATCGGTATTACTTTTCAGCAGCTGCAGAAATACGAACAGGGGATTAATCGCGTTAGTGCCGGCCGCTTGTGGCAAATCAGCCGTATTTTAGAAACAGATATGAATTTCTTTTTTGATAATGCTATTCCTGATCGGATAAATGATGTTGTTTTAGATAAGGATTCATTGCGCTTTTTGTCTGTGTATATGAAAATTAAAAATCCTAAAATTTCACGTTTACTTTTTAATCTGCTTCAGGAAGTGGTTCGTTGATATGGATATCTATTTTATGTTTTATCGGATCATAACCGATATTCAGGCGTCCTTCTCTCAAGGCCAGAGCTTGTTTTCCGAATAATTCTTTTCTCCATCCTTTAAGTACGGGGTTATCTTTGTCGCTGAAAGCCGAAAGTTTTTTCAGATCGTTATCTGAAGCAATCAGTTTAGCAACGACACCGCTGTGCTGGCTGGTGATTTTTAAAAGTAACTTTAGCAGTTCATATAGAGATGCGCGACTGTTGGAGACAGTGTCTTCTTTAGGAAGCCGGACATATGCTGATGTCGGAATTTCTTGTGCCGCTTTGATAACTTCTATAATTTCCTGAGCTAATTTTCCTTTGGTGATATCCGAGCGAAGATTACGGATCCGGGCAAAGTCTTCAATACATACAGGACAAACGGCTGCAATGTTCAGCAGTGTTTCATCTTTAACTAAGCTTTGTC
>CAYTQF010000104.1:0-3455 GCA_964440165.1 uncultured Azospirillaceae bacterium
CTGCTTCACCTGGATTCGAACCAAGATACCAACATCCAGAGTGTCGTGTCCTACCATTAGACGATGAAGCAATCTTTGAAAACATAGAATATTTACGCTATTTTCCGGAATAAGTCAAAACATTTTTTCAATTATTTTCACTTTTTTATTCTATGTTTTCAAACGATCTATTTCTTCTCCTCAACCGGAACAATTTTGATATGCAATTCATCCAACTGCTGATCCGTAACAAAGTTCGGAGCTTGCATCATCAAGTCCTGAGCTTTACCGTTCAACGGGAATAAAATCACATCACGAATAATCGGCTCATCAAGCAAAAGCATAACTGTTCTGTCAATTCCCGGAGCACAGCCTGCGTGCGGAGGAGCGCCAAACTTAAATGCATTAATCATACCGCCGAATTTATTATCAACAACGCTATGATCATATCCGGCAATCTCAAAAGCCTTATACATAATTTCCGGTTGATGGTTTCGTACGGCACCGGAAGCCAGTTCTACACCATTGCAAACCAAGTCATACTGATAAGCCAAAATATCCAAAGGATTTTTATTTAACAAAGCGTCCATTCCGCCTTGCGGCATAGAAAACGGATTGTGTGAAAATTCAACCGCACCGGTTTCTTCGTTTTCCTCATAGAACGGAAAATCTACAACCCAGCAAATACGAAAAGCATTCTTTTCAACCAAATCCAACTCTTCACCCAATTTCAAACGAGTTCTGCCGGCAAATTTAGAAAGCTTCAAACCTTTACCGATCATCATAACAACAGCATCGCCCTCTTTCATACCTAAAGCTGTCGTTATCTCTTGAAGCTTTTCCGCGCTTAAAAGTTTGGCAATACCTTTTGCCCCGCCTTGAGCCAAAGCAATATAAGCCATGCCGCCCATATCGTTTTCTTTAGCAAACGCATCCAACTTATCAAAGAATGAGCGTGGTTTATCTGCCTGCCCTGACAAAACAATAGCGCGAACATTAGCGCCTTCAGCAACTTTAGAGTCATAAACACTGAAACCGGAATTTCCAAACAGAGATGTAATATCCTGAATAACCAGCGGATTGCGCAAATCTGGTTTATCAGAACCATATTTCAGCATAGCTTCACGGAAAGGTATTCTCATAAACGGAGCCTGATCAACAATCTTACCGTTGGCAAATTTGTTAAAAATACCGCCCATAGTATGTTCAATAACCTTAAACACGTCTTCCTGCGTTACAAAAGACATTTCCATATCTAACTGATAAAATTCACCCGGAGAACGATCTGCGCGGGGATCTTCATCACGAAAACAGGGAGCAATCTGAAAATATCTGTCAAAACCGGACACCATCAACAATTGTTTAAATTGTTGCGGAGCCTGAGGCAAAGCATAAAATTTACCCGGATTAATACGAGACGGCACCAAAAAATCACGCGCGCCTTCAGGAGAAGAGGCGGTCAAAATCGGTGTCTGATATTCCGTAAAACCTTGCTCTGTCATTAAACGACGCATTTCAGAAATAACGGCAGAACGCAACAAAATATTATTATGAATACGCTCTTTTCTTAAATCCAAAAAACGATATTTCAGACGCAACTCTTCCGGCGCATCATCTTCAACAGAAACCTGAAAAGGCAAAACTTCAGCCGTAGAATGAACTTCAAGAGCCTCAACGGCAATTTCAATATCACCGGTCGGCATATTGGGATTAACACTTTCACGTTTAATCACTTTTCCGGTTACACCAATAACACTTTCCACACGAATATCATTAAGTTGTTTAAACAAATCAGAAGAACTATCCAAGACACACTGAGTAATTCCGTAATGGTCTCGCAAATCAATAAAGCAAAGGCTGCCTAAATTACGCTTACGATGTATCCATCCGGCGAGTTTAACCGTCTCGTTAATATTATTCGCCCGTAACTGACCACAGGTATGTGTCCGATATTGTGTCATAAAAACCTCTTTTAATAAAATTAAATTTGCTCTCTTTGTTTTAGAATCAAATTATATCAAATGCAAGGGGAATATATGCAACACAAACAAAAAAAGAACCAACTTATTCAGTTGGTTCTTTAAAATTCTCATAGCTTAGGATCAGAGGCACTGCACTGCTGCGTCATGGTAGGTTGCTGACGCCTCAAAAGCAAGAGCTATCTCGTCAAACGCGTTCTTCCATTCGTCAACGGAAGCGCCGCGTGTCTTTCTGGCCAGGATTTCGACCCAAGGCGTCTCATCTCGTGCCAAGATGTTGGAAACTTTGACCTTCATCGGGAGCTTTTTCTCCTCTTTCAGGGTATCCACCATCATCTGGACGATCTCAACGACTGAGGCAAAATCAGTAGCCTCAACACGGATAGTGCCGACCAGTTCATCACCCTGCCCTTCGCCTACGCGATAGATTGAAATCGGGCTGATGCGCTGCGCAAAGTACTCTGCTATTCCCTCCGAGCCATTGCTGTTGTTACGCACGCGGATTCGCATATACGATTCAGCGCGGTGTGCCGTAATATACACACACTCTCTCACGTTGTTGAATGCGGCTAAAGCTGCGTTCAGCTCCGCATTCTGAGGTGCAAAAATAAACACCTTAACTTTCTTTGTTTCCATAAATATGGGATGTTAATGGTAAAATAATAAATGGTTATTTGTTCCACGATACTCGGGCAACCATTTCCGAATATCTCGTATATTGTCTAATAGTCATAATTATACAAAATATAGGGACATATATATAACAATCTTAATGAAAGGCAAGCTTTTTTTTCATCGGTTTTCACTAAAAATTAAACAAATAATGAAACAATACGAAAATTAGAAATGTAAGGTATTGAAATAATGAGAATAATTGAAAACAACGCAGACCTAAATACATTATGCCAAGAACTCACGGCAGAAGGTTTTATAACCGTAGATTTAGAATTTCTACGGGAAAAAACATACTATGCCAAACTTTGCCTTATTCAGGTTGCCAACAGCCACACAGCCGCAATTATTGATCCGTTGGCTCCGGAGTTGAACTTGGAGCCGTTTTTTGATATTCTCCAAAACAAACAAATTACAAAAGTATTTCACTCCGGACGTCAAGACATAGAAATCCTGTATAACTTAACAGGTTTAATCCCCGCCCCCTTGTTTGATACACAAATAGCAGCTATGGTTTGCGGATTCGGAGAATCTGTCAGTTATGAAATTTTAGTAAATAAAATTTGTGAAGTTTCTCTGGACAAAACTTCTCGTTTAACAGATTGGTCTCTGCGTCCTTTAAGTGAAACACAGCTCAAATATGCCATGTCTGACGCCACATATTTGGTTGACATTTATAAATATTTTCAAAAAACACTGCAAGATAACGGACGGCTGCATTGGCTGGATGAAGAAGCAGCTATCCTCTCCAATCCGCAAACTTATATTATTGACCCCTACAGTGCTTGGCAAAGAATTAAGCACCGCTCACATAATGCTCATTAC
>CAYTQF010000105.1:0-1620 GCA_964440165.1 uncultured Azospirillaceae bacterium
ATGTTATATCGCTCGATAACAATTCTATTCTGGCATCAGGGAATCTAGCCCTCACCTCTTCAGCAATCCGTTCCACTCCCGGACCACAAGCTGCCAAACCGTCTTCGGAACCACATTCCGGACAGCGTTCCGGCATATTCAGCATATAACCACAATGATGGCAGACCAGTTTTTTGATATTACGATGTTCGGTCAGCCAAGCCGTACAGTGCGGGCACTGAATACGATGACCACAATCTCGGCATATTGTCAGAGGCGCATAACCTCGACGATTCAAAAACAAAACGGATTGTTCCTGCTTGTCTAAATTTTCTTGCAAAGCCGTTACCAATAATGGAGAAAGCCAAGAGGTACCCCAACGACCTTTTTGCGGCTTATCTTTTTTTAAATCCACAATTTTCACATCCGGCAAAACAGCCGCGGCATAACGACTTTGTAACCGTACACAGTCATATTTACCGTCTTCAACATTACACACGGTTTCCAAGTCCGGCGTTGCGGTCGAAAGGATAATCGGCAAGCCTTCCATTTTTGCCCGAACAACCGCCATATCCCGCCCTTGATAGTTTACGGCATCTTCTTGCTTAAATGAATGATCATGACTTTCATCAATAACAATCAGTCCCAAATCCTGATACGGCAAAAACAAAGCAGAACGCGCTCCCACAATCACTTTCGCTCGGTTTTCAATAATCGCAGTCCAGTTATCAATTCTTTCCCTATTACCTAAGCCTGAATGCCAGCTTGCCGGCTTAACACCGAATCTTTTTTCAAAACGGGAGAGCCATTGCGTGGTCAATGAGATTTCGGGCACCATGATTAAAATTTGTTTTCCCTGCCGCAAAGCCTCTGCAACCGCCTCAAAATAAACTTCTGTTTTACCTGATCCGGTAACACCGTCCAACAACGTTACACTAAAGCCGTTACCCACTTTTTTTATTAAATTTTCCGCCGCATTTTTTTGTTCTGTCGTTAAATCAACTTTGTGATAATCACAAACAGGAAGAGAAAAATCTTTTTTCACTTCTTTTATCATCGGCAGAAGCACGCCGCTCTTTATCAGCGTATTAACAACACTGACACTTACACCGGCACCTTGACAGATTTCATTTTTAGAATACGGTGCATGGCGCAATAAGTCCATAACATGCCAACGGGCATCCGAATTTTTTAATTTGGCCTCAGCTAATGTTTTTCCGCTTAATTTGTATAATGTGGTCGTCAGAGAATCATCAAACACACCGCGCACGCTGATAACCATTTTTAGAACCAAACCTAAAAACGCCAAATTATATTGGGCTACAAAGCGTACAAAATCAAGCAATTCAGATTTCAAAGGAGGAAAATTAAATACTTCAATAACCGATTTTATTTTATGTGCCGGTAATGTAGAGGAAACCCCGGTTTTCCAAACCACACCTATTTGCTGCTCTTTGCCCCACGGCACACGGACAATACTACCGACACAAACAGGTTCGTCAGACTTATAGTCAAACGGCTCGTTAAACGGAAGCGGTAACATTACCGATATGATTTGCGCAGTATTTTCATTCATAAAATCATTCATAACAGTTTTAAATATAAACCTCAAATCCATTCTGATTTACCCACATCCGTACG
>CAYTQF010000105.1:1720-3062 GCA_964440165.1 uncultured Azospirillaceae bacterium
CGTGAGGCATGACATGGGAGAGAAGAAATGTGGAAGATGACACGGAAGAGAGGAAACACAAGAATGACGGAAAAAGAAACACAAAATCTTAAACCAAAAATTAAGACTGCGTCATTATACTGTTCTTATGAAAAGCGAAATAAAATTCAGTGTTACTCCCGATGTCGGGGAGATTATAAAAAAATGGCAAACATGGCTTTTAAACGAGCGCAGATATTCGGCGCATACGTTAGATGCTTATGCTCGCGATTTATCCGAATTTACTGAATTTGCGGCACAAACTCTCGGACATGAGCTGTCCAAAACGGATTTAGCGGAACTTGATGTTCGTTTGTTTAGAAATTATTTAACAGAACGCACCCGTCGACATATTGAAAAAAGTTCAATAGCTCGTGAGCTTTCTTCTTTAAAAAACTTCTTTAAATGGTTGGATAAAAATAATTATTTGAAAAATTCAGCTTTGGGTATCATATCTTCTCCGCGAAAAGAAAAGGTTTTGCCTCGCGCTATGGATATTGATGAAACTTTCTCATTGATTGATGTTGCCAAAGACCTTAATAAAACGCCGTGGCAAGGGCTGAGAGATACCGCTATTTTTACATTGCTTTACGGTTGCGGTTTACGTATCTCTGAAGCCCTGTCATTGAATATTGGCGATATAAACAACAACAATTTTTTGCGAATTAAGGGAAAAGGAAACAAAGAACGTATTGTGCCCTTATTGCCGTTAGTTGTTGAAAATATCAATGCTTACCTTAGCGCGTGTCCTTATAAAATGAGAATAGGAGAACCTTTATTTCTCGGAGCACGAGGTGAGCGCCTGCTGCCACGAATTGTACAGCGTCAGATGCAAAAAATCCGGACATATATGGGACTACCCGATAATTTGACTCCCCATGCCCTCAGACACTCTTTTGCAACCCATTTGCTGGCGAACGGGACCGATTTGCGCTCAATTCAAGAATTATTAGGTCATGCGTCCCTTTCCACAACCCAGCGCTATACTGACGTAAATATTGAAACAATACAAAAGGAATATCAAAAAGCTTTTTCTTCTGATAAGCCATAGTCATCCGACGACAGCGAGTCATACAATGACGGCGGGTCATACGATGACGACTCTCCCTCACTGTCATCCTCGACCTGATCGAGGATCCAGGTAGAAAAGTTGCCTTATTATTGACCTGGATCCCCCGTCAAGCGGGGGATGACCCGCACGGCGGGTGCGACAAAAGAAAAAAGTCGGTGTATAACGAAGAGAAAATAATACCCTATTGTCATCCTCGCCCTGATTGAGGATCCAGATGGGAAAGTTGCCTTATTGTTGACCTGGATGCCCCAT
>CAYTQF010000106.1:0-3006 GCA_964440165.1 uncultured Azospirillaceae bacterium
GTATCAGCTTTGGCAAATGCCGGTGTTGAAGACAAATTTTCATACATCTCTACAGCCGGCGGTGCTTTCCTTGAATGGATGGAAGGAAAAGAACTGCCGGGTGTTGTTGTTTTGAAAAAATAAAACAATAACTCAGAAATTAATCCCCTCGCACAAACGAGGGGATTTTTTTGTCAAATTTAATACTTTATTATTGTTTTGTGTCCATAATTGTGCTATAAAATAAAGTAAAGAAACAAAAATTCGGGAGAAAACAATGCCGACAAAAAGCATATTGTTTGATGATTTCAAAAACGATTTTCAAGCAGACCTCTCTACAGAAAAGGTCGCTGAATTATTAAGCGATTTTGAGCAAAAACAACAAAATATGCCTGAAAATGAAAGAACAGAAACACAAGCTGCTCGTCAAAAACTGCAGGATGCAATAAAAAAACATCCAAAACTTACGGCACAACTCTACCAAATCAAAAAAAACACTAAACAAGACAAACACACGTTCGCCAAACTGGCCATTGATGACGAAAACACACCATACCTTAAGATCTATAAGCAAATGGACGGCGGATTCTTTGATTTTGATATTCACGACGGCAAGGTTGTGTTTAATGGTACAATGGACGAAGCTCATATTGCGGAAATTATAGACTTTTTATATCGTCGCGGCATTACTAATTTTGAGCTTCCCAAAGGTTTGGATGAAAAGAAAATTGAAGCATACCGCAAAGGCAACAAAGCGGCTTTAACTCAAGCTGAAAACCGCGAGGCACATGATGTTCATATTCAAATTCCGCAGGCATATAATGAAGAAAAATTAAAAATAACACCATGGAAAAATCCGGAGAAAAAAGACTACAAAGATTTTGACAAAGCCGAAAACGAATTTGAAACCTGGCTCGGAGCGGCTAACCAACGCAAAGTTGAGGGACTCAGTTATTGGAAACACGGTGGCATATTATCAAATACCGTAGAATTCAGCGTTTACGATTCTCAAGACGTAAACAACTACAAAAATGACGGGAAACGGGATAAAGACGGCAACATTAAAGAAACATGCGCCTACCGCCTTTCTTTACATCGTAAAAAAGGCAAACTGGACAGCATCGGTTACCACATCCCCAAAAACGGCAAACTCTCAGACCCTCTGGCTGATAAAATTGTAGAACTGGCAAAAAACCAAGGGGCTAATGTTATAAATTTCCCTCAAGGATTGGCTCCGGATGAAGCTGGTGTGTTCAGAATGTCTTGCGCTCGTTTCGGGCTTGTACCGATGGGTATCAGTATCAGCGAGTTACACGCTAAAAAAATGATTGATACGGCTGCCGGTGCTTTGGATGAAAAAGCCTTGCTGGAATACAAATACAAACTTGCTCTGCAAATGGAAAAAAATACCAATGGTGATCCGGGACACCGTGCCGCTAACAAAATTCAAGATCTAAAAAATGAATACATGTTCAAACCGCTTAAAGATAAAATGGAAGGCGTGTTAAATAACGAACTGAATGACCGTATTAACGGCGGTAAAGCGGAAGAAGTCATCGGTGCCGCAAAATCTATGCGAGAACTTTTTGATATTTATGATGCCGCTAAAAATTCAACCGTGCAAGCTCTGCTCAATAGCGGTTTAATTGATGAAGCCTCTAAGAAACGTTTCATCAAAACAATGCATGAAAACAATATCTCTCCGGATGAAAAACTTATGGTTAGAGATATGAGCAACGAACAAATGAAAGCGCTCTTTAATGCGTTGGAAGTTAAAAACACCAAAGAAGCCGCCCGTGATTTGCAACAGGAAATTGATGAAAACCCTGAAGAAACACCAAACCGACTGGTCAGTGAAAAAGTTCGCGCCGCATATGATTTATTAAACAAAGACTTAAGCAAACAATTCAAAAACAGAGGTCTGGATGGCTTTGATACCAACAGCTTTGGCAAACCGAAATTCAAACACTATACTTCGGAAAACAATAATCGCAGCAATAACAGTCATAACCGCCGTAATCATAACCGCAATCGCTCCAACCAAGCGGCTATAGGCAGAGATTATGAGCGATAAGCTGATATCTTTTCGTTTAATCACGCCTCCTCTAAAAAAGGGGGCTTTTATTTTCGATGAAAGAACAGCATCGGAATAACCCAATCACCCATTTTATTACAGTTAATATTACTACTATAATATAAACATCTAATGGTTCCTGCATCTTGTTCCGTTGAACTTGATATTTTAACTCTGGATGCAAAATTGAGGTCCCCCATAACATTCGCAGTTAAATATTTAATCTCAGGAACAAAAACAAGTTCACTTACACTCGGTAAAAACCATTCTCCTTTCGAACATACACTATTAGCAGCGCAACCAATATCAAGGTTAAAACAATGCTCTAAAGCAGAAAAAGAATATCCGCTGCCGGCTTTATACAACATAACTCCTTTTGTTTGAATTTTTCCGGAAGTTGTTGTATCCCAATCTTTCAATTGGGGAATATTAATGCTATATGCCACACCATCGCCCCATCGTAACCCTCTCAGTGTATAATTTATCGGTAATAAATACACCTTATCCGCAGAGATAGAACCGATCAAACCAATTTCTTTACCTTGAAAAACAGCAACATCTCCCGCCTGACATCTACTTTCATTTATAGCACAAGACCAATCATTAATTTCTGCCGTATCACCGTTCGGATAAGTATTTGTAAATGGCGTATTGGTACAATTTGTAATTTCACATTTTCTGGCGCAAACACTCCCCTTTAAGATAAAATTATTATCTTTACATTCCCTGTAACGATAATATATAGAACCGCCAATCTTACAGGTTTCCGTTTTGCCTCGCTCCTCTCCGTAATGATAAGCATTCGGTTCAACCGGATACGGATAAGTAACCATATTACAGTCATCCAAACCGCATTTCCCGACACCGCTGGAACTCGACCAACCGCCAACCCAGCCTTTGTTACAGGATGAATAACCATAATACGTCTGATCCGCCGTAACACATTTTTGTAC
>CAYTQF010000107.1:0-2929 GCA_964440165.1 uncultured Azospirillaceae bacterium
TTATTCCGAAGGGCAGACGTTTGGTTGTTCAAGACGGCGATATGGTAAAGAAAGGTGATATGCTGGTTGAAGGTACACCGGCACCGCACGATATCTTGCGCGTGTTGGGTGTTGAGAAATTGGCTGAATATCTGGTTAAAGAAGTTCAAGACGTTTACCGTCTGCAAGGTGTGAAGATTAACGATAAACATATTGAAGTTATCGTTTCTCAAATGCTGCGTAAAGTTGAGGTTACTCAACCGGGCGATACAACTTTCTTGGTCGGTGAACAAGTTGATAGAGATATCTTTGAAGCCGAAAATGCTAAAATTGCCGCTCAAAACGGCGTTTTGGCCGAGGCTGATCCTATCTTGCTTGGTATTACCAAAGCTTCATTGCAGACTAAGTCCTTTATCTCTGCCGCATCCTTCCAAGAGACAACTCGCGTCTTGACAGAAGCTGCCGTTGAAGGCAAAGTCGATACATTAACCGGTTTGAAGGAAAATGTTATCGTCGGTCGCTTGATTCCGGCCGGCACGGGTACCGTTTTGAGAGCATTGCGTAAAGTGGCTGCTCAGAACGATAAAGAAATTCTGGCTCTTAAAGAAGAGGCAGAAGGTGCCGTTGCCGCAGACGAAGTTCCGGCTATTGATGCTCCGGCAGAATAACGGAATTTATTGCTGATATTGAAGAACTCCTCTTGCGTAAGCAAGGGGAGTTTTTTTATGATTCCCTACAGAGAGTAAACTTGGGGCTGTAAATTTTGTAATAATAGCTATACGCGCTACGTGGCGCGTATAGCTATAAAGGATATGTGTTGGGAAAGTTCTAAAGAGAAAGGAGATGAGAAAATAATTCAGATCGTTTATTGACAAAAAAATGAATTTGTCGTATATTTAACTCAATTAAAAATTATTATTAAATTATATACTATGCATATCTTTGAAAATATTATGACATGGATCTGCGTGTTGATTCTGGTGCTTATGGTATTTATTGCCGTAGGTTCAACATTTTGCAGATCCGTAGATGCTGTAAGACTTTTAAGTGATGTTGAGCTTCTCGCCCGATATCGTTTTTTGAAAAATGAAGTCGGCGCTGATCTTAGCAGCTCTGAATTTGTGGAAGTTCTCAATGAAATCCGCAGACGCGGGTTGACAGTAGAGGATTAAAATTCTGTCTGTCAGATAACTACCGTATCAAAAAAAGCATTTCTCTGTAAGGGAAATGCTTTTTTGTTTTTTATATATTTATCCGGAAAGGATTTGTTTGAGCATTTTTCTTTTTATACTTGTATTTTTTTATAATTTTCTTAGAGTTATAAATAGAATTAATCAGCAGGAGAATATTATGAAAAAATTTATTTTATCCTTAGTTGCCGTCGCTTTTATGTCGGCATGCGCAACAGATCCGTATACCGGAGAAAGCAAAGTTGCTAAAACAGCTTGGGGTACCGGAATAGGTGCTGTTGCCGGAGCCGGAATCGGTGCTTTGGTCGGTGGTAAAAAAGGTGCCGCTTGGGGTGCCGGAATTGGTGCCGCTGCCGGAGCCGGAACAGGTGCTTATATGGATATACAGGCCAGCAAATTGCGTCAGGAACTGTTAAATACCGGTGTTCAAGTATCACAGAATAACGGACAAATTCGTTTGATTATGCCAAGTAATATTACTTTTGATACTGACTCTGCCGTTTTTAAAACTTCATTTAATCCGGTATTGGATTCTGTCGCTAAAGTGCTTAAAGAATATGATAAAACAAATGTAAATATTGTCGGTTATACGGACAGTACAGGATCCGCAGCTTATAATAACACACTTTCTCAAAAAAGAGCTGCGGCAGTTTCAACCTATTTAATTAATCGCGGGGTTGCCGTATCTCGTATTTATGCTGTCGGTATGGGAGCTTCTAATCCGATTGCTTCTAACAGTACGGCTGCAGGTCGTGAGCAGAATCGCCGGGTTGAGATTACACTGACGGCATTGCAATAAGATGTTATTGCTCTGAAATTGAAAGGGTGCGTCAATGATGGCGCATCCTTTTTTTCTTGTTTGGAGGGGGAGGTTGTGATATACTTAAAAAGTAAACTAAATTATTAATATTATTATGAAGAAACTTATCTTTATTTGGTGCATGTTCGTGTGTGTACTGTTTTCGGCTTGCTCTTCCGTTACAACGGAGACTGCCGATGTTGCAAACACTGATACTGTTGCCGTAGAAGCGAAAGTCGTTGCTAGAGCTGTGGTGAATGGAAAATGTGATGATATGTTACATGTTCTGTGCACCGACGGAGAATGTTATTCGATGGGTATCTCATATGATTGTGCATTGCATTGTCTCCAAAAAGGTGATACGGTTCTGATTAAAAACGGCAAAATCTGGAGTGTTAGATTTTGTCTGTAACGACAGAAATCTGAAAAAATCAGAAATGTTTTTTTACCCCCCCAGCAAATCCGGGGGGGCTTTTTTATTATTCTTCGTCCGTTACCGGTTCGTCGTCTCCGAGCATTTCGCTGGTTAAATGTCCTGCATCTGCGCGGATTTTAGTTTCAATTTCATCGGCAACTTCCGGATGGTCTCTTAAGAATTGTTTGGCATTTTCACGGCCTTGTCCAAGCTTTTCTCCCTTGTATGAGAACCAAGCTCCGGCTTTTTCTACTAAACCGGATTTAATACCTAAATCAATTAATTCTCCGGTTTTTGAAATACCTTCTCCGTACATGATGTCAAAATCAACAACTTTGAACGGCGGTGCTACTTTGTTTTTTACGATTTTAACGCGGGTTTGGCTGCCGATAACATCATCTTTGTCTTTAATAGCGCCGATGCGTCTGATATCCATACGGACAGAAGCATAAAACTTTAGGGCATTACCGCCGGTTGTGGTTTCAGGGTTACCAAACATAACACCGATTTTCATACGGATTTGGTTGATAAAGATAATCAATGTGT
>CAYTQF010000108.1:0-2775 GCA_964440165.1 uncultured Azospirillaceae bacterium
AACCTGCCCTGCCCGTTCTAACACTAATGACGGTAATCCGGCCAATCTGGCAACGTGAATACCGTAACTACGGTCAGCCGCTCCGTTAATAACTTCATGCAAAAAGACGACTTCATCGTTAAACTCTTTGATTTTCATACAATGCAAGCTCATTTTATGCAATTTTGCCGTTAAACTCGTCAATTCATGATAATGTGTTGCAAACAATGCACGGCATTTATTTACTTCGTGCAGATGTTCTATCACGGCCCAAGCTATCGACAATCCGTCAAAGGTTGCCGTACCGCGACCAATCTCATCCAAAATTACAAACGAACGTTCATCAGCCTGATTCAAAATACTGGCGGTTTCAACCATTTCCACCATAAAAGTAGAACGTCCCCGCGCTAAATCATCACTGGCACCGACACGAGAGAAAATCTTATTAACCACGCCGATACGGGCGGATTTACAAGGTACAAACGACCCCATTTGCGCCATTATTGCAATTATGGCGTTTTGGCGCAAAAATGTTGATTTACCAGCCATATTCGGACCGGTTAAAAGCCAAATAAGATTATTTTCATCCAACTTACAATCATTACCGACAAAAACACCGCTATGCTCTTTGGATAATGAATTTTCAACAACAGGATGGCGACCTTCTTCAACTTCAAATATCAAACTGTCATCTAAAACCGGACGACAATAATTATTTTCAACAGCTAAATCCGCTAAAGCAGATAAAACGTCTAATTCTCCCAATGCTTTAGCTGTTCGAGAAATATTATCCGAATTTACCATAACTTCAGCAACCAGATTAGCATACAATTCCAGTTCCATTGCCAAAGATTTTTCTCCGGCACTGCGGATTTTATTTTCAAGCTCTGTCAATTCAACTGTTGTAAAGCGAGCGGCATTTAAAACAGATTGCCGATGAATAAAATCAGGATTTTCGAGCATTTCTGTAGCAAATTTGCTTTGAACTTCAATAAAATAACCGATTACATTATTGTATTTTATTTTAAGATTTGAAATACCGGTTTGTTCGGCATATTTTGCCTGAAATTCTAAGATAACTTTATGACCATCATTTTTTAACGCGCGAATCTCATCCAGCGGCGGATAAAAAGCTTCCCGAATAAAACCTCCGTCTCGAGATAATAAAGGCAGCTCATCTTCCAACGCATTTTCAAGATTTTGCACCAATTGTTCGTAGTGTCCAAAATTTTGCAAAATATCTTCTATCGCCGAACAAAGAGGAGAGACAAGTTCATTTTGAGCATTAGCACTATGCAATAAATTTTTGATTTTAGGCAATGCAGACAATGTTGTCATAATGTTTGCCAAATCTCGAGGACCGCCTCGACCGGCACTCAAGCGTGATACAGCTCGTTCCATATCCGGGCAAGCGCGCAGTAAATCTCCGGCATCTGCACGTAAACGTGGGTTATTTATAAAAAATTCAATTCCATCCAAACGCCGATTAATTTGTGGAATATCCAATAACGGGGCAGAAACCCACGCTGCCAACAAACGACCGCCGACCGCTGTTCTGGTTCTGTCAATGACCGACAGCAGACTGTAATTTTTATCGCCTTTAATACTGTCTGTCAGCTCTAAACTCTTCCGCGTTGAGCTGTCAATTTCCATTACTTTGTGCTCATAAACTTTTTGCGGCTTTTCAATACGAGGCATTTTTCCCTTTTGGGTATTAGCAACATAATCCAATATCAATCCGGCTGCGGTAATTTCCGGACGGCTGAAACTGCCAAAGACATCTAATGTCTGCACCTGAAAAACATCTTGCAAACGTTTACGCGCATTTTCACTGTTGAAACGAGCTTGCGCCAAAACGGACAATTTTTCTTTATATTCATTCAACAGGCTGAAAATAGCAGGATTTTGCAAATAACTGTCCGAGACCAAAATTTCTACCGGATTTAAACGGCACAGCGCCGTCCCAAGCACATTAATTTCCGAACCGTTTTTAATGCTCAATTCCTGTGTGTAAAAGTCTCCGGTTGAAATATCAAGCCATGATAAACCAAGATTTTCGGCTTGTTTGACAATGCATAAAATATAATTATTACGCTTTGAATCCAACAAATTGTCTTCTGTTAATGTTCCGGGGGTTACCAAACGGATAACATCTCGTTTGACAACAGATTTGCTACCGCGTTTTTTGGCTTCTTTCGGATCTTCAGTCTGCTCGCAGATTGCTACCTTATAGCCTTGTTTTATTAATCGGGAAAGATAGCTCTCATACGCATGAAACGGTACGCCGCACATCGGAATATCCGCGCCCTCGTGTTTGCCGCGCTTTGTCAGAGTAATATCCAATGCCTGAGATGCTTTGACGGCATCATCAAAAAACATTTCATAAAAATCACCCATGCGATAAAATAAAAGATAATCCTGATGCTGGGATTTTATTTCCAAATATTGTTGCATCATCGGGGTTTGGGTGGTAATCGGTGCAGCTGTTTCAGTCATTTTTCTTCAGATTTTTAACAAATTTAAACTTATTGTATCATAGAATATTTTTAAATTCAGTCTATACCTTTTTTTGGATTATGGGATGCTAATATGAAAAATGCCAACAAGAAAATGATTATTCCGGAAAAAAACAGCCGTTTAGTTGATCGCGTGCTCTTACTGTCGCTGCCAATCGCCTTTATTTTTATTTTATTGGTTGCAACGCAAATGCTGCCGGCTTATTTGGCTATTATTTCATATGGTCTCCGAGCTGAGTCAAAGTGAGGATTCTGCATTATGAATTATGCATTATGCATT
>CAYTQF010000109.1:0-2772 GCA_964440165.1 uncultured Azospirillaceae bacterium
TCCGCTGCCACCGCACGCCCCTCGACCCCACCCCACTCATCTCCCGCCGCTAACCGCAACAACCACTCCGTAGCCTAATGGCCGAAAACGAACGTAAAATAGTTAAGAATGCCGGTGCATTGTATATGCGCACCGGCATAAATATTCTTATTCAGCTATTTGCGGTTAGATACCTGCTGAAATATCTTGGCGTTGAGAGCTATGGCCTATATGGTCTTATAGGCAGCATTATTTGGGTTGCCGAGAGCGTTAAAGGGACTTTTGCAACTACCATACAAAGGTTTATCAATATTGAGTTAGGCCGGAAAAATCTTGATGAAATCCGCGAAATATTCAATTCGTCGTTTCGCATCGTCGCAGTCGTGTCCGTTGTCGGCACGGTTTTGGTGTTGGTTGGCGGCTTTTGCGTATTGCCATTTCTGAATATTCCTGTTCATCTACAGGCTGCCGCTCGATATATATTGGTGTTCTCCTCATTCACTCTTGGTTTTCATCTGCTTAACACGATTTTTGATGCCGTAGTCATTGCCCACGAAAGATTTTTGTTTTTAGCGATGGTGGGTATCGGCCAAAGTGTGTTGAAGCTGTTGAGCGTTCTGTGTCTCGTATTTTTTTCGAGCGGAAGAGTAATCTGGTATGCGTTGTTTATAATGCTGGTGGCCGCGGCTATAGTTGTTATCGATGCTATCTACTGCCGAAAAAATTTCCGGGAAATAGTTGTTTACACAGCTGTAACCAAGAAATCATATTATAAGGAAATTGGCTCCTTTATCTCCTTCAAGGTTATCGGCACGGTGACTGCCGCCATTCAAAGCTCGGGCATCAACTTTCTGTTAAACCTTTTTGGCGGACTGGTTGTAAATACGGCCCGCAATATCGCCTATCAGGTCATCAACGCCGTTAACGTTCTGGTCTGGAACTTGATTTCAGGCTTCAGCCCCCGATGCATCACTCTTTATGGCGAAGGGAACTACACTGAGTTTAACAGGCTTGTTACGCTGATGATGAAGTGTAACCTTTTTATCAACATCACGTTAGGATTTGTTATTTCGCTCTTTACAGAACCGATTTTAAAACTATGGTTGGGCGAAATACCGGCCTATACGCCCTGGTTTATCCGAATCATATTTGTCTACTTCATAATCAGGGTTATTGAAGACGCCCTCAACCTGATTTATACAACCATCGGCAAGGTTAAGAAATTTCAATTATATCTTGGAGCATCGCAAGTAACATCCGTTGGATTAAGCGCATTGTCCCTATGGCTTGGCGCTCCGTATTATTCGGCTTTCATCGCAATGACAGTAATGGAGCTGTTGTTTGTAGTCAGCGCGCTGCTCACTGTCAACAATTTCTATAGATTTAACCTCCAGTTGTTCCTAAAAAACGTTGTAATCCCCGGAGTAATTTATGGCGGTACGTTGGTTGCCATATTCTTTGGTCTGCATAAATATGTAGCATCAGAGCCCGAACTGGTGGTGAGCTTCATCTATTTAGTAATCACGCTGATTATCAGCAGTCTTTTCGGATTATTTTTATTCTTTGGCAAAAATGCATTTACCCAGCTTAAAATGCTAATCACCAAAAGATACTAATGACGTAAATATCAAATGGTCGATTATCAAGGAATATTTGCCGGAATATATAACAATGTAGTATTTTTGGTATTCTTTCTGTCGCTGCTGACAAATAGATTCTCCAAAAATATTATAAACAGTATTGCGATGCTTTTCGTTTTGTTGCTTGCACTCTTTATCGGTTCTCGCCACATTTCCGTTGGCATAGATACTGAAATGTACTACTATCGGTATTTTGGAACTACAGATTTGAGCTTCAGCAATATTATTTCGTCAGCCGAGGAATTCGCTTCCGAACCGCTTTTTACCCTGCTGCTGAAAACCTCCAGTCTGATTGGATATTCGTTTCAATTAGCGCTAACGATAATATCGCTCATTACGCTGAGCTTCTCGTATTTGTTTTGCACCAGAGTATCCAAAATTGTTAAAGTCAATCCACTGTCGCTCTTCTGTTGCTACCTGATTTCGTTCTACATTTTCGGCCAACAGATAAACATTATCCGCGCAGGCCTCGCATCCTCATTTATTCTTAACTATTATCTTTCACTATTTCAGGATAAGAGAAAAAGTGCGATTATTTACGCCCTGATAGCCGTGGGCATACATTTTTCCAGTATGTTCGGAATATTTATGGCCTTGGTGGCTAAATATGTTCGGTTGGACATCAAAGTGTATATGCTTTTGTGCTTTGCGGCCTTGTTCGTATCATATTTTAATATGGGCATTCTAAATGTTAATATGATTGCCGGAATGGATTTAGGAGACAAAAGCGGCTACTTGACTTCCGATTCGACGCAATATGAAGTGGGATTCAGGCCGGGATTTGCTGTTTTCAATCTGCTGTTTGCAGTGTTATTCTATGCATACTTAAATCGACATAACGACATTTATAATACGTTCTTTCGATTATACATTCTGTTAACCTGCCTGTTCTTTATCTGCTTCCAAATTCCGTTCTCCGACCGCGTCGGGGGCTTTTCGTGGAATCTCATACCGTTCCTGACATATTTCAGCATGGACACCGCACTCAAGAAATATAGGCAATTCGCAACGGTTTGTACCTTCATTTTTCTGTATGTTGTAAAAATGGCCGTTTAAGCCAACGTATCAGCAGATTGTTATGACCTCAATAGCTGTTTCGGTAACCGTTCCGGTTTATAATACGTCGCAATATCTGCGCAAGTGTCTTGACTCC
>CAYTQF010000110.1:0-2634 GCA_964440165.1 uncultured Azospirillaceae bacterium
AAAGTCGTCGTTGTCAATAAAGCCCTCCTTTTCCTTGAACCAACTTTGCAAGGGCACGGAGCGGCCGTCGGCATACTCGGCAAAGTAGCCGCAAACAACTATGTCGGCTCCGGAAATGGTCGCCTCCTCATAGAGTCGCTCATACATGGTGGGTTCGACCCAGTCGTCGCTGTCGCAAACGATTACGTATTCGCCCCGGGCGGCATTCAGGCCGGTCTGACGGGCTGCGGCAAGGCCGCCGTTCTTTTGATGAATAACCCTGAAATTGGGAAATCTTGCGGCATATTCATCGCAAATTTTTCCGCTATCGTCGGTGCTTCCGTCATCGACCATAATAACTTCCATACTCCGCAGCGTCTGCGCGGCCAAAGCATCGAGGCTTTTGCGCAGATATTGCGACGTATTATAAACCGGAACGGTTACCGAAACTGCTATCAACGACATAGTGATTCAAGAAATTCAACGTTAGACTGAACTAACCTCTCGGTATTGAATAATTTTTCGCGTTGCGCGGCTTTATGTCGCAGCTGAGTCAGGAGCTCTTTGTTTTGCAGGACGTTGATAACGGCGTCAGACAGTTGCTTTTCATCGTTTTCGACTATCAGGCCGAATTCATTATTTTCGCCTATCAGCTCTTTCATTCCGGAGCAGAGGGTGGTGATAACCGGGGTGCCGAGTATCAGCGCCTCGCTAACCACGGTGGAGTAGCCCTCGTGGAGCGACGAGCATACGAATAAATCGGCTTTTGAAACGAATTTATGGGGATTTGACTGCCAGCCGAGGAAAGTTATGTTTTCGCTGACGTTGCAGCGCGCCGCTTCCTGTTCCAGCTCCTCTTTCAGCCCTCCGGTTCCGATTAGATAGAGATGAACATTCAGCCCTTTTTCTTTGGCCTGACCGATTATTCTTATCAGTCGGTCAAATCCTTTTGCTTTTGCCAGTCGGCCAACGGAAACGATGTTGATTTTATCTTTCCCGAACAGGGAAGGGTCGATTGATTCCCGCCCTTGCTCTTTAATCTCCTCGGGGAAAATCACATTATAGATAGTCTGACTCTTTGCCTGAATTCTGGGCATAAATGAGGTGAGATTCTGTCTGGCGGAATCAGCAACGAATGCGAAGCTGTCATATTTATCCATCGCTCTGTTGAACTCAGCTTTGCTGCGAAACATTCTTGACAGGGGTCTCAGACTCTTAAATTCATTGTGAATCCAATTGATGATTTTTGGTCTGCGGCCGCCATTGTCGGTCACGCCGCTGACAATCCTCATCGTAACACCTTCCCAATAGGAAACTACTATGTCGAAATCGCCTTTTGAGCCAATAATCCGCTTATATAAAAACTGTGGGGAGAAGAGTCTTAAAATGGTAATCGTGCCCCGGAACTTAACCGGGAATACCCATTTATAATTTATATAGCTTAAATCAGGAGGTAACTGGTCTTTAAAAATGGAGATAACGGTGACGTTAAATTTCTCGCGGGGTAACTTTCGGATCAGATTGAGCATTACCCTTTCGGCACCACCGCCACCTAACCAACCGATAGTGAAGCAAATATCTATTTTGTTTTGGCTCATTTTGTAATCACATTTTAAGTTATTCCCCTGCGGCTAAATGGTTATTGCTATGAAATACAGGAATACAAAAGTGCAAACTATTGCCATTTGCCTATATCTCTTCAACATGGTTTCTATACTGAAATAGGTGAGGAACGGAATCAGATTCCATGAGTAACCTCCAACCCTATCTGAAAATGGAATCTGGAAGCATGTAAAGAACAGGCAAGATAAAAGAATATATAACCGGAAGAACTGGTCTATTATATCGTATTGATGATTATTATACGTGTAGAAAAGTAGAGCGAAAAAGATGTTGAAAATTGCGAATCCGGGCCTGAAACCGGTAACATATTGGCTGGCGTCGTTGGTCAAATAATTACTCTTGTCGCCTATATCTATTCCGGCAATCATGTCAACATTTAAAATGCCCATATTAAGATAAGAAACGGCTAATGCAGCGAAACATAAAAGCATATACACCTTGATGTCCAGTCTGACATATTTCGCCACCAACGCCATGCCGATGCCAAACAGGCTGGAAAAATGCAGACCCAAGGCTACAAAGGCATATATAATCGCACTTTTTCGTTTGTCTTGAAATAATGAAAGATAATAATTAAGAATAAATGTTGATGCAATGCCGGCACGGATAATATTTATTTGTTGGCCAAGTATATAAAATGAAATGAGGTAGCAGCAGAATAGCGATAGAGGGTTTGCTTTGATAATTTTTGAAAATCTTGCACAAAAAATGTATGCAAAACTTAATGTCAGTAGCGATATTATTGTCAGTGCTAAATGAAATGAATAACCAATAATACTCGATGTCTTTAGAATAATAAAGAAGAGCGGTTCCGACGCAAACTTGTTGGCTGACTCTAAAATATCTTGGAAACTCTCGTTGGTGATTCCATAAAATTGATAGTAGTACATCCCCGTATCTGTACCCACCGATATATGGCGTGAGCCGATGAATATAGCAAATAATACTATGAAAATAGCGGCTAAACTATGGATGATGTTTTTAGAGAATTTGTTGGTAAACAGCGATAAGAAAAAAACTATAACCAGAATG
>CAYTQF010000111.1:0-2073 GCA_964440165.1 uncultured Azospirillaceae bacterium
GCTTCTTTTCGTCTAATAAAAAAAGCACTAATCTCACGATTAATGCTCCTGAATTGTTAACAAGCTTTTTTATTATATCTTTTTCTGATACCGGACAATCATGTACATAATTATTAAACCAAATACCGCTGCAATGGTATTAAAAATTATCATCGGCATTGAACCGGTGCAAAAACCATAAATATCCCACAAAGTAAGACCCATCGTATAAATAGTATAACTCAATAACGATAAACCCTGAACTTGTTTATGAAATATAATCTTTAATGTTTGCGGCAAAAAACAAACTGCCGTACACATTCCGGCAATATATCCCAAAAATTCGACAGACATTTCAATTTCCTATATAAAATTATAAAAGGCTGTTTTGAAGACTTACGGCAAGAGACTGCAATTCATCACGTACGGCTGTAAGAACATCTTTAGAGACACTGTCCGGAGCTAAATCCGTCCTGATTTCGGCAAAAAAATCCTTTTGAATTTCTTCACCCAAAATAGCTTTTATCCCTTTTTTCTGAAAAACTTTTTGTACACCTTCAATCGTGTAACGTTTATCATACAGATAATATTTTATTTTTTTTACCAACTCCACATCGTCAGGACGATAATATCGCCGACCGCCATTACGTTTCATCGGTTGTATTTGAGGAAATTTCGTTTCCCAAAAACGTAAAACATGCGTAGCCACATCAAGTTCATCTGCAACTTCAGCAATTGTGCGAAACGCATCTTTAGACTTGTTGACTACCATAACAAACCTCTTATGAATTAATCTGTTTTCTCATGGTTTGAGACGGTTTGAAGGAAATAACACGACGCGGCGTAATAATTGCATCAACACCCGTCTTAGGATTACGACCGGAACGAGCTTTTTTATCACGCAGAGCAAATGTACCAAAAGAACTCAATTTAACATCATTGCCTTTGACCAATTCCTGCGTCATTTCATCCAAAATCATATCCAAAATATCATTAGAATCTTTACGGGAAAGACCAATTTCTTCATAAATGGTTTCAGCAACATCGGCACGAGTAATTGTTTTCATCATAACTTCCTTAATTATTTATAACACCTGTTTTATATGAAGATGAATTATACTAAATCCGTTTTTAAAACAAGCATCTATTTACATATAAACAACTTTTTAAATACGAATAAGAGCTCCACCCCATGTAAATCCGGCTCCCATAGCCGACAACACAACCAAATCACCTTTTTTAATACGACCGGATGCAATATTTTCAGACAAAGCTAAAGGAATAGATGCCGCAGAAGTATTACCGTGATGATCAACACTGACAATAACCTTATCATCAGACACAGCGAGCTTTTTACCGACACCTTCAATAATTCGAATATTAGCCTGATGCGGAATAATCCAATTCACTTCTTCGGATGAAACTCCAGCCTGTTGCATAACTGTTTCAGCAGCTTGACTTAAGGCATTTACGGCAAACTTAAATACTTCTTTACCATCCATACTGATAAAACCGGCATTCTGCGTTGTACTGACACCGCCGGATGTCTTAAGACTTTCATAATGAGAACCGTCAGCATACAACTTGGTAGCCAAAACCCCGGTATCCAAAGCATTACCATTGCCTTCCGCAGCACGCAAGATCGCAGCACCGGCGCCATCACCAAACAAAACACAAGTATTACGATCCGTCCAGTCTACAATTTTGCTCAAACATTCCGCACCGATAACCAATGCTGTTTTAATTTGTCCCAAACGAATCATATTATCAGCCATCGTCAAGGCATACACAAAACCGGAACAAGCGGCAGAAATATCCGTGCAAATTGTACCGGAACCGGCAGCTAAACGATTAGAAATCTTAGCTGCGACAGATGGTGTCGTATTATCGGGCGTAACTGTCGCAACAATAATCAAATCTAATTCATCTGCATTCATTCCCGCTGTTTTAAGAGCCATTTGAGCAGCATTAAAAGCAAAATCTGCCGTCGTTTCATTTTCTGAAATATGGCGGCTGACAATACCCGTACGTGTACGAATCCATTCATCATTGGTCTCTACGATCTGAGCCAAATCATCATTCGTCAAAACTTTT
>CAYTQF010000112.1:0-1689 GCA_964440165.1 uncultured Azospirillaceae bacterium
ATTACTATTCTCATTATCTAAACTTTATAATCGGAATATTAATACGTCGTTTTCAGTATTTTGAAAGTTTACATACTTCATTGTGCGCTAAAATTTTCAAAAATCTTAACTCTATTACTATTCTTATTATCTGAACTTTATAATAGATTATCCAGAGTCAGCATTCGTTTGTCAGGCAGCAGCTGGTTTGTCCCGGTTTGGTTATATAGTGTTGATGATACGCTTCGGCCGGATAAAATTCAGAAGCAGAGCGGAGTTTTATTGAGAGCTGCTTTTTCTCGGATATTTTATCTTTTGCTGCAGTTTCCTGTTCGTTATTAAAATAAAAAATGGTGCTGCGCGGTTGTTGCTCGTTAAGTGAGTTGTAAAAATCTATAAAGTGATCTAATATCTTTTCATAATCTATTGTTTCTTTATCAAAAGTTATTTCAACGGCTTGCATATGTCCGTTTTTACCAGTCATGACTTCTTTATAATGCGGGTTAGGGGTGTGTCCGCCCGTATAGCCGACTTGGGTGGCTAATATTCCCGGTATTTTTTCAAATTTGTCTTGTAAGCTCCAGAAATCTCCGGCTGATAATAATGCATGTGCGATGAGCATAAATATTTCTCCGTTATAATTTTATTATAACGATTAATATAAGTATGTTTGAAAAAATTTTAAGAGTTGAGCTGTTGTAAATCTTCTAAAGCTTCCAGTGCCCAAGGATGAATTGTTTGGACGCGTTTTTTATCTTGTATCAGATTAAAAAGATAACAATAAACGGCTGAATTTAAATTATCTTCTTGTTTTTCTATTAACGGCATAAAATGAGGCTGAGATTTTTGGGCTTTTTTATCGGCCAGAAAAATTACCTTGTCTAACATAGAGGCTGATTTTCTTAATGTTGTATGGCAAGAGATGGCGTTGAGAACTTCTTTATCGCTGATGTTAAATTCTTCTACCGCCAGAATACGTGATATTTTTTGATGAAGCAGTTCCGGATTTTGTCTTTCTTCAGCAAGAATTTCAACACCGTATTCTTCTGCAACAGTCAGATATTGTGTTGCCGGGATTGTTTTACTGATATTGTGCAACAAAGAGGCTGTTGTGATTTGGGTTTTATCAATGCCGTACTTTTGAGCCAGTCGTGTCGCAATATAACGAACCTGCAAAGCATGAGAAAAATCTTGTTCTTTTTTAGCGCGGCGAAACCAGCTTTTAACGTTTTCTTCCAGAGAGTTAGAATTGTGATAAGAAACATCTGTTTGCATGGCCGGATTACTCCTAAATATGAAGTTTATACTATATATAGTTGATTTTTTTATAAAAATCCAGCTTTTTTTGAAAACTGGGTGCGGTTGTGTGTGTAAACGCCAGTTGACGGTTGATTTTACATCTTTGCATGTTATGATACGTATTATTTTTAACAAATAAAGGTTATTGAATATGAAAGGTATTATATTGGCCGGAGGCAGCGGTTCCCGCTTGTATCCTTTGACTAAAACAACAAGTAAACAACTTCTTCCCGTTTATGATAAGCCGATGATTTATTATCCGTTGGCAACTTTGATGCTGTTCGGCATTCGGGAAATTTTAATTATTTCAACTCCGCAAGACACGCCGAATATTGAACGCTTGTTCGGTAACGGTTCTCATCTCGGACTTGATTTGCACTATAAAGTTCAGCCGGAGCCGAAAGGTTTGGC